>NZ_JBFAID010000045.1:0-58269 GCF_040654475.1 Micromonospora sp. NPDC050686
AACCGGCACGCCCTACAACGAGACGACCGCCTGGCCACACCACACCGCCGAACCCGCTACTTGACACTCGTACGTCCTGGGATGTCTTACACCTCAGAAGGTGTGCTCGGGGGCGGGGAACTCGCCGCCGCGGACCTCGTCGGCGAAGCGGCGGGTCGCCTCGGAGAGGGTGCCGGCCAGGTCGGCGTAGCGCTTGACGAAGCGCGGCGCCTTGCCGGTGCGCAGGCCGGCCATGTCCTGCCAGACCAGCACCTGGGCGTCGGTGTCCGGGCCGGCGCCGATGCCCACGGTCGGGATCGGCAGCTCGGCGGTGATCCGCTTGGCCACCTCGCCCGGCACCATCTCCAGCACCACCGCGAAGGCGCCGGCCTCGGCCACCGCCCGCGCGTCGGCGATCACGTCGTCGGCGGCGTCACCGCGCCCCTGCACCCGGTAGCCGCCGATCGCGTGCTCGCTCTGCGGGGTGAAGCCGATGTGCGCCATCACCGGGATGCCGGCACCGGTGATCGCGGCGACCTGCTCGGCGCAGCGCCGGCCGCCCTCCAGCTTCACCGCGTGGCAGCCGCCCTCCTTCATGAACCGCACCGCGGTGCGCAGCGCCTGCGTCGGCCCCTCCTCGTACGAGCCGAACGGCAGGTCGCCGACGATCAGGGCCTGCCGGGTGGCGCGGACCACCGCGCGGACCAGCGGCAGCAGCTCCTCGGCGGTCACCGGCACGGTCGTCTCGTAGCCGAAGACGTTGTTCGCGGCCGAGTCGCCGACCAGCAGCACCGGGATGCCCGCGGCGTCGAAGATCCCGGCGGTGTACTGGTCGTACGAGGTGAGCATCGACCAGCGCTCGCCGCGCTCCTTGGCGGCGATCAGGTCGCGGGTGCGTACCCGTCGGGTGGCCGGCCCGCCGTACAGGGCGGTCACCTCGGTCGGGGTGGATTCCACCATCACTGTCTCCCTTCCTCGAGGCCGCGCACGCGGTCCCCGGGTTCTGCCGCGATCGTCGCACCGGGACGCGGCGGGGCGGCAGGGTCGAGTGCAGGATTTCACTCCCGGCGGGGCCGGCGCGCGGCCCGGACCGGCTCAGCCGTGCTCCCGCCAGCGGTTGGTGATCGGCAGGCGACGGTCCCGCCCGAACGCCTTGATGGAGATCTTCGTGCCGGGGGCGGACTGGCGCCGCTTGTACTCGGCGAGGTCCACCATCCGCAGCACCTTGTCCACCACCGCCGGGTCGTGGCCCGAGGCGATCAGCCCGTCCCGGCCGAGGTCCCCGTCCACGTAGCCGATCAGGATCGGGTCGAGCACGTCGTACTCCGGCAGGGTGTCGCTGTCGAGCTGGCCCGGGCTCAGCTCCGCCGACGGCGGCTTGCCGATCGAGTTCTCCGGGATCGGCGGGGTCTCGCCGCGGGCGGCGGCCTCCGCGTTGCGCCACTTCGCCAGCCGCCAGACCAGCGTTTTCCAGACGTCCTTGATGGGGTTGTAGCCGCCGACCGAGTCGCCGTAGAGGGTGGAGTAACCGACCGCCAGCTCGCTCTTGTTGCCGGTGGTGAGGACCAGGTGGCCCTCCTGGTTCGACAGCGCCATCAGGAGCACGCCGCGCACCCGGGCCTGGAGGTTCTCCACGGTCACCCCGGACAGCGACAGGTTGGCCAGGAAGGCGTCCACCATCGGCTGGATCGGCTCGACCCGGTAGTCCAGCCCGGTGCGCTTGGCCAGCTCGGCCGCGTCCTCCCGGGAGTGCTCCGACGAGTGCTGGCTGGGCAGCGACACGCCGACCACCCGGTCGGGGCCGAGCGCGTCCACCGCCAGGGCCGCCACCACCGCCGAGTCGATGCCGCCGGAGAGGCCGAGCACCACCGACGGGAACCGGTTCTTGTCGACGTAGTCGCGCAGGCCGACCACCAGCGCCTGCCACACCTCGGCCTCGTCGGCGACCGGCTCGATGATCCCGCCGGTCGCGGACTGCCCGGCGGGCGCGGGCGGCAGGATGTCGCTGATCTTCGCCCGGACGATCCGCATGTCGTCGGCCAACTGCTCGCCCTGGCCGGCCGGCTCCACCGCCGTGGGCAGCTCCACGTCGTGCACCAGCAGGTGCTCCACGAACTGCGGCGCCCGGGCGAGCAGGGCGCCGTCGGCACCGACGATCATCGAGTCGCCATCGTAGACCAGCTCGTCCTGGCCGCCGACCATGTTCACGTACGCGATGGTGGCGCCGGCCTCGGCGGCCCGGCGGCGGACCAGCGGCAGCCGCACGTCGTCCTTGTTCAGCTCGTACGGCGAGCCGTTGATGGTGAGCACCAGCCCGACGCCGGCCTGCCGGGCCACCGCGAACGGGCCGCCGGCCTGCCACAGGTCCTCGCAGATGGTCAGCGCGACGTCGACCCCGCCGATCCGGACCACGGTGAGGATGTCGCCCGGCACGAAGTAGCGGTCCTCGTCGAACACGCCGTAGTTGGGCAGGTGGTGCTTGAAGTAGGTGGCCACCACCCGGCCCTGGTGCAGCAGCGCGGCGGCGTTGCGGGCGCCCCGGCCCGGCTCGGCGTCGGCGCTCACCTGCGGCGGCCCGTCGGCGTCCAGGTAGCCGACCAGCACCGGCAGGTCGCCCAGCCCGTCGGCGGCCAGGTCGGCGGCGAGCCGGTCCCGGGCGGCCTGCGACGCCGCGACGAACGAGCGCCGGAAGACCATGTCCTCGACCGGGTAACCGGTGAGCATCAGCTCGGGGAAGAGGACCAGTTGGGCGCCGGCGTCGGCGGCCCGGCGGGCCCAGGCGCGGACCAGGTCGGCGTTGCCGGCGATGTCGCCTACGGTCGGGTTGACCTGCGACAGGGCGAGACGCAGCGTGGGCATGCCCTCATCTTGCCCCAGCCACCGGCGCCCGACACCGGCGGACCGCCCGACACCGGCGTAGGTGGGACACGGCCGCACGCCGTGTCCGGCGAGCGCGTAACGTCGGCGTAACGAGGTCGATGGACACTGGTCGGTCAGGCGCGTGGCCGGTCCGACCGGTGGCGGAGAACAGTGTCGCGAGGTGTTGAAGTGGACCGTCAGCAGGAGTTCGTCCTCCGCACGCTGGAAGAACGGGACATCCGTTTCGTCCGGCTGTGGTTCACCGACGTGCTCGGCACGCTCAAGAGCGTGTCGGTCGCGCCCGCTGAGCTGGAGGCGGCCTTCGAGGAGGGCATCGGCTTCGACGGCTCCGCGATCGAGGGTTTCGCCCGGGTCTTCGAGTCGGACATGGTCGCCATGCCCGACCCGACCACCTTCCAGGTCTTCCCGTTCGAGGGCGGGGTCAGCGGCGAGAGCGCCCGGATGTTCTGCGACATCCTGCTGCCCGACGGCGCCCCGTCCTGGGCCGACCCCCGGCACGTGCTGCGCCGCGCGCTGTCCAGGGCCGCCGAGAAGGGCTTCACGTTCTACACCCACCCGGAGATCGAGTTCTTCCTGCTGGAGAACGGGCCCCAGGACGGGTCGGTGCCGGTGCCGGTGGACACCGGCGGCTACTTCGAGCACACCACCCACGCGGTGGCCCGGGACTTCCGCCGGCAGGCGGTGCTGGCGCTGGAACGGATCGGCATCTCGGTGGAGTACAGCCACCACGAGGTCGCCCCCGGCCAGCAGGAGATCGACCTGCGCTACGCCGACGCGCTGACCACCGCCGACAACATCATGACCTTCCGGCACGTGGTGAAGGAGGTGGCGCTCTCCACCGGGGTGCAGGCCACCTTCATGCCGAAGCCCTTCACCGACCAGCCGGGCAGCGGCATGCACACCCACCTGTCACTGTTCGAGGGGGAGCGCAACGCGTTCCACGACGGCGGCGACCCGATGAAGCTCTCCAAGGTGGCCAAGTCGTTCATCGCCGGCCTGCTGATGCACGCCCGGGAGTACACCGCGGTCACCAACCAGTGGGTGAACTCGTACAAGCGGCTCTTCCCGCTGGCGCTGCCGGACCGGATCACCGAGAGCCCGGCGTACGTCTGCTGGGGTCACCTGAACCGGTCCGCGCTGGTCCGGGTGCCGGCGTACGGCAAGCCGAACTCGGCCCGGATCGAGGTCCGTTCGCTGGACTCGGCGGCGAACCCGTACCTGGCCTACGCGGTGCTGCTCGGCGCCGGCCTGAAGGGCATCGAGGAGGGCTACGAGCTGCCGCCGGGCGCCGAGGACGACGTCTGGTCGCTGTCCAGCGCCGAGCGCCGGGCCATGGGCTACGAGGCGCTGCCGGAGAACCTGGCCGAGTCGATCGACGTGATGGCCGGCTCGGAGTTGGTCGCGGAGGTGCTCGGCGAGCACGTCTTCGACTTCTTCCTGCGCAACAAGCGGGCCGAGTGGGAGCAGTACCGCCGCGAGGTCACCCCGTACGAGCGGCAGCGCTACCTCTCGCTCTAGATCATGGCGGTGCGGTGCCGCTATCGTCTGCGGCACCGCGCCGGCACGCCGCCGCGCGGCGAGGGCGGGAGGCGGCCGGTGTTTGCGGATCTGCTCAGCGCCGCCAGCCACTTCGGGGCCGCGCTGATCGTCTGCGCCTGCATCGCCTGAGCGCCGTCGTACCCCCGGGTTAGCCTGCGGGAGTGAACCGGACGGATCGGCTCTACGCCCTGGTGGAGGAGTTGCGGGCGGTGTCGCCGCGACCGCGCAGCGCCCGCTGGCTGGCCACGCGGTTCGAGGTGAGCACCCGCACCGTCGAGCGGGACATCGGCGCGTTGCAGGCCGCCGGGGTGCCGATCTGGGCGGAGCCGGGTCGCACCGGCGGCTATGCGCTCGACCGGGCGCACACCCTGCCTCCGGTCAACCTGACCCCCATCGAGGCGGTGGCGATGGCCCTGGCGCTGCACCGCCTGGGCGGCGGCCCGTTCGCCGGGGCCGCCGGCTCCGCGCTGCGCAAGCTGCTGGCCGTGCTGCCGCCGCCCGCCGCCGCCGAGGCGCGCCGGCTGGCCGACCGGGTGCACCTGATCGGCGGCGGGCCGGCCACGCCCGTCCCGGCCGCCGTCGCCGACGCGGTCTCCGCCCGCCGGGTGCTCCGCCTGACGTACGCCGACCGCGCCGGCGCCGATTCGGTACGCGAGGTGGAGCCGCTGGGCTACCTGGGCAACCGGACGCACTGGTACCTGCTGGCCTGGTGCCGGCTGCGCGACGGGCTGCGCTGCTTCCGCACCGACCGGATCGTCTCGGTGCGCGCGCTGGCCGAGCCGGTGACCCGGGAGCTGCGCCCCGGTGACCTGGACATCCCGCACGACCGGGTCCGCGCCCTCACCCTGGCCTAAACACCGACAGGGGGTTGTCGCGGGCCGGGCCGAGAGTGGGGGGTGACGGTTCAACCCGACGACCCACAGGGAGACACCATGTCCGACACGCCCATCACCTGGTTCGAGATCGGCACCGACCGCCCGGAGGAGGCCGAGCGCTTCTACGGCGAGCTGTGCGGGTGGAGCTTCGAGGAGCAGGGCGGCCCCGCCGGGTCGTACCGGGTGACGACGGCCGGCGGGGAGCAGGGGATCGGGGGCGCGATCCGGGCCACCGAGGGGCAGCCGCCGTACGCGATCTTCTACGCCGAGGTCCCCGACGTGGCGGACGCCTGCCGCCGGGCGGAGGCGGCCGGCGGCAAGGTGGTGTCGCCGCCGCGTACCGCGCCGAGCGGGTTGGTCTCCGCCCACCTGGTCGACCCGGCCGGCAACCGGCTCGGCGTCTTCACCCCGCCCACCGGGGCGTGACCCGCCGGGGGCCGGGCCGCGCGGGGCCACGGCCGAGCTGAGGGGTGCGGCGGCCCCACCGGGTACGACCGGCGGGGCCGCCGCTGTGGGGGTGCGGTGGCTCCGCCGGACGACGGGCGCCGGCCAGGAGGGAGAGGGTCGGCCGGCCCGGGCCCGGCGGGGCCACCGGGTCAGTTGCCGCCCGCGCCCCAGCGCATGTGGTGGCCGCCCCGGCCGCCCGGACCGCCCGGGCCCGGGAAGACACCCGCGTCGACGGCCTTCTCGATCGCGTCGGCCTGTTCCTGGGTGAGCTTGCCGTCCTTGACCGCCTGGTCGAGGCGCTCCGTCAGCTTCGCCTGCCGGTCCTCGCCGGTCGGGCGCTGCGGCCGGTCGCCCTGGTGCTGCTCGCGGAGCTTCTCCAGCGCGGCGGTCACCTTCTCGGTCGGCACGCCCAGCTCCTTGGCCAGCGCCTCGGCGAACTCGCCCTGCCGGTCGGCCCGCTCCTGCTGCCGGTCGGTGCCCTGGCCGGTACCGCCCTGATCGGTGCTGCTGCTGGTGCTCGGCGTCCGGGTGGCGTCCCCGGCGAAGGCGGGAGCGGCGATCCCCACCCCGAGTACTCCGGCGGCGGCCAGGCCGGCTAGCAGGTGCTTCTTCGACATCGTGCGGGACATCGGTCCTCCGGTCGGTTGCAGTGTTGGTGCGATGACATCACCCACGGTGACCACCCGACCTGGAGGCAACCCGTGGCGACCCTATGAACCAGCTGGCAATCGCCCCGTCACGAGCCTGCGGAAAGCCGTTGCGCGGGGGAGACGTCGCCGGACGGGGCGCTCTGGGTCACCCTGGCCGGAAGTGGCGGGACGGCCCGGGTGCGGCCGGACGGGGAGACGCGGGTACACCACGACGATCCCGCCGACAGCCGTCCGCTGATCATCACGACCGGCCCGGACGGGGCCCTCTGGTACACCCGCTCCGGGGACGACCGGCTCGGCCGGGTCACCACCGGGGGCGTCACCAGCTCGGTGCCGCTGCCGGCCGGCAGCGGCCCGTGTGGCATCGCCGCCGGTCCGGACGGTGCCCTCTGGTACGCCGCCATGAACCGCGACACCATCGGCCGGGTGACCCTGGACGGGCGGGTGACCGAGTTTCCGCTGCCGGTGACCGGGGCCTTCGCGTCGATGCTCGCCGTCGGCCCCGACGAGGCGCTGTGGTGCACCCTCAACCAGGCCAACGCGATCGCCCGGATCGGCCTGGACGGGCGGGTGCGGCTGCACCCCCTGCCGACCGACGCGGCCGGCCCGGTCGGCATCACCCTCGGCGTCGACGGCGCGCTCTGGTTCGTGGAGATCGCCGCCGGCCAACTCGGCCGGATCACCGTCGACGGCGCGATCACCGAGTTTCCGCTGCCGGACCGGACCGCGCGCCCGCACGCCGTCGTCGCCGACCCGGCCGGCGGCTGCTGGTTCACCGAGTGGGGCGCGAACCGCATCGGCCACCTCGACCCCGCCGGCCACATCGAGGAGTACGACCTGCCCACCCCGAACTCGGAACCCCACGGCCTGACCATGACCCCCGACCGCACCCTCTGGGCAGCCCTGGAACAAGGCCCCCTGGCCCACCTGACCCCCTGACCCTGGCCCCAGCCGAGTTGACCAAGGGGTTTGCGTCGCGGAGTGCCTGCTCTCGCGACGCAAACCCCTTGATCAACCGCCTGGTGAGTGTGCGCGGCGGGGGCGCTCCGGCTAGATGCAGTTGGGGAACTGGGCGTTGACGAGGTTGCAGTTGGTGCCGGGGACCACGGTGCCGGACTGGTCGAAGAAGCGCAGGTTCCAGGTGGCGCCGACGTCGCGCAGGACCGCGTAGCCGAACGTCTGCAGGGTGATGAGGTGTCCCACCGGTAGGCCGTCGACGAGCTGGCCGATCATGGCGCCGTCCTGCCAGTTCTTGACGTCGAGTTCGGTGCCCGAGTCGCCCACGGTCACCTGCGGCGGGCGGCGGGGCGTGGCAGTGCCGAAGTCGAGCATCTGGTAGAGGTGGATGTGGCCGGAGAGGATCAGGTTGATCCGCGGGTCGAGCATGCCGCCGGTGGTCGACGCGACGGCCGTCTCCAGGTCCTGGTCGATCCAGATCGGTCTGCCGTTGGTCTGGCGGATGATCGCCCAGATCGGTGTGTGACTGAGCAGAAAGTTGTCGCCCGGCTGGACGAGAGCGTTGTTCACCTGGTTGAACTGCGTCGTGTAGGTGGCGACCCGGTGCGACTGGTCGCAGGTTGCCGGCGCTTCGTCGCCGGCGCAGGACGTGTCCATGAGCAGCAGTCCCAGGGTCCCCGCGTTGATCCGTACCGGCGGGCTGTAGTCCTCCGGGTTCGGGCCGTTGCAGGCGGTCAGGCTCGGCGTGGTCGCCAGGTAGCGGAACCACACCGGGCCGGCCCGGCCGCAGGTCTCGTGGTTGCCGCGGACGAACACGAACGGCGCCTGCGCCAGCAGGTCCGCCGCCGGCTCGAAGAAGTCGGTGACCAGGCAGCCCCAGGTGTGCGGGCTCAGGCTCGTGCCCGGTCCGCCGCACAGCGGCGCCGGCTGCTGCTGCGGCCGGGACCGGTAGATGTAGTCGCCGGTGTGGACGACCAGGTTCGGCGGGACCGGGCTGGTCGCGGCGTTGGTCGCGACGCGTTCCAGCGGCCAGTTCCACGGCTGCCCGTCGCAGGTCTGGCCCAGCCCCCCCGCCGGGATCCGGCAGCCGGTGTCGCCGATCTCGGCGATGTTGGTCGGGCGTACGGTGGTGGCCCCGGGCTGGGTCCAGTCCGGCAGGGGGACGGTTCCGTTGACGTTGGGGCGCACCGTGGCGGGGCTGGTCAGCACGTCGATCCGCGCCGAGGTGGCGGCCGGCGGGACCAGCCGGGTGCAGACGGTGGCCGTGCTGGGGAACAGGCCCACCGTGCTCTCCAGCACCATCTGGCGTCGTACCGACTGGGTGCCGGTGGTGACCACCAGGATCGGGCAGGTGGGCGCGGGCGTGGCGAACCTGACCTGGGTGCCGGCCGGGGTGAGCTGGGTCCACGCCCAGGCGTCCTGCGGCATCCCCGCCGTCGGCGGCGGCTGCTGTGGCGGTGGTGGCGGCTGTGGCGGTGGCGGACGATGACCGCCGCCGTCGGCCTGGGCCTGGCCGTCGGCTTGGGCGAGCGGCGCGGGCTGGCCGGCGCTGAGGGTCGCCGCGACCAGCGAGCCGATCACCACCGCGAGCCGCAGCGCATTCCGATGCCTCATGGTGTTGCCTCCGCACTGTCGGGTGATCCGCGTCGCCGCCGACGGGTCCGAGCCGGTATGGCCGGTTTACCGACCGTACCGACGGATTTTCACCTTTTGCTGCGGGTCTGCGAAGCCAGCGCCGGGACACACCCGGATGGGTGGTCAGCGGACCGCCGGCGCGACGGTCAACGTGCCCGCGTCCGCGTCGAGGACGGCCGGGGTGCCGACGGGGACGGTGAGCTGGCCCGGGCCGTGGCCGATCGGCAGGCCGCCGAGGACCGGCACGCCCAGGTCGGCGAGGCGGTCGGTGAGCACGTCGACCACGGTGGTGTCCCAGTCGTCGGCGCAGTCGGTGAACTGGCCCACCGCCACCCCGGCGACGCCGTCCAGCGCGCCCGCGCGGCGCAGGTGGGTGAGCATCCGGTCGACCTTGTACGGGGGCTCCTGCACCTCCTCGATCAACAGCACCGTGCCGGTCAGGTCCGGCATGTCCGGGGTGCCGATCGAGGCGGTGACCAGGCAGAGGTTGCCGCCGAGCAGGACGCCCTCCGCGCGACCGGGCGCCCGGACGGCGTACGTCTCCTCCTCCGCCACGGCGGCGACGGTCACCGGCTCGGTGGTCATCAGCGCGGCGTGCAGCGACTGCGCCGAGTGCAGCGGGGTGCGGTCGTCCAGCCACGCCGCGCCCGGCCCGTGCACGCCGGCCAGCCGGGCGCCCCGCCAGAGCGCGAACTGCAGGGCGGTGATGTCGGAGAAGCCCGCCACCACCTTCGGGTCGCGGCGTACCGCGGCCATGTCGATCAGGTCGACCACCCGCTGCGCGCCGTAGCCGCCGCGGGTGCAGATCACCCCGCGGATCTCCGGGTCGGCGAACGCGGCGTTCAGGTCGGCCGCCCGCAGCGCGTCGTCGCCGGCCAGGTAGCCGTGCCGGGCGTACGCGTTCGGCGCCAGCACCGGCCGCAGCCCCCAACCGGTGAGCAGTTCCACTCCCCGCGCCACCCGTTCCGGTCGGGTGGGGCCGGACGGAGAGACCAGCAGCACCGGGTCGCCGGGGCGCAGGACGGGTGGGCGCAGCACGCTCTCGTCGGTGATCACAGCGGTCGAGCCTAACCGCCGTCACCGGGCCCGGCCGAGCCGTTCCGAGCGGGGACGGGCGTACCCGTTAGCCTCGACGGCGTGGCAACCGCGCTGGTGATCGAGAACGACCCGACGGACGACGTCCGCCGGCTGGGGGAGTGGCTGGTCGAGGGGGGCCTCGAGCTGCGGGTGCTGCGCCCGTACGCCGGGGACGAGCTCCCCGCCGACCTCGCGGGGTACGCGGCGCTGGTGGTGCTCGGCGGCGACCAGCAGGCGTACCCGCGCCCCGACGGCACACCCGACGCGCCCTGGTTCCCGGCGCTGGAGGGCCTGCTGCGCAAGGCGGTCCGGCACCGGGTGCCGACCCTCGCCGTCTGCCTGGGCGCGCAGCTGCTGGCCATGGCGCACGCCGGCCTGGTCGAACGCAGCCCGTCCGGCCCGGAGATCGGCCCCGGCGTGGTCGGCAAGCGGGACGCCGCCGAGGGCGACCCGCTGTTCCGGTACGTGCCGCTGATCCCAGACGTGCTCCAGTGGCACGCCGACGAGATCACCGAGCTGCCCCGGGGGGCCACCCTGCTCGCCGCCTCCACCCGCTACCCGCACCAGGCGTTCCGCCTCGGCGACCGGGCCTGGGGCCTCCAGTTCCACATCGAGTGCGACACCGCGATGATCGCCGAGTGGGCGCGCGGCTCGCGGCAGCTCGCCGAGCTGGGGTACGACGAGGAGCTGGTGGTGGCGGCCTGCGACCGGGTGATGGCCGACGTGGAGGAGGTCTGGCAGCCGTTCGCGATCCGGTTCGCCGCCCTCGCCCTCGGTGAGCTGGGCGACGACGTGACCCGACCGACCCTGCCCCTGCTCGGGCACTGAGATGACCAGACCGGCCAGGGGACGCCTCGCCCGGTACGGCTTCGCGGAGGGGGACGGCGCGGCGCGCGCCGCCGACCTGCTCGGCCCGGAGGGGCTCGGCCTGTGGCGGATCGAGGAGCAGGAGCCGGCCGACGAGCCGGCCGCCGAGCTGCTGGCCGGGCTGTCCCGCGCCGCCGACCCGGATCTCGCGCTGCGCCAGCTGCATCGGCTGGTCGAGGCGGAACGCCGGGCCGCCGGCAGCGGCGCGGGGCCGGTCACCGGCGCGGGCAGCACGCCGTCGTCGGCCGGCGGGGCCGGTGGATCAACCGTGCTCGGCGCGTTGCACGACGACCCGGGTCTGCACCGCCGGCTGATCGCGGTGCTGGGCGCCTCCGCCGCGCTCGGTGACCATCTGGTCGCCAACCCGGCCCAGTGGACGGTGCTGGCCACCGCGCCGGACGGGCTGGCCCCCACCGCCGACGGCCGGCTCGACCTGGAGCTGGCCGGCCGGCTGACCCCGTCACGCCAGCCGGTGGCGGTGCTGCGGCAGGCGTACCGGCTGGCGCTGCTGCGGATCGCGGCGGCCGACCTGACCGGCGGGCGAGGGCTGGAACAGACCATGGCGGCGCTCTCCGCGCTGGCCGACGCCACCCTCGCCGCCGCGTACCGGATCGCGGTGGCGGAGCTGCCGGAGGGTACGCCCGAACCGCGGCTGGCCGTGGTCGCGATGGGCAAGTGCGGCGGCGACGAGCTGAACTACGTCTCCGACGTCGACGTGATCTTCGTGGCCGCCGAGGACGCCGACCTGGCCGCGGGCACCACCGTCGCCACCCGGCTGATCCACGTCTGCGGCCTGGTGGCCTGGCCGGTCGACGCCGCGTTGCGGCCCGAGGGCAACCGCGGGCCGCTGGTCCGTACCCTGGCCAGCCATCTCGCCTACTACCGGCGCTGGGCCCGGACCTGGGAGTTCCAGGCGTTGCTCAAGGCCCGGCCGGCCGCCGGTGACCTGGAGCTGGCCCGGGAGTGGATCGGCTCGCTGGCCCCGCTGGTCTGGACCGCGGCCGAGCGCCCGGAGGCGGTCGAGGACGTCCGGGCCATGCGCCGCAGGATCATCGAGAACATCCCGCCGAAGGAGCTGGACCGCGAGATCAAGCGCGGGCCCGGTGGGCTGCGTGACATCGAGTTCGCCGTGCAGCTGCTGCAGCTCGTGCACGGCCGCGGCGACGAGTCGCTGCGGGTGGGCGGCACGGTGCCCGCCCTGCGCGCCCTGGTCGCCGGCGGCTACGTCGGCCGCGCCGACGGCGAGGCGCTGCTGCGCGGCTACCGGTTCCTGCGCGGCGTCGAGCACCGGCTGCAACTCCAGGCGCTGCGTCGCACCCACACCGTGCCGACCGAGCCGGCCGCGCTGCGCTGGCTGGCCGGCGCGCTGGGCTACCAGGCCACGCCGGGGCGCAGCGCCGTCGAGGCGTTCCGCGCCGACTGGGTCGCGCACGCCGCCGAGGTACGCCGGCTGCACGCCAAGCTGCTCTACCGGCCGCTGCTGGAGTCGGTGGCCCGGGTTCCCGCCGACGGCCTGCGGCTCACCCCGGAGGCGGCCCGCAACCGGCTGAAGACGCTCGGCTTCGCCGACCCGGCGGGGGCGCTGCGTCACCTCCAGGCGCTCACCGGCGGGGTCAGCCGGACCGCCGCCATCCAGCGCACCCTGCTGCCGGTGCTGCTCAGCGAGTTCGCCGACGCGCCGGAGCCGGACCGCGGGCTGCTCAACTACCGGCAGGTCTCGGACTCGCTCGGCAGCACCCCGTGGTATCTGCGGCTGCTGCGCGACTCCGGCCCGGTGGCTCGGCGGCTGGCCCGGGTGCTCTCCTCCTCCCGGTACGCCGCCGACCTGCTGGCCCGCGAGCCCGAGGCGCTGCGGCTGCTGGCCGAGGACGCCGAGCTGACCCCGCGCGCCCGGCAGGTGCTCTGCGAGGGTTTCACCGCCGCCGCGGCCCGGCACACCGACCCCGAGCAGGCCACCCGCGCGGTCCGCGCGCTGCGTCGTCGGGAGCTGGTCCGGCTCTCCTGCGCCGGCGTGCTCAGCCGGGCCGGTGGGCTCGCCCCCCGCTCCGACCGGGGCGCGGCGGCGTCGCCGCTGGTGGACGTGGAGGTGGTGGGCACCGCGCTCGCCGACGTCACCGACGCCACCCTGGCCGCCGCGCTGCGGACCGCCCGGGCCGCCCGACAGGAACTGCCCGGGCTGCGCTTCGCGGTGATCGGGATGGGCCGGCTCGGCGGGTACGAGTCGAACTACCTCTCCGACGCCGACGTGCTCTTCGTCTACGACCCGCCGGCCGGCGGCAACGAGAGCGCGGCCAGCGCCGCCGCGCACGCCGTCGCCGAGGAGCTGCGCCGGCTGCTCGGCATGCCCGCCCCGGACCCGGCGCTGGGCGTCGACGCGGACCTGCGCCCCGAGGGGCGGCAGGGCCCGCTGGTGCGCAGCCTCGCCGCGTACGCGCAGTACTACGCCCGCTGGTCGCAGGTGTGGGAGGCACAGGCGCTGCTGCGCGCCCGGTTCGTCTGCGGCGACGCCGACCTGGGCGCGGAGTTCGAGACGATGATCGCCCCGGTGCGCTGGCCGGCGGGCGGGCTGACCCGGGAACAGGTGGTGGAGATCCGCCGGATCAAGGCCCGGGTGGAGACCGAGCGGCTGCCCCGGGGCGCCGACCCGGCCACCCACACCAAGCTGGGCCGGGGCGGGCTGTCCGACGTGGAGTGGGCGGTCCAGCTGCTCCAGCTCCGGCACGCCGGCGACCACCCGCGGCTGCGCGTCACCCGTACCCTCGACGCGCTGGCCGCGGCCCGCGAGGCCGGCCTGGTCGACCCGGACGACGCCGCCGCGATGGCCGCCGGCTGGACGCTCGCCGCGCAGGTCCGCAACGCGCTGATGCTGGTCCGGGGCCGCTCCGGTGACCAGCTGCCCCGGCACGGCGTGGAGCTGGCCGGGGTGGTCCGGCTGCTCGGCGGCGAGGACCCGGGGGAGTTCCTCGACGAGTACCTGCGCACCGGCCGGCGCTCCCGGGCGGCGATGGAACGGGTGCTGGATGCCTGAACCGACCGCCCGGCCGACGCCGGTGGTCGCGGCCTCCGCCGTGCTCGCCGCCGCCCTCGGCGTGCTCTTCCTGCTCGCCCCGCCGATGGGCACCGACCTGGCCGCCCAGGTGGCCCGCGCCGACTTCGCCGCCCGGTACGGCGCCACCCCGGTCGACCTGGGCTGGTACGGCGGGGTGAACCAGTTCGGCTACAGCCTGTTCACCGGCTGGCTGGGCGCTCTGGTCGGCGTCCGCCCGCTCGGGGTGCTCGCCGCGGTGGCCGGCGCGGCGGCGTTCGGCGCGCTGCTGGTCCGGCACCGGGCCCGCCGGCCGCTGCTCGGCGGGCTGCTGGGCGCGGTGGTTCTGGTCGGCAACCTGGCCAGCGGCCGGGTCACCTTCGCCGTCGGGCTGGCCCTCGGGCTGGCCGCCTGCGTCGCGGTGTCGGCGCAGCGCCCGCCCCGGCCGGTCCGGCTGGTCCTCGCCGCGCTGCTCGCCGCCCTGGCCACCTGGGCCAGCCCGGTCGCCGGGCTGTTCACCGGGCTGGCCGGCGCGGCGCTGCTGCTGGCCGGCCTGCGGCGCGGCGCCGGCCCGGGCCGGCCGCTGCTTGGCGGCTGGCGGCTGGACCGCCCCGCCGCGGAGAGCCTGGTGCTCTGCCTCGGCCCGGCGGTGGCGCTGGCCCCGATGGCGGTGCTGTTCGGCAACGGCGGCACCCAGCCGTACGCGGCGGAGTCGATGCGGATCAACGTGGCGTTGGCCGTGCTGGTCTTCTTCGTCCTGCCCCGCCGCCGGCGGGCGCTGCGGGTCGGCGCGGCGCTCACCGTGCTGCTGGTGGTCGCGGCGTTCTACCTGCCCAGCCCGGTCGGTTCCAACGCGATCCGGCTGTCGTTGCTGTTCGCGTTGCCGGTGGCCGCCGCGTTCGCCGCGCTGCCCCCGGCGTGGCTGGCCGCGCTGCTCGCCGCGATGATCTGGTGGCAGCCGCCGTGGATGACCAACGACCTGGGCCGGGCCGGCTCGGCCGAGGCCGGCGCGGCCTTCTACCGGCCGCTCGCCGACGAGCTGGCCCGCCGCCAGCTGGTCGGCCGGGTCGAGGTGGTGCCGCTGCGCGACCACTGGGAGTCGGCGTACCTGCCGCCGACCGTGCCGCTGGCCCGGGGCTGGGAGCGGCAGGTCGACACCGGCCGCAACGCGCTGTTCTACGCCGACCGGCTGGACGCGCAGCGCTACCAGCGGTGGCTGCGCCGGGAGGCGGTGGCCTACGTGGCGGTCGCCCCGGACAGCGTGCCCGACCGGTACGGTCGCGAGGAGGCCGACCTGATCGCCGCCGGCCAGCCGTACCTGCGGGAGGTCTGGCGGGACGCCACCTGGCGGCTGTACGCGGTGGTCGACCCGACGCCGCTGGTCGGCGCGCCGGGACGGCTGGTCGCCGCCGACCGGGCGCAGGTCCGGCTCGCCGTGACCGCCCCCGGTGACGTGCCGGTACGGGTGCGCTGGTCGCGCTGGCTCACCCTCACCGGCCCCGGCGGCTGCCTCGCGCCCGGCGAGGACGGATTCACCACGCTCCGGGCCGCCGCCCCGGGCGACTACCGGGTGTCGAGTTCCCTGCGGCCGAACGGGAGATGCTGACCGTGGACCAACCGCGGCTGACCCGCTGGACGGGTTTCGCCGGATCCCTGCTGCTGGCCGTGTCGGCCTGGTTGGGCGGGGCGCTGCCGGACGCCTCGCTGCGTACCAACCCGGTCAAGATCTGGCAGGGCCCGAATGGGCCGCTGCTGCTCTCGCTCTGGCTGGTCGGCACCGCCCTGCTGGTGTGGGCGTGGTGGCGGCTGCGCAACGAGGTGCCGTCGGCGCGCTGGGTGCTGCTCACCGTCGCGCTGTGGGTGCTGCCGATGCTGTTCGCCGCCCCGTTCGGCAGCCGCGACGTGTACGCGTACTCCTGCCAGGGGGCGAGCTTCGCGGCCGGGATCAGCCCGTACGAGCAGGGGGTGTCGGCGCTGCCCTGCCCGTGGCTGGACACCATCTCCTACATCTGGCGGGACACCCCGGCGCCGTACGGGCCGCTGTTCGTGGTGATCGCCGGGGCGGTGGTGAAGGCGACCGGCTCGCTGACCGCCAGCATCGTGGTGTTCCGGGCGCTCGCCCTGGGCGGCGTGGTGCTGACCGCGTACGCGCTGCCGGCGCTGGCCCGGCGCTGTGGGGTGCCTCCCGCGCGGGCGCTCTGGCTGGCGCTGGCCTGCCCCCTGGTCGCCATGCACGTGATCGGCGGGCCGCACAACGACGGCCTGATGGTGGGCGTGCTGGTCGCCGGCCTGGCCGTGGTGGCGAGCCGGCCCGGCCGGCGCTGGCCGCTGCTGGGCGGCGGGGTGCTGCTGGGGCTGGCCTGCGCGATCAAGATGACCGCCGTGGTGGTGGTGCCGTTCGCCGCGCTGGCCGCGATCGCCGGGGCGTTCTCGATCCGGTCGCTGATCCGCGACGGCGGCTGGGTGGTCGGTGGGGCGGTCGCCACTGTGGTCGGCGTGACCTACGCGGGCGGCCTCGACTTCGGCTGGGTCGGTGGGCTCTCCGAAGGCGGGGTGGCGGTCGCCTGGACCTCGCCGCCGACCGCCGTCGGCCAGACCGTCGGCCAGGTGGCGCGGTTGTTCGGCTGGCACGTCGACGCGCTGCCGGTGACCCGGGGGATCGCCGTGGTGCTGCTGGCGGTGCTGTTGGTGCTGCTCTGGTTCCGCGCGGTCCGCCGGCCCGACCCGATGTACCACGCGGGGCTGGCGCTGGCGCTGACCGTGGTGCTGTCGCCCGTGGTGCACCCGTGGTACTGGATCTGGCCGCTGACCGTGCTCGCCGCCACCGCACCGCTACGGCAGCAGTGGTACCTGGTGGTCGCGCTGGTCTCCTCCTTCCTGATCCTGCCGGACGGCACCGGCCTGGCCCGGTACACCAAGACGCCCGGGGCCCAGCTGATGACGCTGTTGATGATCTGGACGGTCGTGCGGTTGGTACGGTCGGCTCGGGCGGAGCGCACCCCGGCCCCCGTCGACTGAGGGAAGGTCTGCCGGTGGACGACGTGCGGCCCGGTCGGGCCCGGCTCGTCCGCTGGGGCGGGCTGGCCGGCGCGCTCCTGCTGACCGTCGCCGGTTGGCTGGGCGGTGCGCTGCCCGGCACCGCGGGTGGCGGTCCGGCGGAGCTGTGGCGCACCGGGCGGGCACCGGTGGTGCTGGGCTGCTGGCTGGCGGGCATGGCCCTGCTGGCCGGCGGCTGGTGGGCGCTGCGCGCCGGCGCCCCGTCGACCCGCTGGGCGTACCTGACCGCCGGGCTGTGGCTGCTGCCGCTGCTGGCCGCGCCCCCGCTGGGCAGCCGGGACGTCTACTCGTACGCCTGTCAGGGCTGGGTGTACGCGGCGGGACACGACCCGTACGCCGGCGGGGTGGCGGCGGCCGGCTGCCCGTGGGTGGACGCGGTGGCACCGATCTGGCGGGACACCCCCACCCCGTATGGGCCGTTCTTCGTGCTGCTCGCCGCGCTGGCGGCCACCGTGGGCGGCGGCCTGGTCGGCACGTTGGCCGTGCTGCGCCTGTACGCCGTCCTCGGCGTGCTGCTGGCCGCGCTCTGCGTGCCGGGGCTGGCCCGGGCCGCCGGGGTGCCGACCCGGCGGGCGGCCTGGCTGGCGCTGGCCTGCCCGCTGGTCGGGGTGCACCTGGTGGCCGGCGCGCACAACGACGCGGTGGTGCTGGGCCTGCTGCTGCTCGGCCTGCTGGTGCTGGTCCGGCTGCCCGGCCGGCCGCGGGCGCTGCTGGTCGCCGGGGCACTGCTCGGGCTGGCGCTGGCGGTGAAGGCGACCGCGCTGGTGGTGCTGCCGTTCGCCGGGCTGCTCGCGGTGCGCGGCCGGTACACCGTCCGGGCCCTGGCGCGCGATGCCGGGCTGCTGGCGGCCGGCGGGTTCGGCGTGCTGGCGGTCACCTCGCTGCTGTCCGGGCTCGGCCTCGGCTGGCTGGGCGGGCTGGCGCACAGCGGGGACTCCCGGCAGTGGACCTCGCCGCCGACGGCGGTCGGCCTGGTCGGCGACTACCTGGGCGAGGCGGCCGGCGCGCGGTGGCCGGCCGTGCCGGTGGCCCGGGTCGTCGCGCTGGTGCTGCTGGCGGTGGCGCTGGCCGGCCTCTGGTGGTGGGCGTGGTCGGCGTTGCGTCGACTCGACGACGTACCCGGGCGGGTGCGCCGGCTGGCGGCGGCCCGGCCCCGGGTGGCGCTGCTCGGCGCCGGCCTGGCCCTGGCGGCCACGGTGCTGGCGGCCCCGGTCTTCCACCCCTGGTACGCGACCTGGCCGCTGCTGGTGCTGGCGGTGGCGACCGTCCCTCCGGCCCGGGCGCGCTGGTTCGTGCTGCCCTGCGCGGCGGTCTCCTTCCTGACCCTGCCGGACGGCAGCAGCCTGGCCGCGTACACGAAGGCACCGGGCGCGGTCGGGATGACCCTGCTGGTGCTGGCCGCGGTGGTGCTCGGATCGCGGGCCGCGCTGGGCCGCCGACGGCGCCCCCCGGCGCCGGGTTGACCGGCTGGGCCCCGCTCGGCCCGGCCCCGCTCGCCCCGGCTCGGCCCGGCCCGGCCGGCTCTGCGGTTGGCGTCGGGCCCGTCGCCGATGTCCGGAGTGGCTGCGGCGACTCATGAGGGTACGTTCCGCGCCCTACCAACTTGATGTCGTGAACGAATCGCTCACTCGCTCGGGTCACGCCGGTTTGCGGCGATCAGCGAGGTCGGTGATTCGTTTGTGAGGTCAAGTTGGTAGGGCGCGGACGGGGTCCGGTCAGCCCCGGGCCGGTGCGTCGGCACGCCGGTCGGCTCCGGCGGCCAGCGCGGGCGCCGGACCGCAGCGCCGGCTCAGCGGGATGACCCGCAGGTCGGGCAGGGCGGGGTCGGCTGTTGCGGCGCGGCCTGGAGGCGGGCGGACAGCGCCGCCAGCAGCAGCCCGGGCCCGAGCAGGCTCACCGCCACCGCGGTGGCCGCCAGCGTGGCCCAGTCCGGATTGCGCTGGCCCAGCTGGGCGAGCTCGTGGAGGTTGAGTAGGCCGATCGGGGTGAGCAGGATCAGCAGCGCCCAGCCGCCCCGGAAGTCCCAGCGCCGCCCGGGGCGGAGCGCGGCGGCCACGGCGGCCAGCAGCAGGACCGTGCCGACCGCGACGGGCGCCTGGAAGTTCCAGACATCGCGGTAACCGACGATCGGGCCGATCCGAGGCACGGCGGTCTGGGTGAACACGACGACCAGCACCGCGACGGCGAGCGGGACAACCCGGGCCCGGTGCGGCACCCGCGGCGGCAGGCCGAGCGCGATCACCCCCAGGACGAGTTGCGGCAGCACCACGAACAGCGGCGGCCGGGACAGGCCGGTCACCGCCGACACCGGCACGACCAGGGCGGTGGCCAGCACCGCCGCCCAGAGGAGCGGCCGGGCGTAGCGGCGCGGCGCCAGCGTTTGCCCGAGCGCCGCGGCGAGCCACGCCGCCCAGACCACCGCGCCCAGGCTCGCGAACGGGCCGACCTGCTGGAGCCCGTACTCGGGGCGCGCCGGGCGCAGTTCGGGCACCATCCAGTGGGCCGCGAGCGCGGTGGCGGCCAGGAACGCCAGCACGGCGGCGAGGCGTACGCCGGGCAGCAGGTCGGTGGCCCCGGCCGCGCGCAGCCGGGCGGCCAGGCCGCCGCGGGCGAGGTCGAGGGCGTCCGCCGGCGCGGGCCAGCGCCGTCCCGGCGCGGCCAGGTCGAGGTACGTCCCGACGATCTCGGCGCCCCGGGCCCGCCGGTACGCGGCCGGGTACGCCCACAGCAGCCGCAGGTAGCGCCGTTCCAGCTCGGTCATGCCAGCCCTCCCGCCAGCCGTGCGGTGCTGCCGGCGCTGCTGGCGGCCCGTCGGCGCAGCCGGGTGGTGGCCGCCTCGACGTTGCGGCGCATCCGTTCGGTCTCCGCGCTGAGGGTGCCGGCGCCGTCGGGGGAGAGGCGGTAGTAGCGCCGCAGCCGGCCGTCCACCACCTCCTCCCGGTCGACCTGGACGAGGCCGGCGTCGACCAGCCGGTCGAGGGCGCCGTAGAGGGTGCCGGGGCGCAGCGACACCCGGCCGTCGGAGAGCGCGGCCACCTCGCCGATCAGGCCGTAGCCGTGCATCGGCTCGCCGGCGAGCGCGGTGAGGATCAGGTACGTGGGTTCGCGTAGGGGAGTGTCCACGCCGACAATATATCGGACGCGAAGGTATTACGGGGGGCGATACACGGCCGGGCCGGCCCCGCTTCCGCGGAGCCGGCCCGGCCGGCGCTGGTGGAACCCGGGTCGACCGCGTCAGCAGTCGAAGTACATGGCGAACTCTCCCCGTGCGTTGACGCTCGTTGACTGCCGTTGGATACCGCTCCTGACCTGGGCAATCAGACCGTCCGTCCGTTGGCCACCGTTGGCAGTCTGCGGACTTCCTGCGGACTAGCTGCGGACCCGACCCGCCCAAGTAGGCGGGCCCGGACTCGGAGATAGCGACTCCGGCCGGGCCCTTGATCAGGAAGCGAGTCCTGACCCATGAGCAATCTATCCATCATTCTGTCCGACTGCGACCAGCTGGCCACCGTGCGGCTGGAGGTGTTCAGCCCCGCTGATGGCGACCTGTACGGCTCCCTGGACGCCTCGGTGTACGTGTGCGAGCAGCACGGCATCGACACCGTCGCGGCCCTCTGGCGGGCCAACCTGACGGCCCACAAGGCGACGATGGCGCCCGGCGTCGTGCGGGCGTGCCCCGAGGTGTACGTCTTCCCCACCGGCACGTTCGGGAACGCGAAGTGAGCGCCCGGCACCCGGCGTGGTGCGACCGGAGCAACTGTGCCGAGCGCCGGGAGCACCGCTCCCGGGCCAGCCACATCGACACCAACCGGCCCGAGTCAACAATTGTTGACGTCGCGCTCATCCAGGCCCTGCACCCAGCCGCCGCGCCGATGCTGTCGCTCACCTCGATCGAGGGGCACTTCGCCGAGCAGGTCATCATGTCGATCGGCCAGGCCCGGGCGCTCACCTACGTGATGCGCCGCCTTATCGACCAGACGAAGGGCGGCCAGCGATGAGCCGCCCGGACCGCTGGTGGCGGCCGACGACGAGCCGTCGGCCGGCGCAGCGCACCCGGGCCCGCCGGATGTACTCCGGCAAGGAGTTGGACACGACGTTCGACCTCGGTTACACCATCGGCCAGGCCGACGAGCGCAAGCGTCACCAGCAGCGCGACGAGCAGATCACCCGGCTTGCCCGGGCGGCCGACGCGGCGCAGAACGGCGACCCGTCGCTGCTCGACGAGATAGCGCGTGAGGCAGCCGCCGACGACCTGCTCGACGTGGCTGACGCGGCCGGGGCTACCCCGCTGCCGGTGGCCGACCCGGACCGGATGGTCGACGAGCTGGAGCGCTGGCTACGCGAGCAGGGCTGATCGCGCAGACTCCTGCGCGATTGCGAACCCGGGTGCCGAATTCGGCACCCGGGTTCCGAATTTCGGCCGCGGCCCGCTCGGTCCGATGGGTCCGGGCGGGCCGCCTGGCCGGGGCTGTCCCGGCATCAGGCGGGCCGGTTCGGAACGGCGTAGACCAGGCCGAGCGCGGCCAGGGCGGCCGAGGCCACACCCACCCACTCGGCCGGGGTGACGGTGTTGTCGACCAGGGCGGTGCCGAGGACACCGAGCCCGGCGACGGCGGCGCCCACGAGCGCCTTGGCGTACGGCTTCCAGGTCATGTGGTCCCTCCGTGGGATCGGATGTGGTCTTCCAGGCGCTGCTCTAGGCGGCCGATGGCGTCGCGCAGCGTGCTGCCGGAGTTGGGCTTGAGTTCCTTCTCGATCAGCGCGAGGCGCTCCGGCACGCCGGGCACGGCGACCCGGCCGGGCCGGGCGGGCCGGCCATACCAGTCCTCGCGGAACTCGTCGTTCTGCCGGGCCAGCCGCCGCAGCGGCTTGCCGACCATCACGGCCAGGGTCAGCGCGGTGAGCAGCACGCCCAGGACCACGCCAGCGCCGGCCCACTGTTGCAGGGTCATGGCCTACCTCTGGGAGAGGCGTTCCGCGACGCCCTGGAGCAGGGTGCGCAGCTGGGTCACCTCGGTACGGAGCTGCTTCATCTCGGTGTTCAGCCTGACCGCCGTGGCGTGGGCGGACCAGAGGATGTCCTTCGCGGTGCGGTCGTCGCGGATCTTGTTGCCGTCCTGGTCGACGTACTCGCGGGCCTGGGCGGCCCAGACGGTGTTGGCGTCGGCGGGGGTGAGCGGCATGTCGTCCTCCAAGAGTCCCCACGGGCGGCGGTCCTGCTCCGCCGCCCGGGTCTGGTCGATGCTGACGTGGACGTGCTTGTCGTGCGGGTTGACCCCGCCGTACGGCTCCGGCCGCCAGCCGCGCAGCCGGTGGTAGAGGCGCCGCTCGTAGATGACGTAGCGGGCCGACGGGTGCCGCTTGATGGCGGCGAACACCACGGCGAAGCTGATGCCGTCCTCGTCGATGTCGATCGCGTCGACCGACCCGCGCTCGTTCGGGTTGTGGTCGCTGCGGGTGGCCCGGTGGCGGGCGTCGCCGATCCACCCGTCGGAGGTCTTGTCACGACCCGGCCACCGCCGGTTGATCTCGTCGCGCAGCACCGCCAGGGACGGCGCGAGGTACGGGGCGGTCACGGTCAGCCCCTCACGTAGTCGACGTACAGGTACGTGGGGCGGTTGCTGCTGGCCTCCCGGTACAGGTTCCCGGTGCCCGACGCCCGCTGCGCGGTCCCGACGAACGTCTTCGCGCCGTCTGCCGCCGCGGTGTATTCCGTCTCGACGATGAACAGGTTCCCGACGGTGCCGGCGTTGGGCAGCGGCAGGAAGTCCACCGTCCGCTCCGCCCCGGAGACGTTGTCCTCGCGGATGCGGGGGGTGGCGATGTCGTTGGCCACCGACGTGCCGATGCGGGTCACCCACCGCACCCGGTACGTGCGGCCCGCCTTCAGCGTCGCCGTGACCGACGCGATCACCGTCTCCGCGGTCGTGAAGGTGCCGGAGTCGGTGTCGTGGGTGGCGGTGGCGATCCGGGCCCCGGACACACTGCCGTCAGTCAGGATCCGGTTGACGTCGGTCGCCAACGTCTCCAGGTGCTCCCAGATACGGGTGTGCCCGTACGACGCCGGGTAGGTGATGCCCTTACTGGTCGTGGGCACGGCTCTATCCTCTCTGCCACATGATCGTCAGGGTGAACGCCGGCGACCACGAACCGCGGCCGGCCAGCCGCACGTACGGGGCGCCGGTCGCGTCGTAGACGGCCAGCCCGCCGGCGGTCCCGTCGACGAGCTGCTGCGCCCACGACAGCGGCACCGCGAACTCGAGCTCACCGCCGACCGCCAGAGCAGGCCCGGCGGTGCTCGCGCCGAGGGTCGGTGCGCCGGCGGGCCGGGCCGCCTCCGTGACCAGGCGCAGCGTGGTCGCCTGGGCTGCGTGGTCCCCGCCGGGCAGCCGCCGCACCCGCACGGTCGCGGCGGTGACCGTCGCCCCGGCCAGGCTGCGCGGCTTCGTCGCGTAGAACGCCGCGCCGGTGTGGTTGCCGCCGTAGTCGCCCTGGAGGACGTCGTCGACGTCGCCACGCCACCCGCCGGCCGGCCGGTACGAGCGGGTCTCCACCGGGGACACCGCCAGCCGGCCGCTGGTCACCGCCGGCCGCGGCGTCGGCGGGGCGTCGTTGTCCACCGCGGTGGGCGCGGTGGCGAAGCCGCGGGCCACGGCGAACCACTGCGACCCGATGCGCTCCACCACCAGCACGTCCCCCGACGCGACGGCCAGGTCCCGGGCCACCTGCACGGTGGTCGGCGTGCCGTTGACGGTGGCGGTGACGGTGGATCCGCTCTTCGCGGCGGTGGCGGTGGCTAGGATCGCGCTCATGCCAGTGCCCTCACCTTCAGCGTCTGCGACCCGCCGCCGGCCACGTACGGCAGGGTCAGCGCCTCCACCGAGCACGGCAGGCCGGTGTAGTCGTCGGTGGTGACCGCGACGACGTCGCCGACCTGGATGCCCGGGTGCGGCACCATCACGACCTTGAACTCCCGCGAGGTGCGCCGCTTCAGGGTGGCCAGCCGGGTCGCTGCGGCCTGCCGGCACTGCGCGACGGTGGTCAGCAGCGGCGACGAGTAGAAGAACGGCACCGGCAGCGGGTTGAAGTCCCCGCCGTACGCCTTCGGCCCGTCGTAGTTGTAGGCGACGCCCTGGACCTGCCCGCCGTCCGGGGCGGTGCCCCTGGCGACCACCACGTTGTACGCCTCATCCCTGGTGGACGAGCCGGACGCGGTGATGATGGTGCCGCCGGTGCCGTTGGTCAGCGACAGCAGCGGGGTGGTGGGCTGCGTCGCGGGCCGCACCGACAGGTAGCCGTCCTCGGTCACGTGCGCGTCGGCCGGCCAGGCGTCGATCAGCTCCCACACGGCGGCCAGCCGGTCCTCGTCCCAGTTGATGCCGGCCGGCACCGCCCGGTCCGTGAGGCCGACGTCGACCACCGCGGTGAGCGCCGGCTCGACCAGGGCCCGCAGCGTGGAGGCGAGGGTGCCGGCCGGTTGGAACGGGCTGACGAGCCGGGCCTCCTCGAGGAGCGCGAGCAACCCGACGGCTTCGACGTTGACCGCGTCGCCCTCGGTGCCCGAGTCGCGGATGACGAACCAGCCGCGCTGGATCCACTCCACCCGCCCGTTGCCCAGGCCGATGCCGAGCTGCACGCGCAGCCTCTGGCCGTTCGCGGCGAGGGGGTGATCGTCGGCGACCGGCGACCACGACCGGCCGCCCGCCCGGCGGGGCACGGTGAGGGTGAGCCGCTCCGGCACCCGGATTCCCCGGTCGGTTTCCTCGGTCGCCGCGTCGATCGGCACGTCGTCGGCGAGCAGCTGCCCGCCCAGCCACGACTCGACCCGCTGGTATAGCTCGTACGAGCCGGTCAGCACCGACAACGCTTCCGCCGACAGCCCGATCACGAGAAATCCCCCTGCGCCAGGTCGAGCAGCGTCGCGTAGTCGGCGGCCAGCGCGGTCAGGGACTCGTACGCCTTGCCGAACCACGCGTCATCGATGTAGAGCAGCGACGACGCGGGTGGGGTGCCGGTGAGGGAGCCGCCGACCATCCGCGCAGCGACCGCGCCGGCCGGCGCGGTCACCTCCGTCTCGTTGAGCGTCCACGTGTTGTCGATCGGTTCTGTCTGCTGACTCGCCGACGAAATGATCACGTTGGACGCGTTGTAGAAGTTGACTCCTACGGCAGTGAGCCGGGTCGACCCGACACGCTGCCACGCGGCGAGCCGGTACACCTTGCCCGCCACCACAGCCACGGGCGGGTCTATGCGGGCCTCAACAGTGGCGGTGGTGCCGTTCGGGGTCAGCAGCAGCGACGCGGTGCCCTGGTGCGCCTGCGCGGTGGACCGGGCCACCGTGCCGCCCAACGGCAGCCACCCGGCGGCGTCGACCTCAAACGTCGGATTGGGCAGCAGGTTGGGCCCGGCTACGTCGTAGCGGGCGGCGACGTCGGCGAGGGTGAACCCGCGCGCCTCCAGCTTCCCCGCCCACGCGTCGGTCTGGGCCACGTCCAGGGCGAACACCCGCCGCTGATCGGAGCCGTCCTGCGACCACCGGCGCTCCCGCACGCCGAGCACCGACAGGTACGAGTCGACACCGTCGTACCCGCCGGGCTGGCGGATCTGCACGATGCCCTCGGTCGCCGAGGCGATGGTGGCGGCCAGATTGTCCCGGGAGCTGGTCGTCTCGACGTACAGCTCGATGGTGCTCTCGAACTGCCCCATCGGGCCGACGACGGCGATGTTGCGGCCACCGACGCGGAACACCGACGCCTGCCGGCCGACCGCCTTCTCGTCCCAGGCCAGGATCGTCACCTCGGCGGCGTTGCCGTTTATCGCGTCGGACACGGCCACCCGCCCGCCCGGCAGCACATAAGTCACCGGGTCCGTCCGGTGCTCCACCAGCCCGCCGGACAGCGACGCCACATACCTGACCGGCACCCCGAACGGCAGCTCCGCGTCGGTGCGCAGGAACACCCCGGACATCGGCCCGGCCGACCCGGCACGCAGCGGGGTCCGCACCCCACCAACCTCCCGGTACACGGCCACCGACTCGTCGGCGAGGAACTGCACGGTCACCAGCACCCGGGGCGGCCAGGTGTCCTGCAGGGCGGCGCTGATCTCGGCCACTACCGGCTCCCCACCTTCTGCCGCCAGGCCGTACGGCGCCGGTCGTCGGCGACCGCCCGGGCGGTGTACGCGTAGAACGGGGCCCCGTCGAGGTTGACGTTGAGCGTCTGGTTGACGCTGGCCTCCACCCGGGTGGGGCCGCCGGTGCGGAAGCTGCCGGCGGTGCCGTCGATGAAGCTGGAGCCGGCCGCGTTCTTCACCTGGGTGCCGACGCCCGGGATGTAGTGGTCGCCGGTGTTGTTCACCCGCACGGTGACGGTGACCGTCTTGCCCTTCAGCCCGTTCACCTTCTTCTGGAAGGTGGTGACCGCGGCCGACGCCGCCTTCGTGTCGGCGTTGATGTCGGTGGTGACGTTCTTCGGCACCTTCAGCAGCTGCGCGGCGAGGTTACGGGCCTGGCCGGCGCTGTAGCCGGCCTTCTCCGCCATCGCGACCAGCTTGGCCCGGTTGTTCTGGTAGGCGTCGCTGGCGTCCCGGGCGGAGCGGCCCGACTTGTCGCCGGCCTCCGTCTCCCGGTTGAACGCCGACGCCATCGCGTTGAGCGCGGACTCGTTCTCCCGGCCTTTCTGGGTGTTGAAGCCCTTCGCCGCCCCGTTCTCCTTCAGCGTCTTCGTGGCGTCGGCGATGGCGCTGCGAGCGGCGATCTGCGCATCCCGCAGCGACAGGTTCGAGTCGGCGAACTCGTCGGCCTTCTCCCGCGCCCGGGTGATCCCGTCCGCAGCCGCGTCGGCACCATCACCCAGCTCGCGGAAGCCGCTGGTCAGATTCCACGCCGAGGTCTTCGCCCCGTCCTGGCTGGACGTCATCGAGTCCAGCAGCTGCTTGCCGCCGGGGATCTTGTTGACGAAGAACTCGAACGCCTCCGTCAGCAGGTTAAGCGCGCCACCGATCCCACCGATGGTGGCCTTCAGCAGCTCGAACAGACCCTTCAGCCCCAGCGCCATCGACGCGCCGTTATCCGACAGGTCGGAGAACACCTTCCCCACCACCTGGCCGATGCCCTCGATCCCGGCGCCGATCTGCGCAACGACCGGCCCGGCCTTCGTGACGGCGGCGGTGATCCCGGACAGCATCGACTGCGCGGCCCGACCGAGGGAGTCCGTCAGCGGAGCGACCCAGTTCGCGGACACGTCGAACAGCCGCTTCAGGTCGGGCATCATCCCCCGGAAGGCGGCCTTCGCCCGGCCGATCGCGTCGAGGGTGGCCGGCACGAACCGCTGCGCGGCCTGCCGCAGCTGGGCGCCGGCCGTCTCTTTCAGGTCGGCGAACGCGCCAGCGACCCGGGCGTCCTTCGCGGCGATGAGCACCCCGCCGACCACACCACCGAGGGCGGCGCCACCGACGATCGCCCCGGCGACGGCCGGAGCCGCAGCCACCGCAGCGCCGACGAGGACACCGGCCAGGGCGAGCTGCACGTACGGGCCGGCCGCCGACACGGCCTTGGCCAGCCCGCCGCCGATCGACCCGCCCAGCTCGGCCACCTGGCCGACGCCCTTACCGAGGCCGCGGGCGAACTTCTTCCCCGCGCTGTCACCCGAGTTGGCCCAGCGGGACGTCGCGCCGCCGATCTTCGCCAGGCCGCTGCCCCACGTCGAGGCGATGTGCTGCGCGGCGGCCAGGGTCTTCTTGCCCTGCCCGTCGACGTCCCGCCACGACTTCTCGACCTGCTTCAGGTTGCGGTTGACCGACTGGATGGCCGGGCTGGTCCGGTCGCGGGCGACGACGTCGAGGGTCACGTCCCGGTCAGCCACGGCGGATCACCTCCAGGGCCTCGTCGACGGCGTCCAGGGTGGCCTTGCGCCACCCGTCGAACTCCGCCCCGGTCTCGGAGAAGAACCCCGGGGTCACCTGCTGGAAGTGCCAGTCGCCGTCACCGCGGCGGCCCCACGACGGAGCGGCGGCCCGGCCCTGGTCGATGCGCCGCAGGTCCACCTTCGGCTGCTTGTCCGGGAAGCCCTTGCGACGGCCCTTCAGGCTCACGCCGGCGGCCCGGCCCTGCAGCTTCACCCGGGCGGTAATGGACAGCTTCGACACCCACCGGCCGAACCCGCCCCGGGCCGGCAGCACCGCCAGGGCCCGCTGCCGGATCGCCTTGCGGACCGCGGGGACCGGCTTGCGGACGTTGCGGGCCAGCGCGTTGGTGACCTCCTTGCGGCGGTCGAACGTCCGCAGGTCACGGATCAGCGCCTCCAGACTGTCGCTCACCAGGTCACCCCCTCTGCGCCCGCCGTGCCGCGGCGTCGTGCTCTTCGATCAGGTCCTCCAGCGTGGCGAGGTCCCGCGGATGCCAGGACTCAAGGCCAGCCGGCCCCGTCAGCGGCTGCCCTGTGCGCCACGCGAGCGCGACGAGGTCCGCCCGGACGGAGCCGGCGTCCCAGGGTCCTCGGCGTCCACGCCGATCGTGACCTCACCGCCCTGGCCGTCGCCGTCGCCCGGGTCGCCGGCCTCCAGGCACACCGCGTCGAACTCCGGCCACGTCATCGTGATCTCGCCGCGCCGGGTCAGCACCGACCAGGCCAGCCAGCGCAGCGCCAGCATCGGCCGGGAGTCGATGTCGGAGAACGGGCACCCGAAGTCCTGGATCTCCCAGCGGGCGACGTCGCGCTGGTCGGCGACCACGTCGTACGTGGTGCCGTCCTCCATCTCGACGCGCAGCTCCACCTGGATGCGGGCCATCAGGCGCTCGTCCCGAACACCGGCTGCCCGACGACCGGCAGGGTCAGCTCCTGGGTGAGCCAGTTGCCCTGCTCGCCGCCGAACTCCGGCATCAGCGCCAGCACGGTGAACGTGGCGGTCGCCTGCCCGGTGCCGGCCTTCGGCTGCAACGTCACCTCGATCTCGGTGCCGGCCGCCGTGCGCAGGGCCTTCGCCAGCCCATCGGTGGCGTTGATCTGAAGGCCGGCGATCTCGAACGTCCACACCGGGCTGTCGACGTCCTGCACGACGCCGTCCGGCACGAGGGTCCGCATCGTCTGCACCGGCTGGTCCGGCACCAGCCGGGCCTTGCTCAGCTGGTTGGCGTACTCGACCTCGTCGATGGTGACCACGGCGTTCTTGAACACGTGGGCGCCGGTCGCTGCGGGCATGGTCATTCACCCCTCATGGTGATCTGCAGTGCGTACTGGTCTGAGCCGCTGGCGCCCAACGCCACGGGCTCGATGCGGTCGACGAAGCCCAACGGCTCCAGGACGTCGACCAGGTACTCGGCGTGGGCGTCGATCCACTCCGACGCGCCCCGCTCGTCCTGCGGCAGGTACACCAGCACCCGCCAGGTGACGGTGAACGCCCGGCCGTCCGCGCGGTCCAGCGGGCCGAGCAGCGGCCACCCGTCACCCGACCGCGGCGTGGTCGGCCGGTACGCGTACCCCTTCACCCCGTCGGCTGTCGACAGCGCGGCGGCGATGGCGTCCCGGGCCCCGGTCAGCGACATCAGCCCACCGCCAGCCGGCGGTGCGGGGCCTCGAGGCGGCGGACCTCCGGGTCACGCCCCGGGGCCATGGTCGGGCCGAGCTCGGCGTCGCCCTGCATCACCGCCAGCGGCAGCTGCCGCATGGCCAGGTTCCGCTGGACGCGCCGCAGCAGCGCCTGACGCAGGTCGTCCGGGTAGACCGCGCCGACCCGGCAGGTTGCCCGCTGCGCGGCGGCCTCGGCGTCCAGGGCGTCGGTCAGGTCGGCGGTGTCCCACGACGCGGCGCCCTCGCGCAAGTAGTCGGCGACGTCGTCGGTGGTCGGCATCCCGGTCGTGGTCGTGGTGGCGGTGACGTACGCGGCGAAGTACACGGCGTCGCCGCCGGTGGCCACCTGGGCGATGTAGCGGCCCGGCGCGTCGACGGTGTACGTAGCCCGGTAGCGGCCCGTCCCCACCGCCTCCACCGCCGGCAGCGCGACGCCGCCGGCCGGGGGGGTGACCGTCGCGGTCGGCGCGGCGACGTCCGCGTACCCGTCGAGGTCGCGCGCCTGCACGTCGATGAGCCACTGCCCACCGACGGGCAGCAGCGCGCTGGTGCTCGACAGTGCCGCGATCCCCACGACGGTCACCCCCTTCCGTTACTTCCGGTTCGGCTTCGCGGTGGCGAACTCGTCCGCCGACGCCTCACGCGGCTTGTCGCCGGGCTTGCCGGTGCCGACCTGCCGGGCGCCGGTGAACGGCGACACGGTGCGGCCGGTGCGCTCCAGCTCGTCCCGCTGCCCCTCGGACAGGGCGTAGGACGGCTCGGTCGGCTTCTGCCGGGTCGGCTGGCCGGCGGCGGCGAGCTGCTCGCGCAGCGCCCGGTTCTCCTCCTCCAGCGCGGTGATCCGGCCCGCGTCGGCCGGCTTGTTCGGGGTGTTCGCCATGGTCACTGCTCCTCTGCTCCGGCTCACGGCACCGGGTCGTAGGTGATCTCGCGGACGCCGTTGATGTCGCTGATCGCGGTGGCCTTGTAGCCCCAGATCGCGAGATCCACGTACGCGACGCGGTACTGGAAGTCGAGGCGCTGCGGGGCGCTCGCCCAGCCGTGCACGACCTCCCGGTCGAACAGGTACGAGCTGGCGACCACCGAGCCGGTCGCGGCCAGCGCCCAGGCGGGCAGGAACTGCACGCCGTCCACGTCGATCGCGCCGAGCCGGGACCGGGTGGAGCCGTCAGCGTTGGTCGGGCCGAGGATCGGGAACAGCGGCCGGCCGTCGTTGTCCTTCGCCCCGGCCAGCGCCTTGTAGAGGTCGATCTGCGAGAACGCGGTGTCCATCGAGAACCCGCCCCGGATGAACTGCAGGGCGGCGAACGCGGCCTTCAGCTCGGCGGCCAGGGCCTGCCCGGTGGTGCCGCCGCCGGCGGTCAGCGCGATGGCGGTGGGGGTGGCATCGTCGAGCACCTTGACCGCGGCGGCCTCCAGCGCCTCGTACCAGGCGCGGGTCATCTGCCGCCAGATCAGGTTGGACACCTGCGGGTTGCCGCCCTGGTCCCACGTCTCGCGGGTGATCTCGATTTTCCCGGACACCGCCGACGGGGTGACCGTCTGACTGGTGGCGGTGAACGCGCCCGGGGTCGGCTCGGTGCCCTCCGTGTGGTTGGCGACCAGGCCGGACGAGCTGGAGAACTTCGGGAACGTGAACGGGGTGTTGTCGCTCAGCGAGCCCTTGCTGATCGCCTCCCACACCGGGTAGCGGTACTCGCGCTGGTCGACGTACATGTCGGGGCGCTGCCGGGTCGGGTTGAGGCTGGACACGTTGGTCTGCGTCACCGCGAACTGCTCGCGCATGAACGTCTCGGCCCGGGCCAGCGCCGCGGCGTCGCCCTTGCTGCCGGCGATCAGGTCGGTGCTGAAGTCGTGGGTGCCCTTCTGCAGGTGGCCCTTGGCGTCGAAGGTGTACGGGGTCGGCTCGTCGACGAACACGGCACCGCCGGGCGTCGGGTTGACCACCTGCCGGCCCTCCGGCTGCGCGGGCGCCTGCGGCTGGCCCTGCGCCTGCATCAGCTGGAGCACCTGCTCCATGGTGAACGTGGCCGGTCCGGTGTCCGGCGCGGTGGCGGCCGGAGTGGTGGAAGCGGTGCACGCCACGCCCTCCGCGTGGACCTGCCCGCAGGTGGCGCATGGCATGTTGCTACCTCCCTCTCTGCTCGCCACGACGGATGTCAGGCGAGAGTCGTCGAACGCGGGCATCGCGGTCAGCGACACCTCGCGCAGTGCGGCACGCTTCACCAGCCAGGTGGCCGCGTTGTCCGGGTCCTTGGTGAAGGCGTCGTCGGTGAAGTCCACGCCGATCGACAGGCCGTCGAGCACCCCGTCGGCGGCCAGGGCCAGCGCCTCGTCACCGCGCGGGCCGCGGGCCACCTTGAACGTGGCCACCAGCCCTTGCGGCGTCTCGGTGAGCTTGGTGGCGTAGCCGATGGCCTGCGCGTGGTCGTGGTCGCGCAGCAGCTTGACGCGCTTCTCCGCCGACCAGCGGATCGAGCCGGCGGCGAACCGCCACTGCCGGCCACCGGAGCGGGCCACCTGCCCGTACGGCACCGCCAGGCCGGTGATCGTCCGGGAGTCCTCGTCGACGGCGAACGTCGAGGCGGGCACGTCGTCGAACGTCAGCCCCGACTCGCGGGACAGCACCAGCCGGGCCGGCCCGGTCGCCGACACCTCGGCGGGCGCCGGGGCGGGCGCGGGCTGCGGCAGCTCGGCCGGGTCCAGGGCGGGCATCTTCTCCTCGGCGCGGATCTCCGGCACGGTGATCGCCCCCATGTTCTTCGCCTTCTCGTACACGTCCCAGCGGGTCCGCGGGTCCGCGCGCATGTAGTCGTCGACGTCGAAGCGCACCTGGTGGCCGCGCTTGGTGACGTCACCCATCGACAGCCGGTCGGTGACCGCCCGCATGTACGGCGACAGGGTGTCGTTGATGCGGTCCTGCCGGCGGTCGGTGGCGTTCTGGTAGGTGCGGCTGGTCGTCGACTGGCCGAGGTCCTCCGGGTCCAGGCCGAGCGCGTTGGCGATGTCCAACGTGGCCTGCCTCTGCAGCTCGACCAGCTGGAGGTCGGCGGGGGTCGGCTGGTCCGCGGCGTTGTACTTCAGGGCGGCCGGCACGTAGGCGGTGCTGCCCTCCTTGCGGGCCTTGCGCCACTTCGCCAGCACGTCCTTGATGTCGTCGTCGTCGGCCGGGTCGGCACCCTCGGTCGGGGTGAAGTAGTCCAGCGGCCTCGGGTTGTCGGCGTACATCGCGGCGAGCTGCTCAAGCAGCAGCGCCCGCTTGATGGGCCGGCCCGCCGACGACAACAGCCCCGGATTCGGGCTGTAGAAGCGGATCAGCTCGGTGGCCGGCACCCGCTTCCCGTCCACCCAGACCGTGCCGTCCTCGTCGAGGGTGACCCGCAGCGGGTCGAGCCGGCGCGCGTTCACCGGGTAGCCGTCCCAGCCGAACCCGGAGATCCGCCACCAGGCGATGCCCTCGAACAGCAGGTCCTCGATCGTCTGCGCCAGGGTGACGACGTTGGGCACGTCCGGATCGATCTGCTCGAACAGCGGGTTGCGCACCGGGGTGTTGTCGCCGTCGTACTGCACCAGCGGCAGCGTGGCGATCGAGCAGATCAGGTTGCGGCCCCGCAGGACGGCCGGCACCGACAGGGCCTGGACGCGGCCGATGCGCGGGGAGTCACTGCGCCCCGACATCTCCAGGATCAGCTTGTCGATCGGGCGGGGCGGCGGCTCGGAGAACCGGGCGGTGGGCACGCCGAAGAAAGCAGCAACGCGATTCCGGAATCCCACGCCGCCTATCGTCGCACATGGCAACGGTTTTCAACTAGCACCGGCTCACGGGGCGGTCACGATCCGCGGCTTGCCCACCGGCGTCGGCAGCGTCCGCGCCAGGTGCGCCGCCCCGGCGGCTGCATACAGCGCGTCAACGTGCCCGTCGCCCTTGCGGCTGAACACCCAGGCGTCGCCGCGCTTCAACGGCTCCGCCCCGGCCACGTGCTGGTTGAGCAGCGGGTCGTCGGGGTGCACGATCTGGCCGGACAGCACCAGCTCCGCGAAGCCCATCGCGACGGCCGTCAACTCGCCCCGGATCTCCTCCACCTTCACCCCGGCCGGCGGCCAGCCCGTCCGGCCCGCCTTGCGCCGGTCCGCGAGATCGGCCACCAGCGACGCGCCCGGCCCCGACGGCAGGTAGCCCAGCGCCTGCGGGCGGACCTTCGCGATCAGGGCGGGCAGCTCGCGGCGCAACTGGTGCGTGCACGTCGCTCCGGACCAGTCGCCGACGTGGTCGACGGCCACCCGGCCGTCGGCGAGCACCGCGGCGGCGTACAGCGACGCGTGCTGCTGGTCCGGTGCCACGTCGACGCACAGCGCCACCCGCGACCGAACGCCGGCCAGGTCGACCGGCCCGGCGCACCGGCTCCACGCGCCCGGGTCGATCGCCGGGTTCATCAGCTTCACCCGGATGCACATGCGCTCGGTCTTGAAACCCGCCAGCGCCTCGCCGCCCAGCCGCTTCGCCCGCGCGGCGCCGGTCTTCAGCACCTCCAGGTCCAGGCCGTACCCGACACGCGGGTTCGCCTGGAGCAGCGCGTCGACGTCCTCCGGGTCCGCGTCCTCCGGCGCCGACCACTCCAGCAGCCCCAGCCGCGGATCACCGACGCCCGTCTCGATGAACTCGCGCGCCGAGTCCTGCAGGTCGTTGAGCACCACCGACCGGGCGTCGCCGGCGTTCGACAGGCACCAGATCTGCGCGTCCTCCGGCGAGCACGCCGGCTCGAACGCGTCCCAGGCCTCGTACGTGCGGTGCTGCCGCAGCTCGTCGGCGATGCCCCGGTGGATCGTCAGCGACCGGCCACCCTCGCTGTTGCTGGCCGCGATCCGGTACCGGGCCCCGTCCAGCGTCCAGCTCTCCGTCTCGCCGTTCGTCCGCCGCAGCCACTTGCGGCCCGGCTCGTGCAGGTCGTCCAGCAGCCGGGTGCGCCGCACCAGCGACACGGCCTTCTGCCACGACTCCTTGGCGTAACTGAGCTGCGTCGACGTGCCGAGGATCAGCGGCACGCTCTTGCGGAACTGCCAGTACACCGACAGCACCACCGGCAGCTCAGTCTTCCCGTTCTGTCGGCTCACCAGCAGCACCACGATCCGGAACCGCGGCCGACCGTCCGGCAGCAGCTCCCCGCCGTGGATCACCGCGAACTCCTGCCACGGCAGCAGCGGGTGATCGATCTCCCGCGCGAAGTCGATCACCTCGAAGCCGTACGACGTCTCCGGCGTCAACTCCCGCAGGGGTGGCGTGAACAGCCGCGGCTCAGTCTTGCCGAGCACCGGCGCGGCCAGGACAGAGGCGGTCATTCCGGTTCCTATCTGGGCATCGGGGAGGGGGAAAGGACACGTACGGCGGGGTGTCCATCCCCCTCTGGCGGGAAGAATCGGGCCTCACCAGCGGGTCGCTGAGCGTCCAGGGGGGTCGGGTAGGGCGGCAGGGTCACCCACTGCCCCGTTGCACGGCTGGCACGAGGCCACGAGGTACGCAGGGTCGTCACCTGTGACTGTCCTGCCCAGGGTGTGGTGTACCTGGGTGGCCACCACCGTGCACACGGGTAGGCGTACCTGGCACTGGTACTGGTCTCGCAGTAGGACGGCAGCACGGGTGCGTCTCCACGTCCTGGTGCTGCCGCCCTCCCACGCTCTGCTCATGACCGGCCCAGGTACCAGACTCCGCCCCAGCAGCACAGGTACATCAGGCCGAGGGTGACGACCAGGGCGACGACGGTGCCCAGCGGGCTGGCCTTCTTGCTGGTCTTGGGTGCGGTGATGGGCTTGCTGTAGCGGACGGGTCCGATGCCGATGTTCCAGCGCCAGTTGCTCACGTGCTCCTCCTCGGGTTCAGCGACCAGGGTGCGCGGCCTGCGCAACCATGTGCACCTGGACGAGCTGGAGCGCCCGTGCGAGGTGCTTGCCGCAGAGCAGGATCTCGCCGTCGGCGTCGACGACTTCGCCCGCGCACATCTCGTCGTTGCGTCGCCGGTAGCGGCACCGGACGGCCCGGCCGCTCATCGCCGCATCCCGTCAAGAATTCTTGACGTCGGTCTCGCGGTCACTGGTTGTCCTTCCGGCCGTGAAGCTTCTGGTGGTGGCGTCGCTTCAGCCCGATGGTCCGGGCGGCGGCGAACTCGTCGCGGATCCGCTTGCGCTCTTCCCGCTTGCGCAGCGTCTCGGCCACGGCGGCCTGGAGGCGTTCCTGCCACTCGGCCTGTTCGGTGGGGGTCATCTATCCCTTCCCCTCTCGGATGGCTATCGCTCTCATCGCTCTCACCCCTACGGGGTGGTGAGAGCGTGAGAGCCATGGCGATCGGCGCTCACTGAGAGCGTTTGAGAGCCATGAGAGTCATTGATGCTCATGGCTGGCGTGTGAGCTTGTAACGGACGTTGCGACCGGCCCCTGTGCGCTCCACCAGACCGGCCCTGATCAGGGCGAACTTCTGCCGGTGGAACGTCGCCTCGGACACGACTTCGGTCTTGGTCAGGACGCTGACGCTGACCTCATCGCTCTCATGTGACTCCCACCAGAGCTTCAGCCAATGGCTCTCAAGCAGGGCCGTCGGATCGCCTCCCTGGCCGGGGTCCGTGAGAGCCAAAATGGCGGCCGGTCCGTGCGAGATCAGCCGCAGCGTGACCTTGTCGAACTCCGGGGCGTCCTTCTGCTTCACGCACTCGACGGTGAGCAGGTCGTCGGCCTTCTTCACCTTGATCACGGTCGTGGCGGCGCCCTCGAGGGCCGTGGAGCCGCGCATGTGCTCGCCGCTGCGGCCCTGGTGGTGCACGACGAGCACGCACGCCCCGGTGGCCTCGCGCAGCTGCTCGATCCGCTGCACGAACTGGCCCATGTCCCGGGCGGAGTTCTCCTCCATGCCGACGGTCACCCGGGCCTGGGTGTCGACGACGACCAGGTTGGGCCGAGGGTCCATCTCGGCGGCCACGGCCACGAAGGCGTCCCACTGGGCGCCCTCGGCGGCCTGCACGGCGACGGGCAGGATGGTCAGGCCGGTCATCTTCTGGTTCTGGCCGGACTCCCACGCGCGGATGCGCTGCTTGATGCCGGTCAGGCCCTCGGCGACCAGGTACAGCACCGGGCCCTGCTCGACCGGGCTGCCCTGCCAGGTCTCGCCGGTGGCGACGGACCCGGCCATGTCCAGGGCCACGAACGACTTGCCGTTGGCGGGCGGCCCGATCAGCCAGGCGGTGGAGTTGCGGTACAGCATGTCGCCGATCAGCGGCTCCAGCTCGGGGATGCTGTCGAGCTGGTCCGGGGTGATCAGGGCGGCGCGGATCCGGTCGACGTGCCCGCCGGCGGCCTTCGGCGTGCCGGCGATGCGGTCCAGGAGCTCGCGCAGCTCGGCGACCCGCGCGATGCGGGCCTCACGGTCGGCGGTCTTCGCCGCGTTGTCGGCCTGGACGCTGAGCTGCTCCAGGGCGCGGCGCTGGCGGTCGTCGAGGATCTGCCGGGCGTGGTACGGCCCGTCGAGGCCGAGGCCGGCGGCATAGCAGGTGTGCAGGTACTCCAGCCCACCGGCCTTGCCGAGCGCGCCGGCGGCGTCGAGGTGATGACCGACGGCGGCCGGGTCGGTGGGCTCGCCCCGGTCGTGCAGCGCCGCGACGGCACGCCAGATGTACGAGTGGCGGGGTGGGCTGAGCGGGTGGTCACGGCCGAGCAGGTCGAGCAGCGCCCCCGTGGTGTCGGGCGCGCCGGACATGGCCACGCCGATGACGACTCGCTCGGCGAGCACCAGCGGCGAGACCTCGGTGAGCGTTGCGGTCACGCGGCGCGCTCTGGGTGGTAGATCTGGCGCATCAGGGCGCGGGTCTGGTCGCGCGCCTGGTCGGCCGCCTTGACGATGTCGGCGTGGAGCCGGTCGAGCGCCGCCTCGATCTGCTTCGGGTGGGCGTCGAGGACGTCGAGGGCACGCAGCTGCTCGCTGAACGTCCAGACCATGCCCTGCAGGGTGTTCGACCGCGACACGACGGCGCTGTCGACGATCCCCCGCTCCCAGTCGGTCAGACCCGGCCCGGTCATCAGGCGCTCGCCTTGGCCTGCTCGTCCCCGCCGGCCAGCCACGCCGCCACGCTGCTCTCGGCGTAGAGCACCCGGCGGCCCCGCTTCACGCCCTTGGGGCCCTTGCCGACGTGCCGCCAGTAGCGGACGGTGCTCGGCACCGTTCGGGCCAGCTCGGCCACTTCCTCGGTGGTGAGGTACTTCTCCACGTCCGACGCTCCCTGCGCTCCGCGCACTCTGACAATGGCGCGACACGCAGAAAGCCTATGCATGATCCAACGTTGACTGCAAGCGCCCAACGCAGTTAGATTCTTTCGCGTGGCGCAACAACCATCAGCCGAAGATCTCTTCGGCACTCAGGTTCGGCAAGCGCGCGAGGCGCGTGGCTGGACGCAGGATCGGCTACGCAGGGTGCTGCGGGATGTGGCCGGACTGGACCTGAGCTCGACCGCGATGACGCGGCTCGAGCAGGGGAAGCGGCCGATCCGGCTGAACGAGGTGACGGCCCTTGCCCGAGTCCTCGAACTGGAGCTGGCGCAGTACGGAGGCACGGAGGTGCGTCTCACGCAACACGATGCCTACGAGCAAGCCAAGACGCAGCTTGCTGAGTTGCAGGGCATGTTGGAGGCGGCGGAGAACGAGCTGGCCGCCGCCTCCATCACAGAGCAACATGCGAGGCAGGCGAGGGTGGTGGCGATGCAGCACGTGGACGTGCTGCGCCGTCAGTACACGCTTCTCCAGACGGCGATCAGTCAGTACGACATGGGTCGGGAGGAACTCCTGAGGGAGCTTCACGGCCCGGATCGGCGCAACGATGGCCAGCATTAAGAAGCGCCCTGACGGGAAGTACCGGGCCCGGTACCGGGACGAGGCCGGCAGGGAACACGCGAAGCACTTCGTCAAGAAGGCCGACGCGCAGAACTGGCTGGACGAGCAGACGGCAGCGCTGGTCACCGGCACTCACGTCGCGCCACGGAAGGCCAGGACGACGGTGGCCGAGTGGTGCTCGACCTGGCTCGACGGGTACGGCACCCGGCGCGCGTCGAGCGTCCGCCAGGCCAAGGTGCACGTGGCGCAGATCGTCGCCGAGTTCGGGGAGATGCGTCTCGGTGCCGTCCGGCCGTCGCACGTCAAGGCCTGGACCACGAAGCTGCGGGAGGCTGGCCTGGCGGCCTCGTACGTCTACGCGCTGCACAACCGCTTGGCGCAGATCTTCTCCGACGCCGTCCACGACGGGATTGTGCCGCGGTCGCCATGCTCGCGGCGCACCTCGCCCGGGCGGGCCAAGCAGCGGGCGTACGTGGCCACCACCGCGCAGATCTGGGGTCTGTACGACAAGATGCCGGCCCGGATCCGTGCGGCGATCCTGTTGGGCGCGTTCGCGGGTCTGCGGACCGCTGAGGCGTGCGGGCTGCGGGTCACTGACGTCGACTTCATGCGCGGTGTCATCACGCCAGCGGTCCAGTACCCGGCGCTGCCGCTGAAGACCGAGGTCTCCCGTACGCCGATCCCGATCTCGCGCAAGCTCGCCGTCGAGCTGTCGGCGCACGTGGCGCAATGGCGGGCCGACACCATCCTGACCGGCGACGACGAGGGCCAGCTTGGTCCGTGGGCCCTGGAGCGGGCTGTACGCGACGCCCGGCAGCGGGTACCTGGCCTGCCGGACGGCTTCCGCTTCCACGACTGCCGGCACTTCTTCGCCAGCCTCTTGATCGAGTCGGGCGCCAACGTCAAGGTCGTCCAGGCGCGGCTGCGGCACGCCTCGGCAACCACGACGCTCGACACGTACGGCCACCTGTTCCCCGATACCGACGAGGCCACCAGGTCCGCGGTAGACGCGGTCCTGGTGGCCCGTGCGGACTCCCTGCGGACTAAGGAGGTGATCGCCTAGCTATCACCGCAGGTCAGCAGCATGATCACAACTAGCAGTCGAAGTACATGGCGAACTCGTGCGGGGTGGGACGCAGGCGGACCGGGTCCACCTCGTTGCTCCGCTTCCAGTCGACCCAGGTGGAGATCAGGTCGGGGGTGAAGACGCCGCCGTCGAGCAGGTAGTCGTGGTCGGCCTCGAGCGCGTCGAGCACCGCCGGCAGCGAGCCCGGCACCTGCTTGACGTCGCCCCACTCCTCCGGCGGCAGGTCGTACAGGTCCTTGTCGATCGGCGCCGGCGGCTCGATCTTGCTCTTGATGCCGTCCAGGCCGGCCATCATCATCGCCGAGAAGGCGAGGTACGGGTTGCTGGACGGGTCCGGCACCCGGAACTCGACCCGCTTGGCCTTCGGGTTGCTGCCGGTGACCGGGATCCGGGTGCAGGCGGAACGGTTGCGCTGCGAGTAGACCAGGTTGACCGGCGCCTCGAAGCCCGGCACCAGCCGGCGGAACGAGTTGACCGTCGGGTTGGTGAAGGCCAGCAGCGACGGCGCGTGGTGCAGCAGGCCGCCGATGTACCAGCGGGCCATGTCCGACAGGCCGGCGTAGCCGGTCTCGTCGTAGAACAGCGGCTCGCCGTTCAGCCAGAGGCTCTGGTGGGTGTGCATGCCCGAGCCGTTGTCGCCGAAGAGCGGCTTCGGCATGAACGTGGCGGTCTTGCCCTGCGCCCAGGCCTCGTTCTTGATCAGGTACTTGAAGAGCTGGAGCTGGTCGGCCGAGCGCAGCAGGGTGGAGAACCTGTAGTTGATCTCCGACTGCCCGGCGGTGCCGACCTCGTGGTGCGAGCGCTCCACGGTGAAACCGGCGTCGACCAGGCGACGGACCATGCTGTCGCGCAGATCGGCGTAGTGGTCGACCGGCGGCACCGGGAAGTAGCCGCCCTTGTACGCGGTCTTGTAGCCGCGGTTGCCGCCCTCCTCGACCCGGCCGGTGTTCCAGGCGCCCTCGATCGAGTCGATGTAGTAGAACGACTGGTGGGCCGACGTCTCGTGGCGGATCGAGTCGAAGATGTAGAACTCGGCTTCGGCGCCGAAGTAGGCGGTGTCGGCGATGCCGCTCGCGGCCAGGTACGCCTCGGCCTTCTTGGCCACGTTTCGCGGGTCCCGGGAGTACGCCTCGCGGGTGAACGGGTCGTGGATGAAGAAGTTCAGCGCGAGGGTCTTCTGCGTGCGGAACGGGTCGATGAAGGCGCTCGCGACGTCCGGGAGCAGGAGCATGTCCGACTCGTGGATCGCCTGGAAGCCGCGGATCGACGAGCCGTCGAACGCGAGGCCGTCGGTGAAGACGCTGTCGTCGAAGGACTCGACCGGCAGGTTGAAGTGCTGCATCACGCCGGGCAGGTCACAGAAACGTACGTCGACGAACTTCACGTCCTCGTTCTTGAGGTATCGCAGGAGTTCCTCGGGATTGGCGAACACACGTCCTCCTGGCACGTCCACGGGGTGGCTGGCTCCTGGCGACGGTATGACCACCGGGTTGCCCGGCAATGTCTCCGGTGTTTCTGCCGTGTTACGTCGCTCGCGCAGCGTCATACCCGCCGCTCAGTTGCCGTCGAATGTCCGTTCGCACGATACCCGGCGAGGGATAGTGTCGCAGTTCAACGTGTTTGGTCCGAATTCCCGAGGGGTGCGGGCGGCGCCATCGTGACCGTGCGTACCGGACGCCGCGGGCGGCTGACTACCCTTGGCGGCTGTGACCACGCCGTACCCCGTACCGCCCGCCCGGGACCCCGGGTTCGTCCCGCCCACCCTCGGCCGCCGGTTCGGCGCGTTGGTCACCGACTGGCTGCTCTGTCTGCTGGTGTCCAACTTCTTCGGTGGCCCGGTCCAGCACCCGTGGCTGCCGGTCCTGGTGCTGATCCTGGAGTACGGCTTCTTCCTCGGCCTGTTCGCCCAGACCCCCGGCATGTACATCACCCGGATCCGCTGCGTGGCGTGGACCGACGGCGGCCGGATCGGGCTGGTCCGGGCGCTGCTGCGCGGCGCGCTGCTCTGCCTGGTGGTGCCCCCGCTGATCATGGACGAGCACCGGCGCGGCCTGCACGACCGCCTCACCGGCTCGGTCATCGCCACCGCCACCCGCCCCGCCCGCACCCCCTCCTGACCCGGCGCGCCCGCTCGCTGGCTCCTCGTGCACCGGCCCCGCGCCGGCAGGATCGTGCTCGATCCTGGTTGTGGTGGCCTCGGCGGCGCTCGGCTGCCACCACTTCCAGGATCGAGCCCGATCTTGCGCGGGGCCGGACGCGCGGGAAGGAAGAGAAGGTCAGGGCAGGGCGACCTCGGTGGAGTCGAGGCGGACCCGGGTGGCGGTGGGGGGAAGCAGGGCGGCGTGCCGGCCGGCGGGGTGCCAGCGGCCGTCGGTGCCGAGGTAGCTCAACCTGGCGTCCTTGCGGGCCACCAGCCAGCCCCGCCCGTCCGGCAGCCGGACCGCCACCGGCAGCGGCGCCGTCGGATCCACCTCGTCGCCGTACACCGCGATGACCGGCCCGAACCGCGGGTGGGTCGAGGTCAGCGGCTCGATGTAGACGACGGTGCGGGTGGCGTCGCCGCCGAAGCGTACGTCGGCGGCGACGAACAACTCGCCCCGCCCGGTGCGGCCGTACGCCATCCAGTCGAGTCCCGTCGCCGCGCCGGTCGGTTCGTGCTCCCCTGCGTTGTCGCCCTTGCCGACGAGCGTGCGCACGGTGTCCAGGGACAGTCCGGCAGCGTGCGGGGCGACCGGGAAGAGGGCCGCTCGATCGGCCGGCCGGCCGTCGCCCGGCGGGGTGCGCCAGCCGAGGCCGGGATCGCTCGGGACAACCCTGGGGTCGATGAGGTTGCCGATCCGCAGGTACGTCCCGGAAGCGTCGCGGACCGCCACGGCGTACCGGTCGCGTTGCGGCGGCACCTGAACCACGGCGGCCCCGTCGGCGAACGTCAACGGTCGCCAGTCCGTGCGGGTGACCCGGTCGGCGAGATAGGTCCGTTGCGCGGACCACTGCGCCGGGCCGCCGACGTCCAGCACCACCAGCACCGACCGGTCCGGGCCGGCCAGGAACGCCCGGGTGCTCTCGGTGGGCCGGTCCGAGGCGGGGAGGAAATCCGCGCCGACCGGCTCCGGCCGGCCGGCGGCATCGCTGCCGGCGAACCAGATGAACACCGACTGCCGGCCGCCGTCGCCCGACATCCGCTGCACCACGGCGGCGGCCGGCCCGGCCGAGGTGCTGCCCGCCCAGGTGACGTGGGGTGGCCCGGCCGGCCGGCGGGTCAGGCCCAGCCCGCCCAGCGGAGAGTCGTCACGGGTCCGCTCGTAGCTCGCCAGGACCCGCGCCAGCCAGTCCCGGTCGTCGGCCAGGTCGCCCCGGGTCGGCTGGTCCAGCAGCCGCTCCGCCACCCCGGCGGGCGGGGCCGGGGCGGGCGGCCCGGCCAGCTGTGCCACGCCGGCCGCCCCGCCGAGCAGCAGAACCGCGAGGGTGGCCGCCACGGTCCGCCGGCGGTGGACCCGCCGCCGGCCGCCGCGCCGGGCCCGGTCCGCCAGGTCGGCGCGGGGTCGTACCTCGTCGGCGGTGATCGCCAGGGCCCGGCGTACCGGGTCGATGTCCAGGTCGCTCGTCATCGGATGCTCCGCAGCGGGTGGGTGACGGGGAGGGTGGGCAGCGGCGGCGTGCGGCGCTCGACCGGGCCGAGGTGGGTCTGCTCCCGGAGGCGGGCCAGGCCGCGCGCCGTGTGGCTCTTCACCGAGCCGACCGAGCAGCCCATGACCTGGGCGGTCTCGGCCTCGGAGAGGTCGTCCAGGTAGCGCAGCACCACGGCGGCCCGCTGCCGGGGTGGCAGCGCGCGCAGCGCCGCCAGCACGCTCTGCCGGACCGCCACGCCGTCGGCGTGGTCGACGGCCAGCGGGCCGGTCCGCTCGCCGAGCGGCGCCTCGGGGCGCCTGCCCCGTAGCCGCCACCGGTCGACCGCCCGGTTGTAAAGGATCTTGCGGGCGTAGGTGTCCGGGGCGGCGCGGGCCCGGCGCCACTTCGCGTACAGCCGTTCCAGGACGTCCTGGAGCAGGTCCTCCGCCGCGTGCCGGTCGGTGGTCAGCAGGTACGCCGAGCGCAGCAGCGCGGTGGAGCGGCTGCGGACGAACTCGTCGAAGGAGTCCGGGTCGTCGTCGGTCTTCATCACCGGGGAAGACGACGGCGGACATCCCGGGGTTTACCGGCGTACGGAAAAGCCGGGCCCATCGACGACGGGCCCGGCTCCGGTGGCATGGTTGCGGGTCAGCGGCCCCGCGTCTGGCGGTACGCGCCCCGCGGCGGCCGCATGTTCTTCGGGATCGCGCCCTTGGGCAGCTGCGGCCGGGCGGTCAGCGCCTTGAGCCGCTTGTCGAGGGCGTTGACGTCCTTGGGGGAGAGGGTGCGGGGCAGCCGCATCAGGGTCATCCGCAGCTTGCGGATGGGCAGCTCGCCCTCGTCCTGGCCGATCACGTAGTCGTGCAGCGGCGCGGTGCCGATGACCTTGGCCAGCCGCCGCTTCTCCTGGCCGAGCAGGCCGCGCACCCGCTGCGGGTTCCCCTCGGCCAGCAGGATCACCCCGGGCCGGCCCAGCACCAGGTGCACCATGTCCATCTGGGTGGTGGAGCTGACGGCCGGGGTCACCCGCCAGTCGCCGCGCATGCTCTCCATGATCTGCGCCGCCGCGCCGGGCTGCCCCTCGGCGGCGTTCATCATCGCCCGGTTGGACCGCAGGTTGAGCACGATCAGCACGGCGAGCAGGGCGAACAGGATGCCCACCGGCAGCCAGATCCAGCCCCAGAGGACCACCGCGACCACGGTGAGCGCGAGCGGGATCAGCACCGCCGCCGCGGCCAGCGGGGCGAACCACCGGTCCTGCTTGGCGGTGAACCGGAACACCATCCCGATCTGCTTCAGCCGCTGGCCGAACGAGACCTTCTCCTGGGGCTTTGCCATGTCCCAGAGTCTAGTGGGCGCCCGCGCGGGCGGTGATCCGCGGCCGGCCGCTGAGTACCTTACGTGGCCGGGAGGCCGCGCCGGCCCGGCGTAAGGAGGGTGGTGGCGGCGAAGATGAGGCGGCGGCCCCATGCCCCGGGGGCACCTTCGGGCGGAAAGTCGATGTCGACAGGGAAACCCACCGCACGTGAGGGGCACCGAGATGTTCGGCAACGACGCAGATTTCCTGCTCTCCATCCACCGTACCCACGCCTCCGAGCTGCAGGCCGACGCCGAGGCGGACCGGCTGGCCCGGGCGCTGCCCCGCCGCCACCCGCGCGGCTGGCTGGGCCGCCGCCGGCACGCCGTCCGCACCACCGACACCCGCCGGTGACCGCCGCCGCGCCGCCGGTCGCCGCCGGCCCGGCCGTCACGGGGGCGGCCGGGCCGGCTGGTCCGGCCGGGTCCGGCCGTCATGGCATGCTCGGTGCCGTGACCGTACGCGCCAGCAGCACCGTCCTCGTCGGCCGCCAGCGTGAGCTGGCGGCCCTGCGCGCCGCGCTAGTCCGGGCCGGCGCGGACGAGCCCACCACCGTCCTGGTCGGCGGCGAGGCCGGGGTGGGCAAGACCCGGCTGCTGGACGAGTTCGGGGCGGTGGCGGCCGGGACGGGTGCCCGGCTGCTGGTCGGCCAGTGCCTGGAGCTGGGCGAGGCCGGCCTGCCCTTCGCCCCGTTCGCCGCCGCGCTGCGCGAGCTGCTGCGCCGCGACGGCCCGGGCGTCCTCGACGGGTACGAGCCGGAGTTCGCCCGCCTGCTGCCCGAGCTGGCCCGGGGGCCGGCCGCCGTCGCGGCGCCCGCCGGTCCGCTCGCCTCCGACGCCCCGCGCGGCTACCTGTTCGACCTGGTGGCCGAGCTGTTCCACCGGCTCGCCGAGGCCCGCCCGCTGGTGCTGGTGATCGAGGATCTGCACTGGGCGGACCGCTCCACCCGAGACCTGATCGGGTTCCTGGTGCGCGCCGCCCGCCCCAGCCGGCTGCTGCTGGTCTGCACCTACCGCACCGACGAGCTGCACCGGGGCCACCCGCTGCGGCCCTTCCTCGCCGAGCTGGACCGGGTGCGCGGCGTCGAGCGGGTCGAGCTGGGCCGGCTGGACCGGGACGGCACCGCGGCGATCCTGACCGACCTGCTGGGGGCGGAGCCCGCCGCCCGCGGGGTCGACGACGTGCACGAGCGGACCCAGGGCAACCCGTTCTTCATCGAGGAGCTGGCCGCGGCCGGCTCCCCGGTCGGCTGCGCCACGCTGCCCGACACCCTGCGCGACCTGTTGTTGGCCCGGGTGGACCGGCTGCCCGACCCGGCGCAGCGGGTGCTGCGGATCGCCGCCGCGGGCGGCACCCGTTTCGGCCACCAACTGCTCTCCGAGGTGGCCGGCCTGCCCGAGGCCGAGCTGGAGGACGCGTTGCGCGCCGCCGTGGCCGCCCAGCTGGTCGTCGCCGACCCGGACGGCGACTACGAGTTCCGGCACGCCCTGGTCCGCGAGGCGGTGCACGACGAGCTGCTGCCCGGTGAGCACGCCCGGCTGCACGCCCGGTTCGCGGCCGCGATCGAGGCGAACCCGCCGCTGGTCGCCGCCGGTCGGGCTCCGGCCGAGATCGCCCACCACTGGCACGCCGCGCACGACCACCCCCGGGCCCTGGTCGCCGCCCGCGCGGCGGCCACCGCGGCGGCCGACCGGTACGCGTACGCCGAGCAGAGCCGGCTGCTGGAACGGGTGCTGGAACTCTGGGAGCAGGTGCCCGACGCGGCGGACCGGCTCGGCATGGACCACCTCGCGGTGTTGGAGGAAACCCTCGACGCGGCCACCACGGCCGGCGACTACGGCCGGGCGATCACCCTCACCCGGGCCGCCCTGGCCGAGGTGGACCGGGACGCCGAACCGCTGCGCGCGGCCCGGCTGCTGGACCGGCGCGGCCGGCTGCTGGCCCTGCTCGGCAAGAGCGACGGCGGCGTCGAGGTGCGCGAGGCGTACCGGCTGGCGGCCCGGGTGCCGGACGGGCCGGAACGGTTCCGGCTGCTCGCCGACATCGCCGCCCACCTGTCCCGGATCGATCCCGAGGAGGCCGTCGCGGTGGCCGACGAGGCGATGGCCGGGGCGGCGGCGCTCGGCGAGGACGTCACGCTGCTGCCCACCCGGATCGCGATGCTCTGCCGGCTCGGCCAGGACTCGGCGCGCGGGCTGGCCGACCTGCGTCGGGCCGAGGCGAGGGCCCGCGCCGCCGGCAACGGGCCGGCGCTGGTCAGCGCGCTGGTGTACCTCTCCGACGTGCTCTTCGAGGTGGGCCGGTACGCCGAGTCGGCGGCGGCCGCCGCCGAGGGGGTGACCGAGGCGCGCCGGGTCGGGATCAGCCGCTCCGGCGGGGCGTACCTGCTGTCGAACCAGGCCGAGGCGTTGATCGCCCTGGGCCGCTGGGACGAGGCCGAGGCGACCTGCGCGCAGGCGGCCCGGATCGACCCGCCCGGCGTGTCCGGGCTGCACTGGCTGCAACTGCGGGCCGGGCTGCGGCTGGCCCGGGCACACCCGACCGCTGACGACCTGGTGGGCCGGGCGCTGGGTTTCCTGGCCCGGCCGTACCTCTGGCCCAGCCACCGGCTGCCCCTGCACGAGCTGCGGATCGAGATGGCGCTGGCCGCCGACGACCGGGCCGAGGCGGTCCGCGCCGCGCACGACGCGCTGGCCGACGAGCGCCTGCCCGACCTGCCCCGGGAGGGCTGGCCGCTGCTCACCGCGGCGGCCCGCACCGCCGCCCGGTACGCGGTGCCCGAGCTGGGCGCCATGGTCGGCGCGCTCGCCGCCGGCCTGCCCGCCCGGTACCCGGCGGAACGGGCGCACGCCGCCACCGTGGCGGCGCTGCGCGCGACCGGTCCCGCGGCGCTGCCGGCCTGGCGGGTCGCGGTCGACGCGTGGCGGGCCGGCGGGCAGCCGTACCCGCTGGGCCGGGCGCTGCTGGAGCTGGCCGGGGCCGCCGCCGCGGCGGGGCAGCGGTCCGAGGTCGCCGAGGCGGTCCAGGAGGCCGGGGCGTTGGCGGACAGCCTCGGCGCGGCGCCGCTGGCCGAGCAGGTGGCCACCCTGGCCCGCCGGGTCGGCCTGCCCGGCCGGGGTGGCCCCGGCACCGATCTGCTCACCTCGCGGGAGCGGGAGGTGCTGCGGCTGGTCGCCGCCGGGCACAGCAACAGCCGGATCGCCGAGCAGCTGTTCATCTCGCCCAAGACGGCGAGCGTGCACGTCTCGCGGATCATCGCCAAGCTGGACGTCAGCAACCGGGTGGAGGCCGCCGCGCTGGCCCACCGCCTCGGCCTGCTGGAGCCGGCCGCCGCCGTCCCCCAGCAGCGCCGCGCCTGACCGCCCCCCGGCCCGGCCGGGTGAACGGCGCGGGAGAGCAAGGGCGGCGGTCAGCGGGGCGGGAGGTAGATGCGCCAGCCGTCGAGAGCGACCAGGCGCAGGTCGCCGGGGCCGAGGCGCTGGTCGAGGCGGGCCGCGAGGGGTGATCCGGCCGGCGCCACCCAGGCCGCGTCGGGCGCCGCCTCGACCGCCCGCCGGTACGCCGGATAGCGGTCGTGGCCGGGGCGCAGCCGGTCGTCCACGACCGCGCAGACCACCCGTTCCCGGCTGGCGAAGGTGAGTCGGTTGCAGGTCCAGTAGCCGCCCCGGACGTGGCTGACGCCCAGCTCGTGGAGGGTGTCGACCAGGGCCGCGTGCCGCCGCGCCTCGGCCCGCACCTCGGGGGCGCGGGTGATCGCGCCCCAGGTGGCGTACCCGCCGGTGGCGAGTGTGGCGGCCAGCACGGTGACCGCCGCACCGCGGGCCACCCCGCCCCACCGCCCCGGCGCCGCTCGCCGGGCCGCCGTCCAGAGCGGCCAGAGCAGGGCCGGGGTGGCGACCGCCAGGCAGGACAGGTAGCGGGCGCTCTCCGTCGGGCTCCGCCCGGCCGCGCCGCTGAGCGCGTACGCCCCGAGCAGCCCCGCCGCCCCGGCGAGCAGCGCCAACCGCACCGCCGCCCCGGCCCGCCACCGATCGCCGCCCGCCGGGGCGGGGGTGGGCGGGGGGCGCAGGCGGCGAACGGCGTCGGCCGCGCCGAGCAGCAGCAGGACCGGTAGTGCCGCAGCCCACCACAGTTGCCAGGGGGCGCAGTGGCCGGGCGAGCAGAAGCCCGTGCTCAGCGGCGGGCCGAGCACCAGCCCGCCGTACAGCCGGTCGGCCCAGCCCGCGGCGGCGCCCCCGCCGCCGGCCGCGAGCACCGCGGCCAGCGGGTTGCGGCCGTGTACGGCGCTGTCCACCAGCATCGGCGCCGCCCCCAGCAGCGCCGCCCCGACCAACACCATCCCGGCCCGGCCGGCCAGCTCGGCCCGGCACCGGACGACGAGCACCGCGCCGAGGGCGAGCAGGTACGGCAGCAGCAGCGGATCGACCCAGAGCAGCAGGCCGGCGATCACTCCCCAGCCGGCCCACCGGGGCAGCCGGGCCCGCCGGTCGGCCGCGCACAGGTCGAGGGTGAGCAGCGCCAGCGCCGCGCCGGCCGGATTCAGCTCCGGATAGCCGCCCCCGGCGATCAGCTGGTTCTTCAGCACCCGGTCCGCGCCGAGCGCGAGCAGCCCGACCACCAGCAGCGTGAACCAGGGGTCACCGCCGAGCCGTCGGGTCAGTCGCCAGGCCAGCGCGAGGAAGAGCGCGTACAGGGCGAGGGTGGGCACCCGCAGCGCGACCGTGGACGGGCCGAACACCGCGAAGACCGGCGCCGCCAGGTACGCCTCCAGCGTGCCCATGTACGCCTGGCCGTAGAACCAGACCGGGAAGTGCCGCCCCTGCGCGATGTGCAGCGCGGCGAGCCCCATGGTCGCCTCGTCGCTGTTGGTCGGCGGGTTGTCGGCCAGTACCAGCACCACCCGGTACGCCACCCCGGCGAGCAGCACGGCCAGGGTGAGCGGCCCGGCGGGCGAGGCCGGACGGGGCCACCGCCGGTGGGCGCGCGTACCCGCCTGCCGGCGTACCCCCGTGGTCATGCCGCAGATCATGGCATCCGCGGACCCGGGCCGGCGGTCGGGACGCGGCGCGATCGGCTCAGCTCGCGGCCGTGGCCTGCCCGCGAGCCTCCAGGGCCTGGCGGTAGAGCCGGCCGGCGCGGTACGACGAGCGCACCAGCGGCCCGCTCATCACCCCGGCGAAGCCGATCTCCTCGGCCTCGTCGCGCAGCTCGACGAACTCCTCCGGCTTGACCCACCGGGTGACCGGGTGGTGCCGGGGGGAGGGGCGCAGGTACTGCGTGATGGTGATCAGCTCGCAGCCGGCCTCGTGCAGGTCGCGCAGCGCCTGGGAGACCTCGGCCCGCTCCTCGCCCATGCCGAGGATCAGGTTGCTCTTGGTGACCAGGCCGTCGGCGCGGGCCTGCCGGATCACGTCGAGCGAGCGCTCGTAGCGGAACGCCGGCCGGATCCGCTTGAAGATCCGGGGCACCGTCTCGACGTTGTGCGCGAGCACCTCGGGCCGGGAGCCGAACACCTCGGCCAGTTGCTCGGGGACCGCGTTGAAGTCGGGGATCAGCAGCTCGACGCCGCAGCCGGGCTGCAGGGCGTGGATCTGCCGGACCGTCTCGGCGTACAGCCAGGCGCCGCCGTCGGGCAGGTCGTCCCGGGCGACGCCGGTGACGGTGGCGTAGCGCAGCCCCATCGAGACCACCGACTCGGCGACCCGGCGCGGCTCGTCGGCGTCGAACTCGGCCGGCTTGCCGGTGTCGATCTGGCAGAAGTCGCAGCGGCGGGTGCACTGGTCACCGCCGATGAGGAAGGTGGCCTCCCGGTCCTCCCAGCATTCGTAGATGTTGGGACAGCCGGCCTCCTGGCACACGGTGTGCAGCCCCTCGCGCGAGACCAGCCCGCGCAACTGGGTGTACTCCGGGCCCATCTTGGCCTTGACCTTGATCCACGGTGGCTTGCGCTCGATCGGCGTCTCGGCGTTGCGGGCCTCGATCCGCAGCAGCCGCCGCCCCTCGGGGGCAACGGTCGCGCTGCGGGTGGCCTGCGGCGTCGTCGTCGGCGCGGAGTGCTCGATCGTCACGAAACCGAGCCTACGCCCGACGGTGGCGGTCGATGAACGTCGGGCGACGGGCGTCACGCCGGAGGGCTTGTGACACCGGACACCAAAGTGCGCGAAATCGGCGTTACAGGCGGCGCGGGCGGGTGTTTGCGTGCCCGCCAACGCCGGCTATCTGGACGCGTTCCGGCACGGGATGCCGCCGCACGGTGGCTTTGCCATCGGGCTGGAGCGCTTCGTCGCCCGGCTCACCGGCGCGGCGAACGTCCGGGAGGTGACCGCCTTCCCGCGCGACCTGCACCGCCTCACGCCCTGACGACAGGAAAGGAGGGGCCCTGCCACGCCTGGCATTAACAGGGCCCTTCCTTCCAGCCCGGGCGGTTCCGGGGCCGTGGCGGGGTATGAAGGACGGACAGGCGGAGGAGGAGCATGGCCGAGCAGCTACGGGCGGCGCTGCGGGGCCTGTTGTACGTCCGTCCGGTGCCGGGCGCCCACCGGGTGGCGCTGCGGGCCGGGATCAGTGTCGTCGTCCCGCTGCTCGTGGTGCTCGCGCTGGGCCGCCCCGGTTGGTCCGTGTACGCGGTCTTCGGGGCGTTCACGTCGCTCTACGGACGCAACCACGTGCACCTGTCCCGCGCGGTGATGCAGGCCAGCGCCGGGATGGCGCTCACCGTGTCGATCGTCCTGGGCGTGCTCGTCGGGACGGTGGAGTCGCGGGCGTGGGTGGCGGTGCCGGCGGCGGCGGGCGTCGCGGCGCTGGGTGCCGTGCTCGCCGCCGCGCAGGACTGGCACCCGCCGGGGCCGCTGTTCCTCGTGTTCGCATTCGGTGCCGTCGCCTCCGCCCCGCACACCGTCCCGGACGTGCCGGTGGCCGCCGGCGTGGCCGGGCTCAGCAGCCTGTTCGCGCTGCTGGTCGGGAACCTGGGCAGCGTCCTGCGGCGGCAGCGGACCCGGCCGGCCCGGCTGGCGCACGTGTGGACCTGGGAACCGGTGCGATACGCCCTCGCCGTGTTGTTGGCGGGCGGCACGGCGACCGCGGTGGGGATCGGCCACCCGTACTGGGCGATGGTGGCGGCGGTCGCCCCGCTCAGCGTGGAGGGCGTCGCCGCCCAGCTCGTCCGGGCCGCGCACCGGATCCTCGGCACGCTGTTCGGGCTGCTGACCAGCGCGCTGCTGCTCGCGCCGCAGCTTTCGCCGTACGCCACCGTGCTGGTCGTGGCGGTGCTCCAGATCGTCACCGAGCTATTGGTGGGGCGCAACTACGGCCTGGCGCTGCTGTTCATCACGCCGATGGCGCTGCTGATGGGCCAGCTCGCGGTGCCCCGCCCGGCCGGGTCGCTCCTGCTCGACCGAGGCGTCGAGACGGTCATCGGCGCCGGTATCGGCGGGCTCATCGTGCTCGGTGAACCCTGGCTGCGGGCCCGCCTCACCGCCGCCCGGCTGCCGTGGCGGTGACGCGAGTCGCCCTCTTGGGGAGGGGCGGCGGACCGCGGTCGTGCCGGCGTGGACGACGACGCCTGGTGCGCTACGGCGCGATCGGCAGGCGGCGTTTGTGGTCGGTGGCGTGGTAGCGGTCCACCAGCTTCCGCTCGACCTCCGGCGGGACCGGCCGCGCGATCATCCGCCGGCGCGCCTTGATGTTGCCGTGCACGAAGTCCCGCTGGGCGTCGTCGCGGAACGCGGTCCCCGCCACGTCGGTCGTCGAGGGGTCCTTTCTCCAGGTCAGGCCGGGCCGAGCAGGTCCCAGGGGTTGCCGGCGAGGTCGCGGAAGACGGCGACCCGGCCGTACGGTTCGGTGCGCGGCGGCTTCACGAACTCGACGTTCGCCTCGACCATCCGCCGGTAGGTGGCGTCGAAGTCGTCGACCTGGAGGAAGAAGCCGACCCGGCCGTGGGTCTGGTCGCCCACCGCACCCCGCTGGCGCTCGCCGTCGGCGCGGGCCAGCAGCAGGCCGGTGCCGCCGCCGGGCGGGCGGACCACCACCCAGCGCTTCGGCCGGCCGTCGTTGGTCCGTGACGGCTTGTCCTCGATCAGCTCGAAGCCGAGTACCTCGGTGAAGAAGGCGATGGCCGGGTCGTATTCGGCGACCACTAGGGTGACCAGGTCGATGCGCACGTCAGCAGGTTACGCGGGCAGTTCGGCGCGGCGCCGACGCAGGTGCGCGAGCTGCGGCTCGTTCAGGTCCAGGGCCAGCGCCCGGTCGTACGCGGCCGTCGCCTCGGCCGGCCGGTCCAGGCGGCGCAGCAGCTCGGCCCGGGTGGCGTGCCACCACGGGTACCCGGCCAGCCCGGAGATCGTGTCGACCAGGCCGAGCGCCATGGCGGGGCCGTCCCGCTCGGCCACCGCCGCCGCCCGGTTCAGCCGGACCACCGGGGTGTCGTGGACGGTGAGCAGCACGTCGTACCAGGAGACCACCGCGTCCCACGGGGTCCGGTCGTACGCCGGGGCGAGCGCGTGGCAGGCGGCGATCGCGGCCTGCACGACGTACCGGTCGGGGCGGTGCGGTGTCCGGCGCAGCGCCCGCCCGACCAGCTCGACCCCCTCGACGATCGCGTTCCGGTCCCAGCGGGACCGGTCCTGCTCGGCCAGCAGGAGCAGCCGTCCGCCAGGACCGGTGCGGGCGGCGCGCCGGGAGCCCTGGAGCAGCAGCAACGCGAGCAGGCCGAGCACGGTCGGCTCGTCCGGCATCAGCTCGGCGAGCAGCCGGGCCAGCCGGGTCGCCTCGTCGGCCGGCCCGGGGCGGCCGGTCGCGTACCCCTCGTTGAAGATCAGGTACACGGTGCTGGCCACTCCGGTCAGCCGGCCGGGCAGCTCGGCGGCCTCCGGCACCCGGTACGGGATGCCCGCCCGCGCGATCTTCTGTTTGGCCCGGGTGAGCCGCTTGGCCAGGGTGGGCTCGGGCAGCAGCAGGGCGCGGGCCACCTGCGCGGTGCTCAGCCCGGCGAGGGTGCGCAGCGCGAGTGCCACCTGTGCGTCCAGCGACAGCGTGGGGTGGCAGCAGGTGAAGACCAGGCGCAGCAGGTCGTCGCGGACCACCTCGGGTGGCTCGGGTGTCGGGTCCAGCAGGGACATCGCCGCTGCCTCCTTGCCGGCCCGGTTCGCCTCCCGCCGGATCAGGTCCACCGCCCGCCGCCGGGCGACCACCAGCAGCCAGCCGCGCGGGTTGTCCGGTACGCCGTCGCGGGGCCAGGTCTCCAGGGCGCGGACGACGGCGTCCTGGGTGGCGTCCTCGGCGAGGTCGACGCTGCCGGTGACGCGGATCAGGGTGGCCAGGAGCCGGGTGTGCTCCTCGCGGACTACCCGCGCCGCCTCCGTCCATGCGGCGGCGGGCGGGTCCGGGCCGTCCCGCGCCGCGTCACCGCGCAGCGTCGGCGTCACCGGGAGAACTGGATGACCGGCCGGACCTCGACCGCCCCGTTCCAGGCGGCCGGCAGGCCGGCGGCGACCCGCACCGCTTCCTCCAGGTCCGCGCACTCCAGCAGGTAGAAGCCGGTGAGGGCCTCCTTGGTCTCGGCGTACGGGCCGTCGGTGGTGAGCACGTCGCCGTCCTTGCCGCCGGACACCCGGACGGTGGTGGCGGTCGCGGTCGGGTAGAGCGCCTGGCCGCCTCGCAGCACCGCCTGGGCGCCCGCGGCGAACGCGCGGTACTCCGCGAGTTCCGTGGCCTGCTCCGGCTGGCTCCAGTCGACGTCGGCGGTGTAGGTCAGCGCGGCGTACAGGGGCATGATCGCCTCCGATGGTCCTCGGCCGGCGTGGTCGCCGGCCTTTCACCATAGGGACGATCGGCCCGCCGCCGCGCGGGACACCGCGGGCGAGGTTTTTCTCAGGCCGTCGCGATGGTCGGCAGGTGCCGCTCGACCACCGGCAGCACGTCGGCGACGGTGACCGGGCGGCCCAGCTCGGCGGTGAGCGAGGTGACCCCGGCGTCCCGGATGCCGCAGGGCACGATCCGGTCGAAGTAGGTCAGGTCGCAGTCGCAGTTGATCGAGAAGCCGTGCAGGGTCACCCCGCGGGCCACCCGGATGCCGATGGCGGCCACCTTGCGGGCCGGCCCCCGGTCGTCCTCGGGCACCCAGACTCCGCTGCGCCCGTCGACCCGGCCGGCGGTCAGCCCGAACTCGGCGCAGACGTCGATCAGCATCTGCTCGACCCGCCGCACGTACGCGACCACGTCGACCGGGTCGGGGAGCCGGAGGATCGGGTAGCCGACCAGCTGCCCCGGGCCGTGCCAGGTGATCTTGCCGCCCCGGTCGACGTCGACCACCGGGGTGCCGTCCATCGGGCGGTCCCACGGCTCGGTGCGCTTGCCTGCGGTGTAGACGCTGGGGTGCTCCAGCAGCAGCACGCTGTCGCGCCCGCCCGCCACCACCGCGTCGTGCAGCCGGCGCTGCTCGTCCCAGGCGGCCTGGTAGTCGAGCACCCCCGCGCGGACGGCGCTCAGGCCGGAAGTCGTCGTGGTCACCCGTCCAGCCTAGACCCGTACCCGCCGGTCACCTGGGGTGAGCTTCGTTGCGTCAGTCACCCGGCACGGTCCAGAGCCAGACGTCGTCCACCCGCTCGGGCGGGCCGAGGATCGCGGTGGCGGTGCGGCGCAGCGCGTCCTCGTCGAGGTCGTACTTCGCGCCGTGCACCCGATCGGCCAGCACCACCGCGGAGACTCCCCAGTACCGCAGGTCGGCCCGGCAGAGCTGGACGCTGCCCTCGGTGATGATCGGCACCAGCCCGGTGCGGCCGGCCTGGTCCATCAGGGTGTCGAAGGTCCGGGGGACCGGGCCGATCTTGCCGCGCCCGTCCGGGCCGCCCGGGCCGAGGAAGAAGCCGGCCGGGATGCGGAACTCGCGCTGCCCGTGGGACAGGGCGTACGCCTGCCAGCGCTGGCCGTCGGGGGTGACGTCGAGGGTGAGCGGGAGCGGGGTGAGCACCCCGCCCGGCGGGACGTACCGCTGCCAGGTCCCGGCCGTGATGAACGCCGGGATCGGCTCGCGCGCGCTGGTCAGCAGGGGGGTGGGCAGCAGCGGCAGCAGGGCGACGGCGAAGCCCGCGGTCCAGGCCGCCCGCACCCGCGGCGGGTCGGTGCGCAGGCTGTCGACGGTGTACGCCAGCAGCAACCCGATCACCGGCGCCACCACCAGCGCCAGCCGGGACGGGAGCGCGGCGTTGACCACCGGCAGGCCGTCCAGCAGGCCGAACGGCAGCAGTTGGCCGGTGTTCCGCCCGTCCCACTTCGCCCGGGGGCCGAGGGAGAGCGCCGCGAAGACCAGCGCGGTCACCCCGAGCGCGGTCAGCGTGGCCCGGCGGGCGGGCGCGGCCCGGCGCCACAGCAGGACGAAGCAGCCGACGGCGAGCAGCAGCAGCGGCACCCCGAAGAAGGAGTTCTCCTCGGTCGGGTTGGGGGCCAGCCGGGTGCCCCAGTCCACCGCGCCGGCCAGCGAGCGGCGCGGGAACGCCCCGAACCCGGCGAGGTCCTCGGAGTGGATCATCGGGTCGAAGCCGGTGCCGTGGAACCGCTGCGGGCCGGCGAAGTGCAGCCAGAGCGGATACGCCAGCAGCACCCCGGCGACCAGCGCGGTCACCCCGAGCCCGCGCAGCAGGCCGGGCAGGGCGGCGCGGGCCTCGGCCCGGCGGGCCGGGTGCAGCGACCACACCGCCAGGAACAGGGCCAGCGCGAGCGCGGTGAAGAAGAGCCCCTCGGCGGCGATCGAGAAGGCGACCGCGACCAGCAGCCCGAGCACGACGCCGCCGCGCAGCCAGCGCCCGGGCCGGCGCAGCGCGAACACCCCCCACACCAGCAGCGGTACCAGCCAGCCGGCGGTCCAGTTCAGGTGGGCGTTGGCGTGCGACACCATGCCCGGGGAGTACGCGATGAACAGCGCCCCCACCCCGGCGGCGAGCCGGCTGCCGACCAGGTGTCGGCTGAGCAGCCAGTACCAGGCCAGCGCGGTGGCGGCCAGGTTGAGCGTGAGGATCACCAGGAAGGTGGCCGGCGGCCCGACCAGGTACGTCAGCGGGGCGAAGACCGCCGCGTACACGGTGATCGAGGTGTTGACCGCGAGGTTGACCCCGTCCGGGACGTTGATCAGGTGGGTGAAGAGAGGGTCCTGCCCGTGGGTCAGCGCGTGCCCGCCGAAGGCCAGCAGCCACTCGAACAGCGCCTGGTCGCTGGCGTTGACGGTGATCGCCCGGCCGTTCGGGTCCCGCCACAGTCCACTGGTGACCCAGAGGGCGAGGGCCACCGCGAGCAGCCCGACGACCAGGTCGGCGCGGTGTGGTCGGGCGGAGCGCGTCGGAGGAGAGGGGTCGCCGACCAGGGAAGGGGAGCTCTGCACGGAGCGGACGTTACCAACCGTTTCGGGACACGCCGGGCAGACACGAAACCTCACGGCGCAACACATCGGCCTTGACGAATATGTGAGCGCTCGCCATGTCGCAAGTCGGAAACACGGACGTAACGTCACGGCACAGCGGGGAGTGACCAAGTTCACATCCACCATCGGGAGGTCGCCGTGCGCCGCCGCTCATCCATCCTCGTCAGACTCGTCGGGGCGGTCACCGGGGCCGTCCTCGCCGCCGCCGCGGTCCTCACCGTCGCGCTGCCCGCCCAGGCCGCGACGCTCACCCAGGTCACCGGGTTCGGTTCCAACCCCGGCAACCTGACCATGTACGCGTACCGCCCGGACGGCCTGCCGGCCAACGCCCCGGCCGTGGTGCTGCTACACGGCTGCACCCAGAACGCCTCGACCTACTTCGCGAACTCCGGCTGGCAGAAGTACGCCGACTCGTGGAAGTTCACGCTGATCGTGCCGCAGCAGCCGTCGGGCAACAACGCGAACTCCTGCTTCAACTGGTTCGAGACCGGCGACACCGCCCGGGGGCAGGGCGAGGCGCTGTCGATCAAGCAGATGGTCGACTACGCGCGGAGCAACTACGCGGTCGACCCGGGCCGGGTCTTCGTCAGCGGGCTCTCCGCGGGCGGGGCGATGAGCGCGGTCATGCTCGCCACGTACCCCGACGTGTTCGCCGCCGGCTCGGTGATCGCCGGCATCCCGTACCGCTGCGCCACCAGCATGGTCAACGCGTTCTCCTGCATGACCCCGGGGGTGGACAAGGCCCCGGCGCAGTGGGGGGACCTGGTCCGGGGCGCCTACTCCGGCTACACCGGGCCGCGCCCCCGGGTGGCCATCTGGCACGGCACCTCCGACAGCACCGTCGCCCCGATGAACGCCGTCGAGTCCCGGGACCAGTGGACCAACGTGCTCGGCGCGTCGCAGACCCCGACCAGCACCGCCTCGCTGCCCGCCGGCACCAGCCTCGAGGTGTACGGCAACGACGCCGTCCGGCTGTACCGGGTCTCCGGCATGGGCCACGGCACGCCGGTCGACCCGGGCTCGGCCACCGACCAGTGCGGCACCGCCGGGGCGTACTTCCTGGACACCATCTGTTCGACCTACCGGGACGCGGTCTTCTTCGGCCTGAGCGGCGGCACCACCCCGAGCCCCACCCCGACCGCCTCGCCGACGCCCACCCCGTCCCCGACCTGCGTGACGGCCAGCAACTACGCGCACGTCGCGGCGGGCCGTGCCTACCAGTCCGGCGGCTACGCCTACGCGCTGGGCAGCAACCAGCGGATGGGCCTCTACAACACGTACTACACGACCACCCTCAAGCAGACCGGCCCCAGCTACTGGGTGATCGGCTGCTGAGGTGGTTGAGGTGATTGGCGGGGCCCCTTGTCAACAGACGTCTGTTGACAAG
>NZ_JBFAID010000046.1:0-56464 GCF_040654475.1 Micromonospora sp. NPDC050686
CTCGGGTTTACTCTGGTTTCATCTCCCCCTCCGGGGGGCCGGCGGGGGCGCCATCCTGGGGGTCCCCCCACCCCGCCCCCCCCCCCGGCGGGGGCGGGCCGCCGCGATGGTTTCACCTGTCGTGGGCGGGAGCCGGTCCTGTGGTCAGCTCCCCGTCGCCAGGAGTTGTGGCCGTCTGCGTTGGGCCAGGGCGAGCAGTGCCGAGGTGAGCTGTAGTGGTGGGTCGATGGGGCGCGGGCGCCGCAGCGCGACCTGGAAGGTCCGGCGGGTGCGACCGCCGTGGACGACGATGGGCGTGTCGCCGGTGCCGACGAACTCCACCTGCCGGCCGTTGTCACCGAGCACGTCGGACAGCGTCGAGCGGTTGTCGAAGCCGAGCGCCACGGCGTGGTACGCACCGTCGGCCAGCGGTCGGAAGTGGCTCAGGCGGTTGGTTTCCAGCACGCCGTAGGTCACCGGGGTGTCGTCGGGCTGCTCCGACGGGTACAAAGCCAGTACGGCGCACCCACCGGTGCTCGGGCCGCCCGTCACGGCGCCGACCGGCCCCGGGGCGGAGTGGCGTTCGGCGGCCGGGTCGGTCAGCTCGCTGAGGCGTACGTGACCGAAGACGGACATCGCCGACCGGAACCGCCGTGGCGACAAGCCGGTCAGCTTGGTGAACTGGCTGATGAAGGTGCCGAGGCTGGAGTAGCCGACGGCCAGACAGACCTCGGTCACCGACAGGTCCGAGTTGACCAGTAGGTGCCGGGCCCGGGCCATCCGCAACGCCGTCAGGAATCGCGCCGGCGTGGTGGAGGTGACATGCCGGAAGACCCGGTGGAAGTGGAACGGGCTGAGCAGCGCGGCCTGGGCGATGTCGGACAGACGTTGAGGTTCCGAAAGGTGGGCCGTCATGTATTGAACGGCTCGGGTGACGGAATCCAGTCGAGCGGCGCCAGTAGGATTGTCAAGGCACACCCCCAGCGTGCTGCACGTCATGACTTGGTCGCATTCCAGACAGTTTCCCCCCGGCCGCCACGCCAGATCGGCAGTGGTCATCACGTAGCCTCCCCCTAGAATTTGTCGAGCGAGTGGCGGTCGGATCGAGCCCGGGAGGGCGTGGGTCGTACGGCTTTCGTTGTCGTCGACCGATCGTCACCAGGGCGCGAAGGCCCGAGATTTGTTGCCCCCCCCAAACATGTCAACCGCCTATTCCGCCTGCCCAGTCGGACGTTCAGTTAAGCGCCCGTGACGCTTTGCGTATAGATCCAATCTTGCTAATGGCGTCACCGAGGACCCCGTTCATCGACCCCGAAAGGTGGTGTTGCGGCCGACAAAGACGGCAATTATCGTTGTATGTCCGGCGGGCATTGTTGACGGCTCCGGGGCGGCCGGCATTCGCCGCCCGCCCCGGAGACCAATCAGGTCAGTTCATCCAGTTGGTACGCGGGCAGAACTGCACGCCCGGGATGTCGGCGACGCCGTCCTGGTCGGAGTCGACGTCCCCGTCCCGGGTCGAGTAGATGTCGAGCGAGTTGACGTTGATCTTGCCGTCGCCGTCCCAGTCGACCAGCTTGCCCTTGAACGTGCCGACGATGAACGCGTTGGCCAGCGGGCCGGTCGGGGTGTCCAGCGTGCCGAGGATGCTGTTGCCGGGGAACAGCACCTCCTCGAGCGAGCTGCCCGCCATGGTGTCGAAGTTGACGTACCCCCACGTGTGCACCCGGCCGCGGACGTAGCGGATCGCCGACTCGCCCTTGACCTGGATCCGCGGGTCGAGGGTCCACTCGCCGCTGCGCTTGGCCGCGACCATCTCGTTGCGGTGCCCCAGGCTGTCGTCGTCGGCGCGCCCGGACAGGAACACCGGGCGCAGACCCCGCGACTCGAAGTAGAAGCTGCCCCGGCCGGCGTTTGCGTGGTTCGTCAGACCGCGAAACACGAAGTTCTCGGTGTGCGGCGTGCCGTCGTCGTGCAGGCCGGAGAGCGTCTTGCTGATGATCAGCTTCTGGTTGCGGGTGTCCACGTTCGGACACGCGTGGGCCTGGCCGTAGCTGCGGGCGAGACCCTGCGGCGACAGGGAGATCTTGCCCCAGTTGCGCCCCGTCTCGTCCAGCGCCACGTAGACGTCGCAGTGGATGTTGAGCAGGATCGTCTCGTCGAAGGTCCGGTCGCCGTCCCAGGTGAACGACCGGTTGTCGAAGGCCGGCAGGCCGGTGCGCAGCTCGGAGCTGAACAGCCGGGCCCACTCGCCGACGTCGGCGTCGTCGTCGTTGACGTGCCGTTCGATGACCTGCAGGGCCCGCGGGCCGCCGATCTTCTCCAGCGCCCACAGCGCGTTCCACCGCACCTCGCGGTTCTCGTCGGTGGCGATGCTCTCCGCGATCAGGTCGATCGTCTGCGGCAGCCGGCGGTCCATCGCCTGGTACAGCGACTGCTCACGGACCATCGGGTCCGCGTGGTGCAGCGCCTCGTAGGCGACCTGGTCGTCGGTGCGGATGTCGAGCCGGACCGCGTCCCGGTCCAGGATGTCGCCGAACTCGCTGTTCAGCAGCGCCGGGTCACCCTTGAGGTAATGCTCCCACTCAGGCGCGCGGTCCCGGCCCCCGGTGGACAGACCGATGGATTGGAGCGTCATGTTCGTGATCACCCTTTCATCTCTGGTGATTGCGGTGCCTGTGTTATGCGTTCGGCGAAGCCCGGTGCGGAGCAGCCACCGAGTGGTTTCGCCTCGGATGGCGAATACGGGCACCCGCTACAGGCCGAGTGCGAACCATTCGCGACCTCATTGCCGGTTCAGGATTCGGGCCGCAGGCGGTGAACCATGGAGCCGCCCGATGAGGGACTGCTCCGCCGGCCGCTGCTCCACATGCCATGGCCCCGCCTGCGGTGGTGCGCTTCAAGGGTTGGCAGCGCGACCGGGCAGCGTCAACCGTGCGGCGCAGCGCAGCAAGAACGCGTAATCGCGGGCACCGGATTCTTCCGAAGTCTTGCTGTCCCGGTTCAAGAAAGACAGAAACAGGGCCAGCCCGAACTATTGTTCCTCCCGTCGTCGATGGTGAGGAGAATCGATGCAGAAATCATTGTTCCGACGGTGGTCGCTCGCCGTCCGGGCCGGCACGATCGCCGTGCTGCTGGCCGGCTGGGCCGGCCGGCTCGCGGCCCGACTGGTGGTCGACTCGCTCCGCCGGGCGCGCCCGGGCGGCGCCCGCGGGGTCGGCGGGCGGGAGCAGGTGGCGGCCACCCTCACCGACACGGTGGAGCGGCTCGGACCGGCCTACGTCAAGCTGGGCCAGGTGCTCAGCACCCGGGCGGACCTGTTGCCTCCCCGCCTCTGCCGGAACCTGTCCCGGCTGCACGACCGGGTGTCGCCGCCGCCCGACGCCGCCGTTGTGCGAACCGTGCCGCCGGCGGTGACGGCGTGCGTCGTCGGCGGGGCGGCCGGGCTGACCCTGGCGGCGGCGGGCAGCATCGCCTGCGTCTACCGGGCCCAGCTCAAGGACGGCCGGGAGGTCGCCGTCAAGGTGAGAAGGCCGGATATCGAGCGGACCATGGAGCTCGACCTGGCACTGGTCGGCGCCGTCGCGCGCGCTCTCGGCCGCCTGCCGACGCTGCGCCGGGTCCCACTCGCGGAGATAGTCGACCAGATCTCGGCCGCCGTGTACGAGCAGCTGGACTTCGTCCGGGAGGCACGGTCACTGACCCGGCTGCGGGAGAACCTGCACTCCCTGCCAGGCGTCCGGGTGCCCGCCGTCGTGCCCGAGATATCCGGCCGCACGGTCCTGGTGACGGAGTGGATCGGGGCGCTGCAACGCAGCACCGACCGGACCCCGGCCCGGCGGGCAGCGGTGCTCAACGGACTGCGTGCCGCCTACCAGATGCTCTTCCGGGACGGGTTCGTCCACTGCGACCTGCACCCCGGAAACCTCTACCTGATGCCGGACGGGACGGCGGTGATCGTCGACGCCGGCTTCGTACGCTGCCTGACCGACTTCGCACGCCGTAAGTTCGCCGAGTTCTTCTACCACCTCGGCCGCAACGACGGGCGACGCTGCGCCGAGATCCTGCTGTCCACCGCGCTCGACCGCGGTGGCCGGTACGACCGGGACGGCTTCCGGGACGACGTGGTCGCCCTCGTGGCCCGGAACAGCTCGGTTTCGGCCGCGGACTTCGACCTGGTGTCCTTCGCCGCCACGCTCTTCGCCATCCAGCGCTCCCGCGGGCTGTACGCCGACCCGCAGTTCGTCTTCCCGATTCTCGCCCTACTGGTGCTCGAGGGCAGCGTGCGCGACCTCGTGCCGGATGTCGACTTCCAGGGGGAGGCGGTGCCGTACGTGCTCCGCGGGCTGCAGGAGACGGCTTCCCTGCGGCGCGGCTGATTTACGGCGCGGCCGACCGACGACCTCCGAGGAGACAGCACATGGAAACCAGCGAGCACGTCGACGCCGTGGTCGTCGGCTCCGGGTTCGGCGGCTCCGTCGCCGCTTACCGACTGGCCGAGGCCGGCCGGCGCACCGTGGTGCTGGAACGCGGCCGATCCTACCCACCGGGCAGCTTCCCGCGCACCCCGCAGGAGGTGGGCCGGGCGTTCTGGGACCCGAGCGAGGGCCTGTACGGCCTGTTCGACGTATGGACCTTCCGCGGCCTGGAGTCGGTGGTGGCGAGCGGTCTGGGCGGCGGCTCGCTGATCTACGCCAACGTCCTGCTGCGTAAGGACGAGAACTGGTTCGTCACCGAGGAACCGCTGCCGGGTTCGGGCTACGAGACCTGGCCGGTGACCCGGGCGGACCTGGAGCCGCACTACGACCGGGTCGAGCGGATGCTCGGCGCCGCCCGCTTCCCGGCCGACCACCCGCCGTACCGCACGGTGCGGAAGGCCGCGGCGATGCGGGAGGCGGCCGAACGGCTCGGTCTGGCGTACCAGCACCCGCCGCTCGCGGTCAGTTTCGCCCCCCGGCCCGGCGCGGAGCCGGCCCTGGCCGTCCCGATCGCCGAGCCGGCCTACGGCAACCTGCACGGCGCGCCGCGACGCACCTGCCGGCTGTGCGGGGAGTGCGACATCGGGTGCAACGACGGCGCCAAGAACTCCCTCGACCACACCTACCTGTCCGCCGCCCGGCACCACGGCGCCGACATCCGGGTCCGGTGCGAGGTGCGGGCGATCCGACCCGGAAGCGGCGGCGGGTACGAGGTCCGATACGTCGAGCACGACCCGGCCGACGAGGGGCGGCGGATCGACACCCGCGCCCTGCCGAGCAGGACGATCACCTGCGACCGGCTGGTGCTCGCCGCCGGCACGTACGGCAGCACCTACCTGCTGCTGCGCAACCGGCGTCGGCTGCCAGGCCTCGGCGCGGCCCTGGGCACCCGGTTCAGCGGCAACGGCGACCTGCTCGGGCTGCTCCGGCCGCCACCCGGGGACCGGGCCACCTCCTTCGCGGCCAGCCGCGGACCCGTCATCACCACGGCCATCCGGGTGGGCGACGCGCACGACGGCGACGGATCGCCGGGCCGCGGCTTCTACCTGCAGGACGGCGGCTATCCGGGCTTCGTGGACTGGATGGTGGAGTCGTCCCGACTGTCCGGCGCCCCGGCCCGGCGGGCCAGGTTCGCGGTCAACTGGCTGTTGGCCCGGCTGACCGGGTCGCCGCGCAGCGGTCTGGGCGGCGAACTGGCCCGGCTGCTCGGCGACGGCCGGCTCTCCGCCGGCTCGCTGCCGCTGCTCGGCATGGGGCGTGACGTGCCCGACGGCGTGCTGCGGCTGCGCGGGGACCACCTCGACGTGAGCTGGACGACCCGCACCAGCGCCGGCTACTTCTCCGGCGTCCGATCGACGATGCGGGCGGTCAGCGGCGTCCTCGGCGGACGCTACGCCGACAACCCGGCCTGGTGGCTCCGTCGGGTGGTCACCGTGCATCCGCTCGGTGGCGCGCCGATGGGCCGCCATCCCGGTGAGGGGGTGTGCGACGGGTACGGCGAGGTGTTCGGCCATCCCGGCCTGCACGTGCTGGACGGCTCGACGATGCCCGGACCGGTGGGGGCCAACCCGTCATTGACCATCGCCGCCGTGGCCGACCGCGCCGCGGACCGGCTGCTGAGGGAACCAACCGCGAAGTAGCGGCGGGCGGCGCCGGCAGATCCGGCGCCGCGAGAACCAAGCCGAAAGTGGGGCCGGCCCGGCGGCGAACCGTCCCGCGGGCCGATGAGCCCACCGCGCGCCGTTCGCAGGATGGGTCCATGCCATCCGACGACTTCCCACCGGTCCTGCTCGCCGAGGGCCTGACCAAACGCTACGGCAACCGCACCGCGTTGACCGACTGCCACCTCACCGTCCCGCGCGGCCGGGTGGTCGGCCTGGTCGGCCCGAACGGCGCCGGCAAGTCCACCCTGCTGCAACTGGCCTGCGGGCTGATCGCCCCGACCTCGGGCACGCTGCGGGTGCTCGGCGCACCGCCGGCGGCCGACGCGGCGCACCTGGCCCGGGTGGGCTTCGTCGCCCAGGACACCCCGGTGTACCCGACCTTCACCGTCGCCGAGCACCTGCGGATGGGCGCCCGGCTCAACCCCGGCTGGGACCAGCGCCTCGCCGAGCGGCGGATCGCGCAGGTCGGCCTGCACCCGGGGCAGCGGGCCGGCGGCCTCTCCGGCGGCCAGCGCGCGCAACTCGCCCTGACCGTCGCCGCGGCGAAGCGACCCGAGCTGCTCATCCTGGACGAGCCGGCCGCCGCGCTGGACCCGTTGGCCCGCGACGGCTTCCTGGCGAGCCTGATGGAGTTCGTCGCGGAACTGGACGCCAGCGCCGTCCTCTCCTCCCACCTGCTGGGTGACGTGGCGCGGGTCTGCGACCACCTGATCGTGCTGGCCGGGTCGCGGGTGCAGCTCACCGGCGCGGTGGCCGACCTGCTGGCCGCCCATCACCGGGTGCTCGCCCCGCGCGGCGGGCTGGACCGGATGCCCGCCGGGGTCGAGCTGGTCGGGTCGCGGCCCGACGGCCGGTACGACCGGGCGGTGGTGCGGGCCGCCCGGCTGCGGCCCGAGCCCTCCTGGACGGTCGAACCCGTCGACCTGGAGGAACTCGTCCTGGCGTACCTGACCTGCGCGGCCGGTACGCCCGCCGCCGGTGTCCCGATCCCGGCCCGGGAGGCGCTGCGATGATCTGGATGAGCTGGCGGCAGTTCCGCGCCCAGGCGGTGGTGGGCGCCGTCGCCCTCGCGGTGGTCGCCGCGTACCTGCTCTGGCTGGGCCTCGACGTCCGGGACGCCCACGACGGCTACCTGGCGCAGTGCCGACCGCTGGGCGACTGCACCGAGGCGCTGGCCCGGTTCGCCCGGGACTACGAGAACACGCTGCTGTACCTGGCCGCGTTGCTGGCCCTGCTCCCCGCCGTGGTGGGGATGTTCTGGGGCGCGCCGCTGATCGCCCGGGAGCTGGAGAGCGGCACGCACCGGCTGGTGTGGAACCAGAGCGTGACCCGTCGCCGCTGGCTGCTGGTCAAGCTGCTGGTGGTCGGGTTGGGCGCCGTGCTGGCGGCCGGCGCGGCGAGCCTCCTGCTCACCTGGGCGGCCGCCCCGGTCGACGCGGTGGCCGGCAACCGGTTCAGCACCATCGTGTTCGGCGCCCGGGACCTCGCGCCGGTCGCCGCCGCCGGGTTCGCGTTCGTCCTCGGCACCGTCATCGGCCTGCTCACCCGGCGTACGCTGCCGGCGATGGCGCTCACCGCGCTGGCCGTGGTGGTGCTCCAGTTCGCGGTGCCGAACCTGGTCCGGCCGCACCTGATGCCACCGGTGCGGGCCGACCGGGCGATGACCGAACAGGCCATCAACGAGGCCCGCGGCCTGGGCAGCATCACGAACAGCGCCACGGTACGCGGACTCAGCGTGCCGGGCGCCTGGGTGACCGACGTCAGCGAGTTGCGCACCCGCGACGGGCGTACCCTCGACCGCCGCGCCTTCGACGACTGCTTCTCCGCCCGGGAGGACCCGGCCGACCCGGCCACCGGGCAGTACGGCGCGGCAGCGCGCTGCCTCGGCGCGCTCGACCTGCACGTCGAGCTGGCCTACCAACCGAACCACCGCTACTGGCCGTTCCAGTTCCTGGAGTCCGGACTGTATCTGCTCGCCGCCGGGCTGCTGACGCTGTTCGGCCTGTGGCGGATCCGGCGCCGGGTCACCTGACCGGGGCTCGGTGCGGCCGGCCCCGCCCGTGAGGCGCCGGCCGCGCCGAGGGTGAGCCCGGAACCGGCGTCCCGGCCGGCCGGGCGGTTCCTATCCGCGGTGCGCGGTCCGCAACCGCAGAGACACGGCGACGAGCCAGCCGGAGATGAGCACCGCCCCGACGGCGAAGCGCACGCTCTCGCTGCCGGCGCCCCAGGGCGGGGTGGTGACGGCGAACGTGACGAGACCGCTGCCGGCGCTGTACGCCGCCCAGCCGGGCCGTCCCTCGGCGGCGAACCGGCGGGCGAACACCAGGGCGGCGGCGATCAACGACAGGAACGCCGCCGCCCCGGCGACGGTGTGCAGGACGCTGCCGGTGCTGAGCTGCTCGGGCAGCCCCTCAGGGGCACCGGCGGGCCAGCCCAACGCCGGGTCGGGCCGGAAGATCCCGCCACCGACCATCCCCACGGCGTAGACACCGACCAGGGCCGGTCCGGCCACGGCGGCCCGGCCGGGCGGCAGCACCCGCCGGACGCCGACCGCGAACAGTCCGGCGAGCAGGCCGGTGAGGACGAAGGTGCCGACCTGGAGCCAACCGAGGTCGCCGAGGGACAGCGAACTCAGCGCGTGCCGGCGCAGATCGAAACCGTCGAGGGTGAACGCCTGGGCGAACGACGCGACGGGGAACAGCATCCCCGCGACCGTGCCGCAGGCCAACAGGCGTGCTGTGGAACGTCGGGACAGCCGCGGACCGGCGGTGGCGGACGTTGTGGTGACCATGACGGAGGTCCCTTCGGTGAGGTGAGGTTCGCGGTCTCCACGAACGGGTCACCGGCGAATGGACATCAGCCCACCGGTTCTCAGCCCGAGCGCTCGATGGCGTCCAACCTGCGGCGCACGTGGGCCCGCTCCGGCTCGGTGCCGGCCAGGGCGAGCGCCTCCCGGAAGGCCTCGGCGGCCTCGGCGACCCGGCCGAGCCGGTGCAGCAGGTCCGCCCGGGCGGCAGGGTACGGGTAATAGGTGCGCAGCTGGGGTTCGCCGGCCAGCGCGTCGAGGAGCGGGAGTCCGGCTTCCGGGCCGTCGCGCATGGCCACCGCCACGGCCCGGTTCAGCGCGACCACCGGGGACGGCGCCAGTGCGAGCAGGATCTCGTACAGGGCCACGATCTGCGGCCAGTCGGTGCCGGCCGGGTCTGCCGCCTCGGCGTGCAGGGCGGCGATGGCGGCCTGCACCCCGTACGGGCCGGGCGGACCGCCGGTCAGCGCCACCTCGACCAGTCCGCGCCCTTCCTCGATCATCGACCGGTCCCACCATGTGCGGTCCTGCTCCTCGAGCAGCACCAGTTCGCCGTCCGGACCGGTCCGGGTCGCCCGCCGGGCGTGGATCAGCAGCATCAGCCCGAGCAGGCCGGCCACCTCCCGCTCACGGGCCAGCAGCCGGCGCAGGATCCGGGCCAGCCGGATGGCCTCCTCGGCCAGGTCCAGCCGTTGCAGGCGGGTGCCCGAGCTGGCCGCGTACCCCTCGGTGAAGACCGAATAGACGACCTGGAGCACGCCGGGCAGGCGCTCGGGCAGTTCGTCCACCGCCGGCACCCGGAACGGGATGCGGGCGTCGCGGATCTTCCTCTTGGCCCGCGTGATCCGTTTAGCCATCGTCTCGACCGGGACGAGGAACGCCCGCGCCACTTCGGGAGTGGTCAGCCCGGCGAGGCAGCGCAGGGTCAGCGCCGTGCGGTCGTCAGCGGGGAGGGCCGGATGGGCGCAGGTGAAGAAGAGCTGCAACCGCTCGTCGGGCAGGTCCCCCTCGACTTCGGCGGCCGGGGCGGGACCGGCCCGGTCTGCCTCGACCTGCAGCAGGGCCAGCCGGGCGGCGTAGGCGCGGTCTCGCCGCAGCCGGTCGACCGCCTTGCGCCGGGCCGTGGTCATCAACCAGGCTCCTGGTTTCGGCGGCACGCCGCGGACCGGCCAGCGGGCCAGCGCCGCCGCGATCGCGTCGGCGGCCACCTCCTCGGCCAGGTCGAGGTCGCCGAAGCGGCGGACGAGGGCGGCCAGCAGCCGGCCGTGCTCCTCGCGGAACACCGCCTCCACCGATGTCACCGAAGCCCCGTCCGCCTCCCCGACATCCATGTCAGCCGCCGAAGTCGGCCACCGGCCGCACCACGACCGCCCCGCCCTCGCGTGCCCCGGGGCAGCGGGCCGCCCAGTCCAGGGCGGCGTCGAGGTCGGGCACGTCGATGACGTAGAAGCCGCCGAGGACCTCCCGGCTCTCGGCGAACGGCCCGTCGGTCACGAGCCGCCCGCCGTCCCGGCCGACCCGTACCGTCGTGGCGGTGACCAGGTCGGCCAGCGACTCGCCGGAGACGAAGATGCCCGCCTCCCGCACCTCCTTGTCGTAGGTCATCCAATCTTCGACCCCGCACTGGGGCCCTCCGTCGTCCGTGCCCGCGTTGATCAGCAGCAGGTATTTCACGCTCCACCCTCCATGTCCCGTACGCAGGATTACTCCATCACCACGGACGGGACACCGCCGAAAGGACAGGGGTCCGGAAGAAATTCGTAGCGACGACGGCGCACATCGGGTTCTCCTGGGGAGTCGGTGTCCGTGTCTCGCTGACACCCGGAACACTGCCGGCGCCCGCTTACGATCCGCTTCAGGTGCGCTTCCCGTCGGCCTACGGGCCGGGTCGCGCCACCTTCCCCGGCCGGTGCGTTTCGTACATCCGGGCCCAGACGAGCAGGCCGGAGGCGGCCGTGACGGCGGCGACGACCCAGACGGCGGCGCGGATTCCGGCGAGGTCGGCGACAACACCGGCGAGCAGGGCACCGACGGCGAAGCCACCGTCGCGCCACAGCCGGTAGACGCCGACGGCGCGGGCGCGCCAGGTGGGATGGGCGACGTCGCCGATCGCGGCGAGCAGGGTGGGGTAGACGGCGGCGGTGCCGGCGCCGAGCAGGACGGCGGCGCCGGCCCAGCCGGCGAAGCTGTCGGCGAGGGCGATCCAGGCGAGGGCGGCGGCCTGGGCGAGCATGCCGGTGACGACGAAGGGTTTGCGGCCGTAGCGGTCGGACGCCGGGCCGGTGACGAGCTGTCCGAGCCCCCAGACGGCGGGGTAGAGGGCGGCGAGGACGCCGATCCGGGTGAGGGAGAGCCCGGCGGCGGCGAACAGGATCGGGAACAGACCCCAGGCGAGGCCGTCGTTGAGGTTGTTGACCATCCCGGCCTGGCTGGCGGATGACAGGGCCGGTTCCCGCCAGGAGGCCAGGGCGGCGACCTGGCGGGTGGGGAGCGCCTGGTCGTGGACTCCGGTGTGGGTGGCGCCCTCCGCGTGGGCGTGGCCGTGTGTCTCTCGGACGAAGGCCACGGACAGGCCGAGGCCGAGTGCGGCGTGGGCGAGGCCGAGCAGGAACGGCGCGGGACGCAGGCCGTGGTCGGCGGCGAGCCACCCGGTGACCAGCGCCGTGGTGGCCACGGCGAGGTAGCCGGCGGCCTCGTTGAGCCCCATGGCCAGGCCGCGCCGCGCCGGGCCGGCCAGGTCGATCTTCATGATCACCGTGGTCGACCAGGCCAGGCCCTGGCTGACGCCGAGCAGGACGTTCGCGGCGACGACCCAGCCCCAGGACGGCGCCCAGATGATGATCAGGGGTACGGGGATCCCGGCGAGCCATCCGGCGATCAGGACAGGTTTGCGGCCGTACCGGTCGGCGAGCGCGCCGGCGGCGAAGTTGGTGACCGCCTTGATGGCGCCGAAGGCGAGGATGTACGTCAGGGCCGCGGTGTAGGCGGTGAGCCGGAACTCCCGTTCGGCGAGCAGCGGCAGGACGGTGCGCTCACTGCCGAGCAGCCCGCCGACCAGGGCGTTGACCGCGACGAGCAGGGTGAACTGGGCCGCGTTGGCGCGCAGCCCCAGCCGCACCGGGTTGTCCACTGACAGTCGCACCCGTCCTCCTCGCTGATGGTGGTCAGGGCGCGTCCGTGCCCGACGTTGTTGTGCGAATGTCCGGGTTCGCCCCGACGCGGGCCAGGACTGGCGCCACCGGGGCGCCAGGCCTGGCCCGTCTCGGCGGGCAGGTCAGACCGTCGTCGCGTCGTGCGTGGCCTGCCAGGCGCCGTACCCGCCGAGCAGGTCGGAGACGTCCGCCCGGCCGGTGGCGCGCAGCATGCTGGCCGCGACCGAGGACCGGTAGCCGCCGGCGCAGTGCACGACGACCGCGCGGTCGGTCGGCACCTCGTCGACCCGTCGGGTCAGCTCGGCGAGCGGGATGTGCGTGGAGCCCTCGACGAATCCCTGCTCCCGCTCGCCGGCGTTGCGGACGTCGAGCACCACCGGCGCGTCGGGGCGGGCGAGGGCGTCGCGCAGTTCGGTGGCAGTGACCCGGCTCGCCCGGGTCATCTCTCCGACCATCTCGAGGAACGCGTTCTCGGGCTCACGCAGGTAGCCGGCCACCCGGTCGAAGCCGATCCGCGCGAGGCGTACGACGATCTCCTCCGCGCGGTCCTGCGGGGCCACCACCAGCACCTCGCGGTCGGGCGCGACGACGCTGCCGGCGGTCTCGGCGAACCGGCCGTCGGCCGGGACGTTGATCGCGTCCCGCAGGTGCCCGGCGGCGAACTCCTGCGGGTCCCGGGCGTCGATCACCACCGCGCCGGCGGCGCGGGCCCGGCTGAACTCGGCCGCGGTGAGCGACCGGGGCGCCCGGCCGTGGTCGAACAGTTCCCGGGCCTTGCGGTTGAGCACCGCGTCGAAGGCGAAGTAGCCGGGCGCCGCCGGCTGGCCGCCGGTGACCAGGGCGAGGAACTGCTCCTGACTCATCGGCGCGCAGGCGTAGTTGGTGCGGCGCTGCTCACCGATGGTGGACTGCCGCTCGGTGGACAGGTTCTTGCCGCAGGCGGAGCCGGCGCCGTGGGCGGGGAAGACCCGCACCTCGTCGGGCAGGCCCATCAGCTTGCGCTGCACGGTGTCGTAGAGCATGCGGCCCAGTTCCTCGGCGGTGGTGCCGAGCGAGGCGAGCAGGTCGGGCCGGCCGACGTCGCCGATGAACAGCGCGTCTCCGGTCAGCACCCCGTACGGCGCGGGGTCGTCGGCGTGCTCGTAGACCAGGACGCTGATTGACTCGGGGGTGTGCCCGGGGGTCTCCATGATCTCCAGCGTCACGCCGCCGAGGCTGATCCGCTCGCCGTCGCGCAGCTTGCGGCTCGGGTACTCGGTCTCCGCGCGGTGCCCGTACCCGATCCACGCGCCGGTCGCCGCGGCCACCTCCAGGTGGCCGGCGAGGAAGTCGGCGTGGAAGTGGGTGTTGATCACCCCTTCGATGGTCAGACTGTGGGCCCGGGCGTCGGCCAGGTACTCGTCGATGTCGCGACGCGGGTCGACGAGGACCGCCCGTCCGGTGGCCTCGTCGCCGACGAGGTACGACGCCTGGGAGAGGCAGTCCAGGTAGTACTGGGTGAACAACATCGTGCTGATCCCTTCGCAGTGATGACCGGCGATACACCTACGATAGCGCATACCCCCGGGGGTATATTCCGGGTCGAAGGCCCCGCCTACCGGACTGGAAGGCCGGGATCGCCGGGGGGATGCTCTGGAGAGTGGGAATCCGTCGGCGGACCTCGCGGTTGACCACACCGGCGGGGGTATCCGTTTGGCAGAATGAAACCCCCCGGGGTATCCTGGACGTAGGAGGTGGTGCGGTGAAGCTTCGGCCTGAGATGACCGGTGATGCGCTGACCCGACTCAAGCGGGCTCGCGGGCAGCTCAACGCGGTCATCGAAATGATGGAGAACGGTGAGGACTGCCGGGCGACGCTGACCCAGCTCGCGGCGGTGTCCAAGGCCATCGACCGGGCCGGATTCAAGATCATCGCCTCCGGGATGCGACACTGCGGCGCCACTCGTGATCGCGGCGAGGAGCCGGAGATGACCGAGGATGAGCTGGAGAAGCTCTTTCTCGCGCTGGCCTGAGCGGAGACCCGCCCACGCCGTGTAGCCACGGTGCGGGCGGGTACTCCTCACGCGTTCCACGCATGGGAGAGGTGCGTTTCCTGCATACCCCCCAGGGTATGTTGAGAATACGGAAGGGAGAACGGCACATGGCAGTCGAGGTGTCCGTCATCGCGACGTCCTCGCTCGGCGACCGCAGCTACCTCGCCTCGGACGGGCGGGCGGCGATCGTGGTCGACCCCCAGAGGGACATCGACCGGATCCTGTACCTGGCCGGCGCGCGGGGGGTGCGGATCACCCACGTGGTGGAGACGCACATCCACAACGACTACGTCTCCGGCGGGCTGGAGCTGGCCCGGGTGACCGGCGCCCACTACCTGGTCGCCGCCGCCGACGAGGTCGGCTTCGACCGTACGGCGGTCGCCGACGGCGACGTGGTCGGAGTGTCGGACTCGCTGCGCCTGCGGGTGGTCGCCACCCCGGGCCACACCTTCCACCACCTGTCGTACGTCCTCGACGAGGCCACCGACGGCGACTGGCAGCCGGCGGGCGTCTTCACCGGCGGGTCGCTGCTGTTCGGCACCACCGGACGCACCGACCTGCTCGGCCAGGAACACGCCCACGAACTGGCTCACCACCAGCACGCCTCCGCGAGGCGGCTGGCCGACCTGCTGCCCGACGGCGCCCAGGTCTGGCCGACGCACGGCTTCGGCAGCTTCTGCTCGGCCAGCCAGGCCGACGCCCCCGACTCCACCATCGGGCGGGAGAAGCAGGCGAACCAGGTGCTGCGACTGGCCGCCGACGAGTTCGTCACCCAGACCCTGGCCGGCCTCGACGCCTACCCGGCGTACTACGCCCACATGGGCGTGGCGAACACCGCCGGGCCGGCCGCGGTCGACCTCACCCCGGTCGCCCGGGCCGACGCCGCCCAGCTGCGCGAGCGGATCGCCGCCGGCGAGTGGGTGGTCGACCTGCGCCACCGCAAGGCGTACGCCGCGTCGCACCTGGCCGGCACGGTCAGCCTCGGCCTGGACGGGCCGATGTCCACCTGGCTCGGCTGGCTGATCGACTGGGGCGTCCCGATCACCCTGCTCGCCGAGACGCCGGAACAGGTCGCCGACGCCCAGCGGGAACTGGTCCGCATCGGCATCGACCGGCCCGCCGCGCAGGCCACCGGCGAGGCCGAGCAGTGGACCACCGACCCCGGCCGGCTGCGTGAGCTGCGGCTGGCCGACTTTCCGGCGCTCGCGGCGGCCCGCGCCGGCGACACCCCGGCCGGCCTGCCCGCCCCCGACGTGGTGCTCGACGTGCGGATGACCAACGAGTGGCGCGACCGCCACGTCGAGGGCGCCGTGCACATCCCGCTGCCGGACCTGCCCAGGCGGATCGGCGACGTACCGGCCGGCGTGGTCTGGGTGCACTGCGGCTCCGGCTACCGGGCCACCGCCGCGGCGTCGCTGCTGGCCAACGCCGGCCGCGAGGTCGTCGTCATCGACGACAAGTTCGACCGGGCCGAGGCGGCCGGCGTCGCCATGGCCGACTGATCCCGTACCCGACCCCCGGCCGGCGCGACCGCGCGCCCGCCGGCGCTCCACCCTGCCCTGCCCCCGGCGACTCACCAGGAACGAGGAGACATGACCGCTTCCGAGACCACCCGCCCGGCCACCGTCGACGCCACCACCCTGCGGGAGCTGATCGACTCCGGCCGCGCCCCCCGCCTGCTCGACGTGCGCACCCCGGCCGAGTTCGAGACCCTGCACATCCCCGGCGCCTACAACGTCCCGCTGGACCTGCTCAAGGAACACCGGGCGGAGCTGCGCAGCCACCTCGACGAGGACGTGGTGCTGATCTGCCGCTCCGGCGCCCGCGCCGGGCAGGCCCAGCAGGCGCTCGCCGAGATCGGCCTGCCGAACCTGAAGGTCCTCAACGGCGGCATGCTCGCCTGGCAGGCCAGCAGCGCCCCGATCGCCCAGGGCCGGCAGCGCTGGGACCTGGAGCGGCAGGTCCGGCTGGTCGCCGGCTCGATCGTGCTCCTCGCCATCCTGGGCTCGGTGTTCGTGCCCGGGCTGAAGTGGGTCGCCGGATTCATCGGCGCCGGGCTCACCTTCGCCGCGCTGAGCAACACCTGCGCGATGGGCATGCTGCTGAGCAAGCTGCCGTACAACCGGGGCGCCAGCTGCGACCTGGACAGCGTCGTCGGCCAGCTGCGCCAGACCGGGGAACGGGCGTGAGTGCCACGCTGCTGCTGACCGTCGGGCTGGCCGTGCTGATCGGGATCAGCCTCGGCCTGCTCGGCGGCGGCGGCTCCATCCTCGCCGTACCGCTGCTGGTGTACGTCGCCGACCTGCCGGCCAAGGAGGCGATCGCCACCTCGCTGCTGGTCGTCGGCGTCACCAGCGCCGTCGGGGTGCTGCCGCACGCCCGCGCCCACCGGGTGCGCTGGCGTACCGGCCTGGTCTTCGGCGTCGCCGGGATGACCGGCGCGTACGCCGGCGGCCGGCTGGCCGAGTTCGTCCCGGCGGCGGTCCTGCTCACCGGTTTCGCGATCATGATGCTGGCCACCGCGGTCGCCATGATCCGGGGCCGGCGCTCCACCGAGGGCAAACCGGTCCCGCACGAGTTGCCGGTGCCGCGGGTGATCCTCGACGGCGTCGTCGTCGGCCTGGTCACCGGCCTCGTCGGCGCGGGCGGCGGCTTCCTGGTGGTGCCCGCCCTGGCCCTGCTCGGCGGCCTGCCGATGCCGGTCGCGGTCGGCACCTCGCTGCTGGTCATCGCGATGAAGTCCTTCGCCGGCCTGGCCGGCTACCTGTCCAGCGTGCAGATCAACTGGGGCCTCGCGGCCGCGGTCACGGCCGCCGCCGTCGTCGGCAGCCTGCTCGGCGGCCGGCTGGCCGGCAAGATCCCCGCCGACCTGCTGCGCCAGGCGTTCGGCTGGTTCGTGGTGGTGATGGGCGTCTTCGTCCTCGGCCAGCAGCTGCCGGAAGGGCTGCGGAGCAACCCGCTGCTGTGGACCGGCGCGGCGGTCGGCCTCGCGGTCGCCGTGGCGGTGGCCGTCCGGAACGGTCGGCGGGAGCGCTCGGCCCACCGCCAGCCGGTCGACCGGTCCCCGGTCGGGTCGGCGCCCCGGCCCTGAACCGACGTCAGGCCATGACCCGGGCGACGAACCCGGCCAGGTTGGCCACCGTCCGCTCGATCTTCTCCTCGACCGACAGCGACTCCTGGAGCCGGGCGCCGGCGCCCGCGTCCTTGCGACCTCGGACGTAGAGCGAGCAGTCGAGGTCGGCGCAGAGGTAGGTGCCCACGGTGTTGCCCTGCTGCCCGGCCTTGCCCGCCTTCGGGGCGACCATCAGGCTGACGTTGCCGGTGTGGGTGGTCAGGCACATCGAGCACATGCCGCGTTGCATCCGCCCGGCGCCGGGGCTGGGGCGGCGCAGGGCGAGGGCCCGGGGGCGGCCGTCCAACTCGGCGACGAGGTAGGCGCGGTCCGGGGACTGCGGGTCCCGCCAGCCGAGGTAGTCCAGGTCGTCCCAGGGACGGTCGTTCAGGTCGCGCGGGACGAACAGCCGCTTCGCCTGGCCCTTGGTGCAGTTCACGAACGCGGCGCGGATCTCGTGCTCGGTCAGCGGCTTCATAAGCCCCACGCTAATTTGCCTAAAGGTGTTAGGCAAATGCATAATCGGTGACGGTGGCGACCCGAGGAGGGACATGGCGCGCGCGGGACTGAGCACCGAACGCCTGATCCAGGCGGGAGCGGAGCTGGCCGACGAGGTCGGCTTCGACCAGGTGACCGTCTCGGCGGTGGCCCGACGGTTCGACGTCAAGGTCGCCAGCCTCTACTCGCACCTGCGCGGCACGCACGACCTGCGGACCGGGATCGCCCTGCTCGCCCTGGCGGAACTGGCCGACCGCGCCGCGGACGCGGTGGCCGGCCGGGCCGGCAAGGACGCCCTGACCGCACTCGCGAACGTCTACCGCGACTACGCCCGGGAGCATCCCGGGCGGTACGCCGCCGCCCAGCTCCGGCTCGACCCGGCGCCGGCCGCCGCCAGCGCCGGCGGCCGGCACGCCCAACTGACCCGGGCGATCCTGCGCGGCTACCACCTGCCCGAGCCGGACCAGACGCACGCGGTGCGGCTGCTGGGCAGCGTCTTCCACGGCTACGTCAGCCTGGAGCTGGGGGGCGGCTTCAGCCACAGCGCCCCCGACACCGAGGAGACCTGGTCGCGCACCATGGACGCCCTCGACGCCCTGTTGCGCAACTGGCCACACCCGCGCTAGCGGGCGGGCTTGACGGGGTGGACGGTCCGGGCGGCCACCGCACCGAGCTTGTCGGGGTTGGCGATGCTGCGGATGGTGGCGATGCGGCCCTGCTCGTCGACGTCGAGGACCATGGTGGCGATGACCCGGCCGGCCCCGGTGAACACGATGCCCGGCCCGCCGTTGACCTCGACGAACTCGATCGTCATGGCATCGAACTCCACCCCCTGGTAGGGGCGCCGGCCGAGGGTCGCGAACCAGGTCGCCACCGGCGCCGCGCCGGTGACCGGGCGCATCGCCTGGTGTACCTTGCCGCCACCGTCGGTCCACACCGTCACGTCCGGGGCGAGCAGTTCCAGCAGGGTGTTGAGGTCGCCGCCCGAGGCGGCGGCGAGGAACCGCTCGGTCACCTGCCGCTGGCGGGCCCGGTCGGCGTGGAACCGGGGCCGCCGGGCCCGCACGTGCCCGCGGGCCCGGTGCGCGGCCTGCCGCACGCTCTCCTCCGAGCGGCTGACCGCCTCGGCGATCTCCGCGTGGCTGAACCCGAAGACCTCCCGCAACACGAACACCGCCCGTTCCAGCGGGCTCAGCGTCTCCAGCACCACCAGCAGCGCCATCGACACCGACTCGGCCGCGGCCACGTCCTCGGCGGCGTCGCTGCTGGTCAGGATCGGCTCGGGCAGCCACGGCCCGACGTAGCTCTCGCGCCGCACCCGGGCCGACCGCAGCCGGTCCAGCGCCAGGTTCGACACGATCCGTACCAGGTACGCCCGGTGGTCGGCCACCCGCGACCGGTCGGCCCCCGACCACTTCAACCAGGCGTCCTGCACCGCGTCCTCGGCGTCGGCGGCGGTGCCGAGGATGCGGTACGCCACCGAGAACAACAGATCCCGGTGGGCCTGGAACGTCTCCTGCGGCTGCTGGTCGGCGTGCATCCGGTGCTCCTGTCGTCGGGGGTCCGCGCTCCTGCCGTCGAGGCGGTCAGGCCGCGAACCCGAGGGCCAGCGCGCCGACGACCGGTGCCAGGTACAGCAGCGGGAACGGCACGTGCGCGTACGCGCGTGCCCGGACGACGGTGACGACCGCCCCGACGAAGTAGATCACGAGACCGACGGCGGCCAGCACCCCGATCACCGGCACGAACAGCCCCACCAGCAGGCCGAGCGCCCCGGCGGCCTTGGCCGCGCCGAGCCACGGCCACCACGAGCGGGGGACGCCGTACTCGGCGAGCGGGCCGACCACCCACGGCGCACGGAAGAAGGCGCAGGCGGCGGAGAAACCCACCCAGAGGGCGGCGGCGACGGTGACGACGGTGTACGCGGTGGACATTGTCCTGCTCCTCGGGTCGGTACGAGCTGACGACCACGAGACGACCCGGGCGCGGCCCGCCGTGAGGTGGCGTGACCTACGCCACAGTCGACCCGTTCGCCCCCGGCCGGATGAGACACATCCCGCCCGGCGCGACCCGGTCCATCGCGACCAGCGCGTCGGGCGCCTCGCCGAGGCCGATGGTGCGGGTGATCAACTCACCGGGGCGCAGCACCCCGGCGGTGACCAGCCGCAGCAGCTCCGGGTACGCGTGCGCGGCCATCCCGTGGCTGCCTCGCAGCTCCAACTCGTACGCCACCACCAGCTCCATCGGCAGCGCCGGTCGGCCCAGCGCGGGCGGCAGCAGGCCGACCTGGACGTGGCGCCCCCGCCGCCGCAGCCCCTCGATCGAGGCGACGCAGGTCGGGTGGCTGCCCAACGCGTCCAGCGACAGGTGCGCGCCGCCGCCGGTCGCCTCCCGGACCGCGGCCACCACCGCGCCGGGCCCGGTCAGCGCGCTCGCATCCAGGCAGACGTCCGCCCCGGCGGCCCGGGCCAGCGCCAGCGCGCCGGGGGAGACGTCGACGGCCACCACCCGGGCGCCGCACGCCGCCGCGATCATCACCGCGGACAGGCCGACCCCGCCACAGCCGTGCACCGCCACCCACTCACCGGCGGCGACCCGCCCCTGGCTCACCACCGCCCGGAACGCGGTCGCGAACCGGCAGCCGAGCGCCGCCGCGACCGGGTGGTCCAGCTCGTCGGGGAGCCGGATCAGGTTGACGTCCGCGTCGCGTACCGCCACGTACTGCGCGAACGAACCCCAGTGGGTGAAGCCCGGCTGCGTCTGCCGCTCACAGACCTGCTGGTCACCGGCGAGGCAGGCCGGGCACCGGCCGCACGCGCAGACGAACGGCGCGGTGACCCGGTCGCCGGGCCGCCAACCGCGTACGCCGGCACCGACCGCCGCCACCACGCCGGCGAACTCGTGCCCGGGCACGTGCGGCGGGCGGACGTCCGGGTCGTGGCCCCGCCAGCCGTGCCAGTCGCTGCGGCACAGCCCGGTCGCCTCGACCCTGATCACCACGCCGTCAGGCGCCGGGTCGGGATCGGGCACCTCGCGTACCTCGGGCCGGACACCGAACTCGTCGAAGATCACCGCACGCATGTGCCGCATCCTGACACGCCGGCCTGCCGGCCCGCCCGGGCGGGCGTAGCGTGCGGAGTCGGAACCCGGCGCGAGGAGGACCGCAGTGCAGACCACGACCGTGGACGTGCCGACCGGCGACGGGGTGGCCGACGCGTACCTCGTCCGGCCCGACGGGGACGGACCGTTCCCGGCCGTGCTGGTCTTCATGGACGCGTTCGGGCTGCGGCCGGGGCTGGCCGAGCTGGCCGCGACGATCGCGGCGCGCAGCTACGTCGTGCTGGTGCCCAACCTGTTCCACCGCGCCGGCCGGGCACCCCTGGTCGACCTGTCCGGCCTCGGCGACGAGACCCACCGCGCGGCGCTGTTCAGGCAGCTCGCGCCCATGATGGCCGCGCTGACCCCGGAGGTGGTGGCCCGGGACACCGCCGCCTACCTGGACTTCCTGGCCGCGCAACCGCAGGTGGCGCCCGGCCCGGCGGCGATCATCGGATACTGCATGGGCGGCACGAACGCGCTGCGCGCCATCGAGGCGCACCCGGTCCGGCTCGCCGCGGCGGCGGCCTTCCACGCGGGGCGGGTGGTCACCGACGCCCCGGACAGCCCGCACCTGGGTGTGGGTTCGGTCACCGGCGAGCTGTACTTCGGCCACGCCGACCAGGACCCGTCGATGACGGCCGAGCAGATCGCCACCCTGGAGAAGGCGCTGGACGCCGCCGGGGTCCGCCACCGCTCCGAGGTCTATCCCGGGGCCCGGCACGGCTTCACCCAGGCGGACACCCCGATGTACGACGAGCGGGCCACCGAGCGGCACTGGGCCGCCCTGTTCGACCTGCTCGACCGCACCTTCCGCCGCTGACCTCCGGCGCCGCACCCGGCGACGTCGCGCGGACACCCGGGCGATCGTTGGCGGCTCAGCCGTCGCGCGGCCGGCGGGTCGGGACCGACCAGCCGCCAACGATCGAGGAGGGCCCGCACGGCGGCAGGCCACGGACCGGGAACTGGTGCCTGTCACCGCCGGCCGGGCTGGCTAGCGTCGGGCCATGACGACCGATCCGGAGCTGCCGCGACGCTTCGCCGAGCTGACCACCGCCCACGTCGCCGACGCGTGCCTGCGGGCCGGCGTCCCGGTGCGGTGCGCCCCGCCCGAGCTGCGGCCGGTGGTGGCCGGCGGCCGGCTGGCCGGGCGGGTGCTGCCGGCCCGGCACGTCGGCAGCGTCGACATCTTCCTGGAGGTGATCGACCGCGCCGCACCCGGTGACGTGCTGGTGGTCGACAACGCCGGGCGCGGCGACGAGGCGTGCGTCGGTGACCTGGTGGTGCTGGAGGCGCAGGCCGCCGGCCTGGCCGGGCTGGTCGTGTGGGGCCTGCATCGGGACACCGTCGACATCCGGGCGGTCGGGCTGCCGGTGTTCAGCCTCGGGGCCATGCCCGCCGGGCCGCAGCGGCTCGACGCCCGACCCGCCGCGGCGTTGACCTCGGCCCGGGTCGGCCAGTGGACCGTCGACGACGGCGACGTCGCGCTGGCCGACGAGGACGGTGTGCTGTTCGCGCCGGCCGACCGGGTGGGGGAGCTGTTCGACCTGGCGGAGTCCATTCGGGACACCGAGCGGCGGCAGGCCGACCGGATCCGGGTCGGCGAGTCGCTGCGGGCGCAGGTGGGTTTCGAGGCGTACCTGGCCGGGCGGACCCGGAACCCGGCGCTGACCTTCCGGGAGCACCTGCGGGCGGTGGGCGGCGCGATCGAGGAGTGAGCCTCGCCTCTCCTCGCCGGCGCCGTCCGGACCGGACGGACCCGGTGGCTCCGGTCGGTTAGGCTCGGTCCGCTCGGCCTTGGGGAGGACGGATGACGGCGGATCCGGTCGGTGGTGAGTTCACCCGCATGCTGAACGTCACGCTGGAGGCACTTCGGACGGTCAATCCGGCTGCGGACGCCGACGGCGCCGAGGCGGTGCCGCCGGTCGGCGAGGCGGCGGAGGGTCAGGTCCGCGCCGAACTGGCGCCGGACGGCCGGCTGCGGTCGCTGTGGGTCGAGCCTCGGCTCATGCGACTCGGCTCGGAGGAGCTGACCGAGCACATCGTCACCGCCGTCAACGCGGCGATCGACACCTTGCGCGATCGGGCCGGGGCGGCCCCGCAGCTCGGGGACCTGTCGCAGTTGCGCGAGCAGGTGGAGCAGGTCCGCGACACGGCGGTGCCCCGGCTCGGCGCGTTCCTCCAGGCGCTGACGGAGGCGCAGGAGCGGGCGGCCCGGGGCGGGGCCCGGTGAGCGGCGGCGGCTTCGAGGTGCGTCCGGAGGCGCTGCGCGACGCCGGGCACACCCTCTCCGACGTCGCGCAGGGGTTCCTCGCCGACCTGGACGGGTTCGAGGCGCAGCTGCGTGGCTACGGCGAGCCGTGGGGCGGTGACGACATCGGCTCCCTGATCGGGGTCGCGTACACCGAGGTGGCCGCCTACCTCTTCGACTGCGTGGCGAGCGCGGGGGAGGAGATCGGCTCCGCCGGCGAGGACGTGTCCGGTATGGCCGACGCGTACGAGCGGGTCGACGAGGACGGGGCCGACTCGATGCGCTCGCTGGCCGCCGGGTTGGGGTGACCGATGGGGCTTGCGCTGCCCGGTGAGCTGATCACCGCGCTCGGCTGGATCGGCTACACCTGGCCGGAGGCCGACGAGGAGAAGTTGTTCGAGATGGGCCAGGCGTGGCTGGACTTCGCCGGCCGGATCGGCTCGGCCGCCGGCGCGGCGGACGCGGGCGCGGCGCAGGTCTGGTCGCAGAACGTCGGGCCCGCGGTGCAGGCGTTCCAGGGGTGGTGGAGCGGCGAGCAGAACGGGCCGGTGGTGCTCCGCGACGGGGTCCAGGCCGCCGTCCTCCTCGGCGCCGGCCTGATCGTCTGCGCGGTCATCGTGCTGGCGTTGAAGATCCAGGTGATCGTGCAGCTGGTGATCCTCGCGTTCGAGGTCGCCCAGGCGATCGCGACCGCGGTGGTGACCTTCGGCGCCTCGCTGGCCGAGATCCCGATCTTCCAGATGATCACCCGGGAGATCGTGGGACTGCTGATCGACCAGGTCATCACCCAGCTGCTGGAGGCCTGACCGGGGAGCATGGTCGCCGCCCGAACCCCGCTACTATCGGCCGGGCAGGGGCGGTCGACGACGCGGAGGAGGAGCGGTGACGGTCACCCGCGAGGAACTCGTCGCCCTCTGGGGCGAACAGGGTGTCATCTACTTTCCGGTGGAGCGGTTCGACGCGATCCTCGGGCCGCTGGGTCCGGAGGTGTTCCCACCGGACGGCGCGCTGCCGGTGGAGGTGCCGATCCTGTTCACGGTGGACGTGGCGGCGCCCGAGGTGGAACTCTTCTCCGCCCTGCGGATCGAGGTGGGCGAGGCGGAACCGCGGTCGTACGTGGTGCTCGGTGGCTCGCCGGAGGACCCGGCGCTGCTGTTCTGCCTGGACGCGGCCGGCGGCGAGGTGATCCTGCTGGACGTGCAGACCCCCAACCTGGAGACGGTGAACGTCACCTTCGCCGCGTTCGTGGAGTTCCTGTACCGGCTGGGCCAGCTCATCGCCACCGACCCCGGTGGCCGGGAACGGGCCGAGCGGGCCGCCCGGATCCGGGCGGACCTGCGGTCGGTGGACCCGGCCGCGTTCGGCGACCCGGAGTCGTGGTGGAACACGGCGTTCGACCAGCTGGAGTCCAGCCGCTAACGCCCGCCGCGGCGTCCGGCGTGCCGGTGGGCGTACTCGTCGTAGCGCCAGAGCATGACGCCGAGCATCGCCGGGATCATGACGACGTGCTGCACCGCCATGCCCGCCATCACGTCGAGGGCGCCCGCGCCGACCAGGGCCGCGGCGACGCCGGTGGGCCCGAGCATGGCGGCCGCCATCTCCAGGTTGCGCGGCGCGGAATGCCCGCGGAAGGCCATCCAGAGGACCATCGGCACGGTCATGTTGACGCCCATCAGCATGACCCGGAACGCGCCGGACTGATCGGAGAGGCTGCTGCCGGCGGCGCCGAAGGCGAGGGCGGCCAGGCCGCTGAACACGCCCATGCCGACGAACATCACCACGACCATCTCGACGAAGTGCAGGACGAAGGCGCGCCGGCTACGGGGGGCCCGCTGCGCGACGGTCTCCGCGAGCTTCGGTGACTGGCTCATGGCAAGCAGGGTGGCAGCGGCCAGCCCTGGCCCGCCAGTGGGCGGCGGCGACCCTGGCCCGTTTCCTGGGAAACCTGGCGCACAGGCGCGGATCCGTTCTCCTAGGCGTCCCGTATGGCATCGAGGCAGGTCGTGGTGGTCGGGTATCCCGCTGCCGAACTGATCGACATCGCCTGCGTCACCGGCCGCCGTCGTCCGGCGGATCCGCCTCGAGATCGCCGCCCGCCTGACCACCACGACGGATCTGCCGCTGGAGCAGGTCGCCCGCCGCTGCGGCTTCCGGTCGGCCGAGACACTGCGGCAGGCCTTCGTCGCCAGGTTCGGGGTCACCCTGCGGACCTTCCGGCAGACGCAGGTGCGCTCGCCGGCGGGCTGACCGCCGGCTGGGGATTGGGCGGTGGCCGGGGGCGGGAGGACGCGCGGGGCCCCGCGACCCCTCGGATCGCGGGGCCCCGCCGCCCGGTCACCAGGTGGTCGGCTTGCCCTTCTGGCGCAGCCACACGTCGAAGAACGCGCCGAGGTTCTGCCCGGACTCCCGCTCGGCCAGCGCGACGAAATCCGCCGTGGCGGCGTCGCTGTGCCGGTGGATCGCCGCCCACTGCCGCAGGATCCGGAAGAAGGCGTCGTCGCCGACCTTGCCGCGCAGCGCGTGCAGGGTCATCGCCCCCCGGTTGTACGGGATGTTGCTGAACATCTCCTCCGGACCGGGGTCGGCCAGCACGATCTGCCAGAACGACGCCGACGCGGCCCGCCCGTAGTTGCTGGAGCTGTTGAAGGTCTGCTGAACCGAGGCGCCACCGTTGTGTTCGGTGTACATCCACTGGGCGTAGGTGGCGAAGCCCTCGTTGAGCCAGATGTCCGACCAGCGCCGCGGCGAGACGCTGTCGCCGTACCACTGGTGGGCCAGCTCGTGCGCCATGGTGCCGACGCTCGCCCGGTTGGAGAAGATCGGCTTGGTCTGGGTCTCCAGGGCGTAGCCCACGTTCGGGGCGTAGTCGATGATCGCGCCGGTGGAGGCGAACGGGTACGGCCCGAACTTCTCGGTGAAGAACTTCAGCATCTTCGGCATCTGCGACACCGCGTCGGCCGACCCTTCCACCAGCCGTTCGTCGATCGCGACGTACGACGGGATCCCGTCAGGGGTGGTCGACTCGGTGACCTTGAACTTGCCGATGGTGATGGTCGCCAGGTAGGTGGCCATCGGCTCGGTGTTGTCCCAGACGAACGTGGTCCGGCCGTCGCGGGTCTGCTGGGACAGCAACTGGCCGTTGCCGACGGCGGTGAGCCCCTCGGGCACGGTGGCGGTGAACCGGAAGGTGGCCTTGTCGGTCGGGTGGTCGTTGGTGGGCAGCCAGGCGGGGGTGCCCTGCGGCTCGCCGACGACGAAGGCGCCGTCGTCGGTGGGCACCCAACCCTCGATCGACCCGTCCGGGTCGGTCACCGGGCCGGGCACGCCGGCGTAGCGGACCACCACGGTGAACGTCTGCCCGGCCTTCAGCTTCGGCCGCGGCGTGACGATCAGCTCCTGGCCGTCGCGGGTGAAGGCGTGGGCGTGCCCGTCGACGGTGACCGAGGAGACCTCCGGGCCGCGGAAGTCCAGGTTGAACTGGTCGAGGTCCTGGGTGGCGACCGCGGTGATCGTCGCGGTGGCGTCCATGAAGCGGGTCGCCGGGTCGTAGGAGAAGACGAGGTCGTAGTGCTGGACGTCGTATCCGCCGTTGCCCTGGTCGGGGAAGTAGGGGTCGCCGACGGTCGGCGCGCCGGCCGTGTAGCGGGGGGTGCCGGGTGCGCCGGGTGCGGCGCCGGCCGAGCCCGGTGCCACGACCGAGCCGGTGGCCATCAGGGCGACCGTGGCCAGCGCGGCGCCGCGCAGGCGGGGGATCGTCATGTGCATCCTCTCCGAGGGGGAAACGCCAGGTAGCGAGGGATGATCGGATGATCGACCCCCATCCACCCGCACCGGAGGCGGATCCGTCAAGCGTCCACCGGCCCGGGGCCCCGTTCGTGAGCCGTCCGGCCGATGCCGGCGCACCCGGAGCGCAGGCCGGGGCCACCGGACGGCCCGGCCGCCATCCCTCAGGCGTCCGCCACCCGCACCACCAGCGCTGCCGAGTCGGCGCCGCGCCGCGCGGTGATCGTCCAGCAGCCGGCGGTCGGGAACGTCCAGCCGGTGCCCCACTCGTCGCCGGGTCGCTCCCAGCTGCTGGCGCCGTGCGACTCCGGACCCCAGACGGGCGCGAGGACCGTCCCGTCGGGCCCGGCGGCGCTGATGGCGAAGTCGCCACTGCCGGTCATCCGCCAGGCCACCTTGACCTCGGTGCCCGGGCTGAGCACCGGCGTACGGGGGAAGAACAGCGCCCACAGCGTCGCGCCGGTACCGGTGCCCTGCCGCTCCAACGACCCGCCCGGCTCGGGCAGCCGGCCCGTCGCCGGGCAGCCCGCCCCGCCGCTGGCGGCGACCGCCGGCCGGCCGCCCGATGACGCGCCGGACGGTGCCGGGTCCGCGGGCGCGGCCGGGCAGCCGGCCAGCGCCGCCACGCCGGCCAGCGCGAACGCCGCCAGCCGCCCGGACCGCGAGACCTCCGTCATCAGTTCTCTGCCCACCTTGATCTCTCCTATCGCAATGAGGCGGCGATCGCGATCGCCTCGTCCCGGGACAGCTCGCCCTCCAGCCGGTAGCACACGCCGGCGTCCTGCCAGATCAGCGTCGAGGCGGCCAGCCGGGCGGTCTCCACCCGCGTCGTGCCGGCCCGGTCCACGTACGTCAGCGGGTGCGGGCCGTCCACCCACACCGCGAGGTCGCCGCCCACCTCGACCCAGGCCACCCCCGGGCCGCCGGCCCCCTTCAGGAAGACCGGGTCCAGGTTCCCGTCGTACGCGTCGACCCGCAGCGCTCCACTTCGGTAGAGCAGCGTCGCCACCCGGTACGCGCCCGTCGCGTCGGGGTCGGCGACCAGCACCTGTTCGGGCGGGCCGAGCCGGGCCGGCAGCCGGATCGGGAACCGGACCTGGCGCTGCGCCTCGGTGAGGCCGGCGGGCCGCTGCGACGGCAACGGCGACGGGGTGGCCGTGGGCCGGACCGGCGCCGAGGTGACGATGTCGACCCCGGCGAAGCGCAGCAGGCCCGTCACGGCGTCGGCGAGGGCGGCCCGGCCGGGCGGCAGCACCGCCACCAGCAGCGCGGCCAGCGCCGCGGCGACCCAGTAGCGCCACCGGCGCCGGGGCGGTGGCGGCTCGGCCAGCCGGGCGCCTACCCCGGCGGTCACGTCCGGCGCGGCGGGGGTTTCCAGCCAGGCGGACAGGTCCCGCAGTTCCCGTTCGAGATCAGCCACTGCGGACCTCCTCGTGGTCCAGCAGGTCGCGCAGCTTCGCCAGCGCCCGGGAGGTCCGCGACTTCACCGTGCCCCGGGGCCAGCCCAGCATCGCCACCGTCTCGTCCTCGCTGAGGTCGAGGAAGAACCGGCAGACGATCACCTCGCGGTCGCGTACCGGCAGCAGGCGCAGGGCCCGGACCAGCGCGGCGCGGCGCTCCCCGGCGAGGACGGCGTCCACGCCGCCGTCGGCGACGTGCGCCGACCCGGGACTCACCGCGGCCACCCGCAGGGCCAGGCCGTCGCGGCGGTTGCGGGACCGGTGCAGGTTGCGGGTCTCGTTCGCGACGATCGCCAGCAGCCAGGAGCGGAAGGACGACGCCCCCCGGTAGCGGGACAGGTTGCGGTACCCCTTCACGAACGCCTCCTGGATGACGTCCTCGGCGTCGGAGCCCGCGCCGAGCAGCACCGCCGTCCGGTACGCGGACGCGCTGTGCCGGGCGACCAGGGCTTCGTACGCCTCCAGGTCACCGGTCCGCGCGCGGCTGACGAACTCTGCGTCGTCCAGTGGGCACCTCCGTCGTGCATCCTCATGACACCGCTCGCGCCGCGCCGGTTCCACCCTCGACCGGCGGAACCCGGGCGGGCCGGCCGGTGTCGTTCGGACATGATGTCCAGGACCCCGCTGACCCGCCGTACCCTGCTGACCGCGCTCGCCGGCGCCGGCGTCGCCACGCTGGCCGGCTGCGAACCCGCCCGCACCGCGACCGCGGAGCCCGCCGTCGCCGTCCCCGACCCGCTGCTGGTCGAGGTGGACGGCGGGATGACCGTGCTGCGGGGCACGAACCGGCGGACCGTCCCGCACGCCCTCGCCACCGCCGACGGGTCGGCGCTGTGGGCGAGCGCCGCCGCCGGCGCCGACACCACCCTCGCCCGGATCGACACCGGCACCGGCCGCGGCTCCGTCCCGATCACGCTCCCCGGACGCTGGCTGCCGCAGGCCGTCTCCACCGACGGCACGACGGTGGCGCTCACCCCCGACGCCCACGGGGCCACCGACCGGCCGGCGGGGCGGACGGCCAGCCCGGTGCTGGTCGTCGACTCCACGGGAATCCGGCACCGGCTGCGACTGCGCGGCAACCACGTACCCGAGGCGTTCAGCGCGGACCACACCGGGCTGTTCGTCCTGGAATGGCTCCCGGCGGCCGCGCCGGACCGCTACCGGGTCCGCGTCGTCGACCTCGCCACCGGCGCGCCCGGCCCGCTCAGCACCCGGAACAAGACGCCGGTGCCGCCCGGGGCCGAGGAGGAGATGCGCGGGGACGGCCGCCAGGCCGTGCTGGCCCCGGACCGCCGGGTGCTCTACACGCTCTACACCCACCAGGCGGACCACCGGCACACCCGGGACCTGGTCAGCGGCCGGCCGGGCAACGTGCACGCCTTCGTGCACACGCTCAACCTCGCCGAGCGGTGGGCGTACTGCGTCGACCTGCCACACCCGTTCGGGGAGGCCGCCGCGGCCGGCCACGCGATGGCGATCAGCCCCGACGGCACCCGGCTGCTCGTCGTCGACGTCGCGTCGGGGGCCCTCGCCGAGGTCTCCACCGAGGAGCTGACCGTACGCCGGACCGCCGTGCTCGCCGCCGGCCCCGGCGGCACCGGGCACGCGGTCGCCGGCCGGGACCGGCTCTTCGTCGGCGCCGGCCCGACCGTACGCGCGGTGGACCTCGCCACCCTGCGCGCGGTCGACACCTGGCCGGTCCGCGAACCCGCCACCGGGCTGGTGCTGAGCCCCGACGGGCGCCGCCTGCACGTCGGCCAGCCGGCGGCGGTGAGCTGGCACGACACCACCAGCGGCGCGGAACTCGGCCGGGTGCCGGTACCCGGTCTCGTCGGGCTGGGCGGCCTGGCCGCACCGGCCTGACGCGCGGCCCGGGGCGCGGCGGCGGTCGTCGCACTTCGGCGCGCTGGCCGACTCGGCCCGGGTCTACCGGCCGCTGCTGCGGTACGCGTACCTGCGGGCCGCCCGCTGACCGCCCGGTGCCCGCCCGCCCCGCCGACCCGGGTAGGCGGGCGGGCACCGGACCCGTCCCCGGGGCGTCACCGGCGGCGGACAGGACGCCGGTCTCCGGTGACGGCGCGATGACGCGACCTTCGGCAGGGTCGCAGCACGCGCCGTCGAAGGAGAACACATGATCAGGACGATGGCCCGGCTGCGGGCCCGCCCCGGCTGCGAACCGGCCGTGGCGTCCGCCTGGCGTACGGCCCGCGCCGGGATCGGCGAGCTGCCCGGCAGCCTGCGGCGGGACCTGCTCGTCGACGCCACCGAACCGCGCTCCTTCGTCGTCGTCACCGAGTGGACCGACGAGGCCGCCCTGCACGACTACGAGCAGGGGCCGGTCGCCGCGCGGTTCGCCGAGGCCGTCCGTCCGCTCTGCGAACCGCCCGCCGCCGGCGACCGGCGGGTGATGCGCGACGCGCCCGGCGGCGGCTCGACCGTCTTCGTGGACGTCGAGCTGACCGTGCCGGCGGCCCGGCGCGCCGAGTTCGACCACGGCTACCCGCAGGTCCTCGCGCGGATGACCGGCGTGCCCGGTTACCTGCGCGAGGACCTGCTGCGTGAGCCGGACTCGGACACCTTCCACATCTTCGCCGAGTGGACCGGCGCCGCCGAGTTCCACCGCTGGATCGCCAACCCGGCCCACGCGCGGGAGGAGGCCGGACCCATCGCCCCGTTCCTGCTCCGGATCCGCCGCCGCCTGTTCCACGAGGGAGCGGCTCCCGCCGGCAGGGCCAATTCCGATCGCGGCCGAACACCGGGCAAGGAGAGCGACGTGCACACGACAACGGACGTACTCATCGTCGGGGCGGGGCCCACCGGGCTGACCGCCGCCATCGAGCTGGCTCGGCGCGGCATCGACTGCCGGCTGGTGGAGCAGCGGGCCACCCCGCCGGCGCACGCCGACAAGGCGATCGGGGTGCACTGCCGCACCATGGAGCTCTGGGAGGAGCAGGGCGTCGTGCGCGACGCGATGGACGCCGGGATCTGGCTGACCGGCAACATGGTGTTCGTCAACGGCCACGAGACGCACCGGATGAGCTGGGAGCTGCCGGAGCTGCCGTACGCGCATCTCGGCCTGCCGCAGTACGAGACCGAGCGCATCCTCACCGAACGGCTGGCCACCCTCGGCGTACGCCCACGCCGCGGCGCCGCGCTGACCGCCTTCACCCAGGACGACGACGGCGTCACCGCCATTCTCGACACCCCCGCCGGCACCGAGACCGTACGCGCGAAGTACCTGCTCGGCTGCGACGGCGCGCACAGCACCGTCCGCGAACTGCTGGGGCTCACCTTCACCGGCGGGCTGGGCCGGTTCCCGCAGCTGTTCATGCTCGGCGACGTCGACGTGGACTGGGACATGCCCGACGGGCACCTGCTGCGGTTCATGCACGAAACCGACGGCCGGATGGACGGCATGCTGGTCTGCGTGCCGCTGCGCGGCGAGGCCCGCTACCGGATCGCCACCCTGGCGCCGCCCCGGTTCTTCGCCCAGACCGGCGGCCAGGACGCCCCGCCCGGCTTCAGCGAGGAACTGGCCGAGCCGACCCTCGACGACGTGCAGGCCGCCATCGACCGGTTGGCCCCGCCCGGCACCCGCGCGTCGAACCTGCGCTGGTCGTCGGTGTTCCGGATCAGCCACGGCATCGTCGACCGCTACCGCGACGGCCGGGTCTTCGTGGCCGGCGACGCCGCCCACCTGCACCCGCCGGCCGGCGGGCAGGGCATGAACACCGGCATCCAGGACGCCTGGAACCTCGCCTGGAAGGTGGCCCTGGCGGTGCGCGGGAAGGCCGCGCCGGGGCTGCTGGACAGCTACGAGACCGAGCGGCGCCCGGAGGGCGAGGAGATCGTCGGCCGGGCGGTGCGGATGGCGTTCACCGACGAGCTGGACCGCGAGGACCTGAAGCGGCAGTTCCTCCAGGAGATGTCCATGCTGCTCAGCTACGCCGACAGCCCGCTGGTCGGGGAGACCGTCACCGACCCCGACGCCCTGCGGGCCGGCCCGCGCCCCGGCGACCGGGCGCCGGACGTCGGCGGCCTGCACCGCCGGGGCGTCGGACACCCGCTGCGGCTGCGCGACCTCACCCGCGGCACCCGGCACACCCTCCTGGTGTACGCGGACGGCTCGGCCGACGACGCGGCGGTCGCCGCGGTGGAGAAGACCTGCGCCGACCTGCGGTCCCTGGCGGCCGGGGAACTCGACGCGTACCTGCTGCTCGGGCCGGACGCGCCGGAGCCCCGGCTGCTCGCCCCGCCCGTGCTGCGCGACGCCGCCGGTGAGTTCCGGGCCCGGTACGGCGTCACCGGCACCGCTCTGTACCTGATCCGGCCCGACGGGCACGTGGGCTTCCGCAGCCAGCCGATCGACGCCGACGGGCTGCGCAAGAACCTGCACCTGGTCTTCGGCGGTGCGAGGTGAGCACCGTCCGCACGGTGCTGGCGATGCGTACCCGGCCCGGGTGCGAGGAACGGTTCGAGGCCGAGTGGCTCGCGGCGGCGGAGAAGATCGGCGCGCTGGACGGCTGCCTGCGCCAGGACCTGGTCCGCGACGCCGACGACCCGCGCAGCTACCTGGTCATCAGCGACTGGGCGGACCGGGAACGGCTGGACGCCTTCGGCCGCAGCGGCCAGCGTGACGAGCTGCTGCGGGTGATCCGTGACCTGCGCGAGTCCGCGCAACGCCACACCTACCAGGTGCTGCACAGCATGCGCGGCCGGCCGGAGGAGAACCGATGAACGAGTGCCCGATCCCCGCGTCCGAGCTCTACACCGACGACTTCGCCGCCGACCCGTACCCGGCGTTCGCCCGGCTGCGGGCCGACAAGCCGGTCTGCCCGGTCAGCTCACCGCGGTTCGACTCGTACCTGATCAGCCGGTTCGACGACGCCCGGACGGCGCTCACCGACCCCCGGCTCTCCAAGGACCTGTACGGCCCGGAGGAGCACTACCTGCGCCTCTTCGGCCCGAACTCGGCGGGCCTGAACAAGAACATGCTCAACGCCGACCCGCCGGAGCACACCCGGCTGCGCCGGCTGGTGTCCCAGGCGTTCGCGCCGCGCCGGATCGAGGCGCTGCGACCCCGGGTGGCGCAGCTCGTGGACGACCTGCTCGACAAGATCGTGCCGCACGGCGAGGCCGAGCTGATGCGCGACTTCGCGATCCCGCTGCCGATGCTGGTGATCTCGGATCTGCTCGGGATACCGGCGACCGACCACGACCGGGTGCTCGACTGGACCCAGGTGATCCGTACCTCCGGGTCGTCGCGCCGCAGCCCCGAGCAGGAACGGGCGGCCGTGCAGGAGGCCCAGGCGCGGCTGCACCACTACCTCACCGAGCTGGTGCGGGCGAAGCGGGCCCACCCCGCCGACGACCTGATCAGCGCGCTGATCGACGCCTGCGACCAGGAGGGGACGCTGTCGGCACGGGAACTGGTCACCACCACGTTCCTGCTGCTCTTCGCCGGCCACCAGACCACCGCCGACTTCATCGGCAACGCGGTGGTGGCGCTGCTGACCCACCCCGACCAGCTCGAGCTGCTGCTGCGGCAGCCGGCGCTGCTGCCGTCCGCCATCGAGGAACTGCTCCGCTTCGACGGCCCGCTGCCGGTGGCCAGCCCCCGCATCGCCACCGAGGACGTCGACTACCAGGGGGTCCGCATCCCGCGCGGGTCGATCGTCGGCGTGGTGCTCAACGCGGCGAACCACGACCCGGAGCACTTCGTCGACCCGGACCGGCTGGACCTGCGCCGGGTCCGCGGCCCGCACCTCGGGTTCGGGCACGGCGTCCACTACTGCCTGGGCGTCTCGCTGGCCAGGATGGAGGCGCGGATCGGCATCGGGACGCTGCTGCGCCGCCTGCCGGAGCTGCGGCTCGGGGTGCCGGTCGGCGAGCTGCGCCGGCTGCCGGCGGCGTCACCGTTCCGAGGGCTGCTGGAACTACCGGTCCGGTTCGCCGCGTGACGGCGAACCCCGTCCACAACCGACCCCACTCACCCAAGGAGTCCCAGTCATGACCTTCCGGAACGTGATCGTCTGTCGCATGGTGCCCGGCGAGGAGAGCGAGCGCGTCGTCGCCGACACCTTCGGCTACTACGACCGGACCACCCGCCCGCAGGATTTCGGCGTCATCGGGCGTACCCTGCTGTCCTTCCACGACCTCTACATCCACGTGATCGAGCGGGTCGCCGACCCCGCCGTCACCGGCCAGACCCGCGGCCTGCCCGCCTTTCAGAAGATCGCCGAGATCATCGCGCCGTACGTGACGCCGTACCCGAGGTACTGGAAGAACCCGTCCGACTCGGTGGCAAAGCAGTTCTACCACTGGGCGCCGGCCGAACCGCCGGCCGGGGAGTCGACCGGCCCGAACCGGACCATCATCGTCGCCCGGATCAAGCCCGGCGCCGAACCGGACGTGGCGCGGATCTTCGGCGAGTCCGACGCCAGCGAACTGCCCGCGCGCCTCGGCGTCACGGGCCGCTGGCTGTACTCGATCGACGACGTCTACCTGCACGTGCTGGAGCAGACCGACGCGTCGTTCGCCGCCGTCCGGGAGAACCACGACACCCCGGCCTTCGCGAAGATCATGGCGGACCTCAGCCCGTACATCAGCGCGTACGCTCCGGAAAGCTGGCGCAGCCCGGACGACGCGGTGGCCAAGGAGTTCTACCGCTGGCGCGCCGAGGACTGAGGCGGGTGATGGTCAGCGCCGCGCCCAGGTGACCGCGATGTCGCGGTTCAGCCCCAGCGGGAAACCGGCGGCCTCGCGCTCCGCGGCCGTGCGTACCCGTTCGTCGACCTCGGCCCAGGTGGTGATCCCGACCTGGTGCCCGCGCCGGCGCCAGGTGCCGAGCAGTTCGCCGTCGGCGAGCAGGGCGCCGGGTTGGACGGTGCCGGCCGGCCAGACGGCCGTGCGGTGCGCCGCCTCCGGCACCAGCAGCTCCCGGTCGGGCGCGAGCAGGTAGGGGTCGCCGGGCGGCAGCAGCCGTACGCCGGCGGCATCCGTGGCCCCGACCAGGCTGTCGTGGTCGGAGCTGAGCACCATGCGGGTGCCGTGCGCCACGGTGACCTCGGTGAGTTCGTCGGCCAGTGCCGCGAAGGTGGTGCGGGCATCGGTGACGGACAGCCCGGTCCAGGCGGCGAAGCCGTCCGCCGTGGACGGCCCGAGTCCGCCGAGAAAGCGTCGCAGCAGTTCGACGCGGGCCTCGTCCGGATCCGCCCGGGGCGCCTCGGCCGCCGACACGAGCGTGTCGCGGCCGTCCCAGCGGATCCGGATCTGTCCGGTGGCGCAGGCGAGGATGAGCCGGTCGACCCGGTTGCCGACCGCGGTCAGGACCTCGCGCTTGCGGACCTGGCGGTCGCCGACCGCCGCCCGCACCGCGTCGGCCGCCTCCTGCGCGGACCGCTGCCTGCGTTCGTTGCGGGGCAGCAGCCCGAGGGTGAACACGGCGACGTCCTCGACGGGCACCAGGCAGACCGCGCCGCGTGGTCCCCACACCTGCGTGAACGCACTGTCGGCCCAGGTGTCGGGGCCCACCCCGTCGGCTCGGGCGTGCAGGGACAGCAGCGCCGACCGGGGCGCGCCGTCCTGCAGCCCGCGGGCCGCCGCGCGGTGGTGCGACGCCGCGGGCAGCCGGCGCTGCAGGTGCTGGGCACGCAGCCGGAACGCGGTGACGCCGTCGCGGCCGACCGCAGCGGGCGCCATCAGTTCGACCCGTGCGGAACCCGTACGGCGAGAGCCTTCGCGTCGATCATCGTGGCCTCCCGTGCGGACCGGTTCGGCGTTCCGGCAGCGTACCGTCCGCGGTGCCGCGCGACGCCTGACCGTCGGCGAGCAGGCCGTCGAGCAAGCGATCCAGCCCGAACTCGAACCAGGTGTCGAGGTCCTCGTCGGGATCGGTCTGGGTGGCCGCCGTCAGCCACGGCCGTTGCCGGAGGCGGCCGGTGCGTTCCAGTCGGAGGCGGGTCGCCGCGCGCCAACTGCGGTAGTCGGTGTCGGCCGGCTGGCGTGGGATGAGCAGGGCCATGCCCTGGATGTAGCCGCTGAGAACGAGGTATGCGCGGTACGCCTCCGCGGGACCGAACCCGGCGTCGGCCAGTACCGACACGACGTGGTCGACCATGGCGAGTACCGCGGGGCCGGTCGGCGGCCGGTCGCTGGCAAGGACGGTCAGCAGCCACGGGTGCCGGCGGTACATGGCCCACTCGTCTCGGGCGAGGTGGGCCAGCTGTGTCCGTGGATCGTCCCGCGATGCGGCGGTGCGCGCCCGGCGCGCGTCGATGACCTGCTCGGCCATCATGCCGAGCAGGTCGCCGCGGTTGCGTACGTGGCGGTACAGCAGGTGCGCGGGGAGGCCGGCGCGGTCGGCGAGGAGCCGCATGGAGACGTTCTCGAGGCCGACGTCGTCGGCGAGTTCGATCGCGAGGGTCACCGGGTCCCGGCGGCCGGGCGTGGAGGGGGCGGCGGCCCCCTGCGACGACGTGTTCGGCCCGTGGTCCCGGCGTCTGCGGTACGCGCGCGCCTGGCAGCGACGTGAGCAGTAACGGCGGGGACGTCCCGGCCCCTCCGCCACCGGCAGGCCGGCTCCGCACTCGGCGCAGCTGACGGTGGACATCCCTCGGCGCTTTTCGTCACGCCAGATCGTGTGACGAAACCACTTCCTCGCCACCGGCGCTCTTCACCAGGCTCGATGCCATGAATGTGCTCCGATCTGACCGGCAAGGCCAAGGCCGTCCGCGATCGTCGTCCGACCACACCCGGACCGGTGCCGATGCCCGGATCAACGTGGTGGACGCGTTGCGCGGGAGTGCACTGCTGCTCATCCTGCTGGTGAACGTGGCGTTCTTCAGCTCCGGATTCGCGTTCCATCTGGTCGACGATCCGGCGCACGGCGTGCTCGACCGGCTGGTCGCCGGTGCGGTGGAGCTGCTGTTCGCGATGAAAGCGTACCTGCTGTTCTCCTTCCTGTTCGGGTACAGCTTCACGTTGCAACTCGACTCGGCGGCCCGGCGTCGGGCGGCCTTCGGACCGTCGTTCCGGCGCCGGCTGGCCGGGTTGTTCGTGCTCGGGGCGGTGCACGCGGTGCTGCTGTTCCACGGCGACATCCTCACCACGTACGCGCTGCTCGGGCTCGTGCTGCTGGCCGTCCGGCGGATCGAGCCGCGCACCGCCCTGGTCGCCGCGGCGGCCATCGTGGGTGTGGTCGCGTTCGCGGTCGGCGTGGCCGCGGTCCTCGGTGCCACGCTGGTCCCGGACGAGGCCGCCGCGCTCGCCGCCGGCGCGCGTTCGACGGAGGCCCTGCGCGGCGGCCTCGGCACGGTCGTCCTGGAACACCTGCACTCGCTGCCGGCGATGCTCGGCGGGCTCTCGGTGCAGGGACCGCTGGCCTTCGCCGCGTTCCTCGTCGGTCTCGCCGCCGGCAAGCACCGAATGCTCGCCGCCGTCCACACCCACGAGAACCTGCTGCGCCGATGCGAGCAGGTCGGCTATCCGGTCGGTCTGGCCGGCGCCACCGTCTTCGCCATCGGCGGCGGCACCGAGAACCTGACCGGCCTGCTGGTCAGCATCGTGACCGCCCCGTTCCTCGCCGCGGCCTACGCCGCGACCCTGCTGCGCATGTTCACCCGATGGCCGCGCGTCGCCGACGTGTTGGCGCCCGCGGGACGCCTGGCGCTGACGAACTATCTCGGCCAGTCGCTCCTCTGCCTGCTCGTCTTCACCGGCGTCGGGCTGGGGCTGGCCGGCCGCACCTCCCCGGCGGGGACGCTGCTCATCGCCTTGGCGATCTTCGCCGTGCAGGTGGCGGTCAGCTCGTGGTGGATGCGGCGGTTCCGGTACGGCCCCGTCGAATGGGCGTTGCGCGCGTGGACGCACCGGAAGCGGCCCGCCATGCGGCGATAGAGCCGTTCATCCTGGCCCCCGTCCCAGTGCCCGGTCCAGTATGGTCAGCCGTGGGTCGGCGGTGCGACGTACGGATGGGCGGTCCACGGTGACCCGAGCACGCGCGGTTCTCCCGAAGGTCCTGCTGGGCGTGGTCCTGCTGGCGCTGGTCGTCTCCGGCATCCGCCCGTACGACCGGCTCACCTGGCTGCTGGAGACGGTGTGGGTGATGGTCGGCGTGCCGCTGGTGCTGCTGACCTGGCGCCGGTTCCCGCTGACCACGCTGCTGTGCTGCCTGCTCACCGTGCACGCGCTGATCCTGATCGTCGGCGGGCACTGGACGTACGCCCGCACCCCGCCCGGTGACTGGGTGCGGGACCTGCTGGGCCTGTCCCGCAACCCGTACGACCGGCTGGGCCACTTCGCGCAGGGGTTCGTCCCGGCCATCCTGGTCCGGGAGATCCTGGTCCGCCGCTCGCCGTTGCGCGGCAGCCGGTGGCTCGCCCCGCTGACCGGCTGCGCCTGTCTGGCCTTCAGCGCGTTCTTCGAGATGATCGAGTGGTGGGCGGCGGTGGCCGGGGGCTCGGCCGCCGACGACTTCCTGGCCACCCAGGGCGACGTGTGGGACACCCAGTGGGACATGTTTCTCGCCCTGGTCGGCGCGATCACCTCGCTGGCGCTGCTCAGCCGACTGCACGACCGCCAACTGCCCGCACCGGCGGGCGACCCCGGCCGGGACGGGTAACGTGAGATCGGGATCCACGGGCACCACCGAGAGGTGTGATCGGTGCACGAGCCGGGCGACGAGGTCGGGCCGGCGGGGACGGACGCCGCAACCGGCGACGCTCGCGCCGCGCTGCTCCAGGCCCGCGTCGAGACGGCGTCCCAGATCGCCGCGCTGAGCCGCGACCTGGACGGGGTGATCGACGCCTCGCTGGATTCCAACGCCGACGACGAACACGATCCGGAAGGCGCGACCATCGCCTTCGAGCGCGCCCAGGTCGCCGCGCTGCTGGTCGGCGCGCGGCGACGCCTCGCCGAGCTGGACGCGGCGCTGGAACGGCTGGACGCGGGCACGTACGGTACGTGCGAGCGGTGCGGGTCGGTGATTCCGGCGGAGCGCCTGGCCGTGCGCCCGTTCGCCCGTACCTGCGTCGGCTGCGCCCGCTGAGCACGGTCGACGGGTTCCCGGACGCGTCGCCACGACCCGGACTACCGTTGGCCATTCGCCCGGGACCGGGCCGACGTGACGAGGAGGCAGGGCGGGCGGATGACCGACTACGGACACGAGCTGATCTTCGGCAGCTTCCTCACCCCCGACGCCCGGCGCCCCGAGCAGGTGGTCGCCCTGGCCAAGCTCTGCGAGCAGGTCGGCCTCGACCTGGCCACCTTCCAGGACCACCCGTACCAGCCGAACTTCCTCGACACCTGGACGCTGATGTCGTACCTGGCGGCGGCGACCAGCCGGATCCGGCTCAGCGGCAACGTGCTGAACCTGCCGCTGCGCCAGCCCGTGGTGCTGGCCCGCAGCGTGGCCAGCCTGGACCGGCTCAGCGGCGGCCGGGTCGAGCTGGGCCTGGGCGCGGGCGCGTTCTGGGAGGCGATCGAGGCCAACGGCGGCCGGCGGCTGACCGCCGGGCAGGCGGTCGACGCCCTGGACGAGGCGATCCGGATCATCCGCGAGGTGTGGGCCGCCGACCAGCGGGGCGGGGTGCGGGTCGACGGCGAGCACTACCGGGTGCACGGCGCGAAACGCGGGCCCGCCCCCGCGCACGACGTGGGGATCTGGGTCGGCGCGTACAAGCCGCGGATGCTGCGGCTGGTCGGCCGGGCCGCGGACGGCTGGCTGCCGTCGCTGGCCTACCTGCCGAAGGGCGCGGCCGAGCTGCCCGCTCTCAACGCGCTGGTCGACGAGGGCGCCGAGGCGGCCGGCCGGGACCCGCGGGCGGTGCGCCGGCTGCTCAACGTCAACGGCCGGTTCACCGCCACCGGTTCCGACTTCCTCGTCGGCCCGCCCGCGCAGTGGGTGGAGGAGGTCGCCGGGCTGGCCCTGGACCACGGGGTCTCCGGGTTCGTCCTCGGCGCCGACGACCCGACCGCGTTCCAGCTCTTCGCCCAGGAGGTCGCGCCCGCCGTGCGCGAGCTGGTCGCCGCCGAACGCGCCGAACCCGGCACCCGCGCCGCCGCCGTGCGACAGCAGCGCGAGGTGGTCGAGGCGGGCGCCGCACCCGCACTCGCCGTCCGCCCCACCCCCGACCCGGGGGTACGCCTCACCGACCACGGGAGGTGGGACGAGTCCACCCGCCCGGTGGCCCCGCCCGCCCCGGCCGGGCAGACCTACACCCCGCACCAGCAGGCCGTCGGCGCGCACCTGGTCGACGTGCACGACCACCTGCGCCAGGAACTGGGCCAGGTACGCGACCTGCTGGAGCAGGTCGAGCGGGGCGTGGTCTCCGCCGGGGAGGCCCGGGGCGTGCTGAACCGGATGACCATGCGGCAGAACAACTGGACGCTGGGCGCGTACTGCGCCGCGTACTGCACGGTGGTCACCCAGCACCACGGGCTGGAGGACAACTCGATCTTCCCGTACCTGCGCCGCGCCGATTCAGGGCTGGCGCCGGTCCTCGACCGGCTGGAGGAGGAACACGTCGTCATCCACGACGTGGTGGAGAGCGTGGACCGGGCGCTGGTCGACCTGATCCGCGACCCGGACGACTTCACCGCGCTGCGGCGGGCCGTCGACGTGCTCACCGACACCCTGCTGTCCCACCTGTCCTACGAGGAGCAGCAGATCGTCGAGCCGCTCGCCCGGTACGGCTTCTACGCCGGGCAGGTGTGACCGCCGACCGGCTCAGCCCGACGGGCACAGCAGCGGATCGATCAGCGGCAGTCGCAACGGATCCAGACAGAGGCGCAGCAGCGCCGGATCCGGCGCCGGGGCCGGCCCGGTCGGCTCCGGCGCGGGCCCGGTCGGCTTCGGCGCCGGCGCGGTCGGCTTCGGCGCGGGGGCGGTCGGATCCGGCGGCGGTGCGGGGGCGGTCGGCTTCGGCGCCGGCGCGGTGGCCGCTGGAGGGGCCGCCGGCCGGGCCGGGACGCCGTTCGCCGGCTGCATCGCGCCGCGGGATGCGGGGGTGGCCGCGACGGGACGGGTCGGCCGTGGTTCCGGCGCCCCGGCCGCCGGCCGGTGCGACACCGCGGCGGGCGGGTCCCCGGCCACCGCTGCCTCCCCGCTGCCCGAGCGCGCCGGCGGCGTGGCCGGGCCGCCGGCCGGCGGGCCGGATACCGGCTCCGGCCCCGTGCCGGCCTCCGGGGCGCCGGTCGCGACGACGTTCACCCCGGGCGCCGCTCGGTACGGCGGCACCACCTCACCCGATCCGGTGGTGCCCCCGGGGAGTGCCGCGAGTGCGGTCACGACGAGGACCGCGGCGGCGACCGCGAGACGCTCCGAGCGCAGCAGCGGCACCGGCGCGTCGGCCGGCGCTGCCGGGCGTGGCGGCACCGGACGGGCGTCCCGGTGGGTGGCCAGCAGAGCGTCGACGTGCGCGACGACGGCGGCCCGCCGGCCGGTCGCGGCGGCGAAGGCGAGAGTGAGATAGAACCGGAAGTTCACCTCGGCGGCGGGCGGTACCCGCAGGCCGGCGAGGGGACCCCCGGCGGCCGCGGGCAGCAGGGTGAGTGGCGCGTCGGGATGGTGTGCCGGGCCTGCCAGGTCCGCGTACGTCCATTCCCGCCGGTGGTGGGGGCCGGCGAAGGCCACCCGGCGGTCGGTCACCACGGCCAGGCCGGTGTCGACCACCCGGATCCCGGCCGGCAGCGCCGGGCCGGGTGCGTCGTCGCCGGCCGGAGCAACGGTCAGCGCGGGCCGGGGCAACCCGGGGAGGTGACGTCCGGCCGCCCCGACCAGCTCGGCGACGGGCAGCACCCGGTAGACCACCTCGTCGTGATCGAGGTCCACCGGCAGGCCGGTACGCGGCTGCGTGCACCCGAGGAAGCCGGCTGCCTCGGACCGCTGCCAGGTCAGCTGCTCCTGGCGCCGGTGCCAGGCCGCGGCGGCGGCGTCGTACGCCTGCCGGCGCTGCTGCGTCTCCTGCCGGGCCCAGGCGACGCGCCAGCGCGGGTGGGTCCCCGAGGGAATTTCGACTCTCGTCGTGCCCGACACGTCCAGTACAACGGCTCAGCCGCGACCGGGAAACGCGGAGGCGCGCTGATGGACCACTGCCCTTCCGGCCCCGGGGGTCCCATTGCCGAGCGGACCCCCGCTCCCCAGAAGGCGGGTCGAGGGTTATTCGGGATGGCCAGGTGGTGCTGGGCAACTCCGGCGAGCCGGAGCCCGTCTGGGCTGCAGTCGGGTCAGACAGGACGTTCAGTAGGAGTGCCCTTCTGCATCACTCTAAAGTTCGATGAGGCGTTCAGATTTGGCGGCCGCGACCGGGGGATACCCCGTGGCATGCGCAAGCTGCATCGATTGCGGCAGGAGTCCGCGCCGAAAGGCCCAAATGGTCCGCACGCGACGCAGGTCGAGGATGCGCTCAACGAGTGGCGGCGGCGGACCCGGGTCACTGGGCGAGACCGAAGGCGACAACTGGGCATCTACTCGGTGCTGGCCGTTCAAGCGGGGCTCGCGGCCGGCCTGGCCTGGCTCGTGGCGGGCAGAATCGGGATCAGTACTCACAATCCGGTGTTCGCGCCGATCGCGGCCGTCGGCACCGTGGCGGCCGCGATAGGTCAGCGCCTCCGCCGGGTCGTTGAACTCGTTGCCGGCGTCACGCTCGGCATCGGGATCGCGAACGCCATCCTCACGCTCGTCGGACACGGCGCGGCGCAAACGGGTCTTATTGTCACCGCCACTATTCTGATCGCGATCGCACTGTCTGGCCGTGGAGGTCTCGTCACCCAGGCGGGTGGAACTGCCGTGTTGGTGTCTGCCGTTCCGCCCAACGTTCCGGGAGTGGAGCTGACCCAGCTGGTCAACGCGGTGACCGGCGGCGTGATCGGCCTGGTGGTGGTGATCGCACTCTTTCCGCTGAACCCGCTCCGGATCGTGCACAAAGCCGCCGCTCCCGCGATGAGACGGCTGGCAGCGCAACTGACCGCAACGGGACGAGCGCTAGCGGACCGCGACGCCTCGCGCATCGAGAATGCGCTTGAGGAGCTTCGGAACATGGGCGGTGAGCTGGCCCGACTGTCCGACGCCGTGCAAGGCGCCCACGAGGTTGTGCAGTACTCACCACAACGGCGTCACTGGCGCAACCCCCTTCAGCAGTACAGCCAGGGCGCAGAACATCTCAACCGGGCGGTGTTAGCCAGCCGCGGTCTCACTCGTACGGCGATCGCCCTCATCAACAACGACGAGAAGCTTTCGCCCCCGCTACCAGAAGCAGTCACCAGCCTCGGCCTGGCCGTCCATGATCTGGAGCAGGACTTCAGGGCCGGACGAGAGCCGCAACGAGCACGCCACCGATCCCTGACTGCGGTCTGCCAGGCCAGCGATGCATGCCGGAACGGTCTCGGGCTGTCCGGCACAGCGGTCGTCGCACACGTCCGCACCATCGCTGGGGAGCTCCTCCAAGCAACGGCGATCGATCGCGCCGACGCCAACCGGATGGTCCGCCAAGCCGCAGACTGACCGGCTGTCAGAACGGGCATCCGCACCGGGCGGTCTGGTCGTGGCGGAAGTGGCGGCGGATCTGCCGCTGCGGAGCCGATCTGCTCTGCCACGCCCGGCACCGCATCCCCATCAACCGAGATCTGGCCGGCTCGCCGGCAATCCAGAGGTTCAGGGTTCGAATCCCTGGCGGCTCACTTTTCCGCAGCCCAGCGGCCCTATGGGGGCCGTTGGAGCCGCGACCTTGGCTGACGATCTCAGTAGGATGCTCACATGTCTCGGCCAGTGATCTTCGATCTCTTCCATACCCTGATCCAGGGCGCCGATGAGGAGCGTGATCGGGTAGTCGGCGAGATGGCGGTCATGGTCGGGGTGGCGCCGGCCGCGCTGGTCGCCGCGTACCACGCCAGCTGGCGGGACAGGCTGGTCCGGTGGGATGTGGAGGAGACTGTCCGCATCCTCGCCGGACGCCTCGGGGGCACACCAACCAACGAACAGGTGGCCCGGGCCGGTGAACATCGGCGAGCCCTCGGACGCCGCGTGCTCGACAGCGTCTCGACCGCCACCCTGGACGTACTCGACGCGCTACGCGGCAATGGGCATCCGCTGGCCCTCATCAGCAATGCCACCTCGGACACTGCCGAGGCATGGTCGCGGAGTCGGCTCGCCCACCGGTTCGACGTCGCGGTCTTCTCCTGCGACGTCGGGCTGGCCAAGCCCGACCGGGCGATCTACCACACTGCCGCCGAGCGGCTGGGCGTCGCGCCGGCAGAGTGCGTCTATGTCGGCGACGGCGCGGACGGTGAGCTGGCCGGGGCGGCAGCGGTCGGTATGACCGTCTTCCGGACCATGGAGCACAACGACACCGACCCGAGCTGGGGTGGACGTGCGTTCGCTGCCCTTGACGACCTGCCCGCCCTGCTGTGTGAGCTGGCCAGCCTGAGCTCCGCTGCAACGCCTGACAGTCGGGTTGGGTGGCCAACTGGGTGACGACCGGGGCGGCCGACGGCCGGACGCCCACGGGCGATGTTCCACCGTTCCGGCATCTCACCCCGGCATACTCGGCCCAGTTTCAAAATCTTTGGGGATGAAGAGGTCACGCATCGCCAAACGGCGGTGGCCGGAACCCACGGGCGTCCTGTTGCTGACGGGACGGGTGGAAGCGCCGGTAGATGGCCGGGACGAACAGCAGGATCAAGACGATGATCGCCGCACCCACGAGCAGGGGCGGCCCCAGCGCGGCCCCAACGAGGACCCAGGTTGGCGCCGAGGTGTGTCGAGGCGTGATGTTGCTTGGGTTGCTTGGGTCGCCTGGGTTTCCGGCGAAGGAACCTCGCCCAAGGGTTCGAGTCGCTGGCGGCCCACCGAAACGGACACCCAAACGGAGGGGGTCAATGGGGGCAGCTGCACGCGCCACGTGTGGATGGCGCTGATGGTCTACGCCATGCGGCACGGTCGCGCCCACGGCCGGCCTGCCGCCTACCACCAGCCAGGGCGTCGTAGCTGGTAGGGTGCAGTCCCTCGCCGCTCACCTTCGCACCCTGACCCAACTTCGTGTCCCGGAGATGGGCCTTTTCGATCTTGTCAGATCTGATCTCGTAGGCAGGCGTCTGCCGTACGCAATGTGGCGGACTATGCGCCTCAGCCTCGGCCGCCGGCCTGGACGAGGCCTGACTCGTAGGCGAGGACCGCGAGCTGCACGCGGTCGCGGAGGTTCAGTTTGGTCAGCAGACGGGAGACATAGGTCTTGACCGTGGCCTCGCTGAGGAACAGTGCGCTGGCGATCTCGGTGTTCGATCGACCGCTTGCGACCTGTCGCAGCACGGCCGCTTCTCGTTCGGTCACGTTGGGCAGCGGAGCCGGACTGGAGGAAGGCGCGGCGGCGAACCGGTCGAGTAACCGGCGGGTGAGCTCGGGAGCGAGCATCGCCTCGCCCCGGGCCACGACGCGCACCGCGTGCACCAGGTCATCGGGAGGGACGTCTTTGAGGAGGAACCCGCTGGCGCCCGCCCGTACTGCGCCGTACACATACTCATCGAAATCGAAGGTGGTCAGCGCCATCACGCGGACGCCGGGCTGCTGCGCCACGATCCGCCGGGTCGCTTCGATGCCGTCCAGCCGGGGCATCCGTACGTCCATGAGCACGACATCGGGCCGGTGCTTGGCGCAGACGGTGACCGCCTCGATTCCGTCTCTGGCCTCGGCGACCACCTCCATGCCGCCCCGCTCGAGGATGAGGCGGAAACCCTCCCGCAGAAGCGCCTGGTCGTCGACGATCATCACGCGGCTCATGCCGGCTCCAAGGGAAGGACGGCGGCTACGGCGAACCCGCGGTCGGATAGTGGCGCCGCCTGCAGCGTCCCGCCGTACAGCGCCGCACGTTCCCGCATCCCGATCAGGCCGTGCCCGGGCCCAGCGGTGCCCGGGCTCCCGCGGCCGTCGTCACGTACGTCGATGCGAAGCTCGTCGATGCCGAATGTTACCCCCAAGCTGACCTCGGTGACGGCGTTGGCGTGGCGGCGCGCGTTGGTCAGCGCTTCCTGCACGATCCGGAATGCCGCGAGGTCGAGGCCGACGGGCAGTGCCCGCGGTGCGCCGGTCACCGCGAACTCCACGGGGAGCCCGGACTCCCGAGCGTCGTCGACCAGTGTCTGCAGGCCCGACAGTCCGGGCTGGGGTGAGAGCAGGCCGACCTCGTCGGTGTCGCGAAGCATGGTGACCACCCGTCGCATTTCAGCGAGGGCGCCGTTGCCGGTGCGCCGGATAGTGGCGAGAGTACTGCGTACCCGGTCGGGGTCCTCGGTGACCATCTGTTCGGCCGCGCCCGCCTGTACCACCATCACGCTCATCGCGTGCGCGACGATATCGTGCAGTTCGCGGGCGATGCGGGTGCGTTCCTCGATGACGGCCTGCGCCGCCCGTTCGGCCGCGGCGACCTCGGCCGCCACCGCCCGCCGCTGGGAGGACTGGGCGTGGCGGGCCATGACGGACTGCCAGCGCCCGAAGGCGAAGCAGACGCTCACAACACCCCAGTGGTACAGCATTTCGTTGAGCCCGCCGAGCAGCTCAATGAACAGGTCGGCGTAGATGAGGGCCGCGCTGGCCATAGCCGCACCGATCCATGGTTCGCGCCCCTTGCCATGGCGCGCCACCGAGAACACAGCGATCAGGATCGGCACGAACTGCCCGAAGAACAGCAGGAACCCAAGCTGGCCCGAGGCGCATAGCCCGGCAAGCGCCACGGCGGCCGTCGGGATGGGGTGGGTACGTCGCCACCACAGCGAAGCCGCGACGACCAGCACCTGCACGCTCGTCGCGATCGGATCCCCGTCGCCCTGCCGCGATTCGAGAGGAAGCCACACCTCGGCGACGCCCGTGACCAGCACGGCTAGGCACAGGCCGGCATCGACGCTCCGGCGCCACCACACCTCCATGGGGATCAACCGTAGGGGACGGGGAAGCCAAAGACATCAGTCCGGAGTTGACATGTGCCGACCACTTTCGGCCGACTACGGCGACGGGTCGGTCAGACTTGACTGTCGCACATGACACGACATTTTCGATTTCTCGTAGCGGTCTGCCTCATCGCGTTTGCCCTGCTCAGCGTCGGCTTCGTGACCCTGCAGCCCGAGCTGCCCAACGACCGGGCGCAGTGGCTCGCCACGATTGCCGACGCACGCGCAGGCGCGTCGGCCGCCGCCCAGATGTTCGTCTGGTCCCAACTGCCGTTCGCGGTCTCGGTCGTGGGCCTGGTCGCCTGGCTGCGGCCGAGATTCCCGCGGCTCACGATCATCGGTGGCGTGTTCGGGGTGCTCGGCGCGTTCGGCCACACCGTAGCGGGTAGTTGGACGCTCACCCAGATCGTGATGGCCGACGACCCGGCCCACCGTGACGCCTACTCTCAACTGATCGCCGCGCAGGAGCAGTCGGCCCTGATCGTCCCGTTCCTCGTGATCGGTCTGGTCGGCACCGTGGTTGGCATCCTGCTGCTGTCGATCGCCCACTTCCGTTCGCACGTGCATCCGCGATGGGTCGGCCCGGTGCTGTGGGTGTGGCTCGTGGTGGAGTTCGCCGGCAGCGGCATCAGCCCGTGGGCGACGTACCTGTCCGGCCTGCTGCTCCTTGCCGGTTGCGGTGGGCTCGCGGCCGGCCTGTTCGGCGCACGCCAGGACGACCGCGCAGTGCTAGTCGCCGCCGCCTGACGCATACCGCTGCTGATGCAGACAGAGCGAAACGTTCCACTCTCGACAGGAAAGTTGATGTGAAGAGTCGACCGAACTGCTGTTCACCTCGCTGCTCGTCCAGGCGACGAGGGCGATGACGCAGGCCAAGCCGAGCACTGACAGGTACGGGCGCAACGCCCCGCTCGTTCCGGCAGTCATTCCTCACCGCGTACGCATCGCGGATCGGTGAACGGCTCGACGCCGCCACCGAGGGGGTGGACCGGGAGATGAGCGCGTCGGCGGACGCCCGCCCAACTGCTGCCGGTGCTCGCTGCGCGCGACGACGCGGTGGGCGATGCCTTCGAGAAGCATTTCCCCGAGCTGACACAGCATGCGACAGCCATCAACAACCGGGAGGGCTGGGCGTCGGGCCGGGCCGCGGCCGACCGAGCTTCGCTGCACGGGCGGCAAGCGGTCGGGCACGGATGATCAATTGCTGTGCCGGAACGTAACGGCTGGCACAGATCTGGCTCTGAACCCGCGATCCCGCTGCGAGTCGAGGTTGACGGACTCGCAGCGGGATCCCAGCCCGTCTGACGGCCTCGGCGACGGAGCCTCGACTACCGCTGTGACCTGGGCAGGCATAGTGGGAGCGGGCTACTGGTGATGGTCGCCGATTGGTTCGCATGGTGGTACCTGCGGCCCACTCGAAACGGATACCCAAACGGAGGGGTGCAGGGTCGCAGATACGCAGGCCATGGCCGATGTCGTGGCCGCGCTGCCGTACGGCGGCCGGACTCCGCACAGGGGTGGTGGATTCGTGGGTCAGTTCTGGCCGGGGCTTGCTATGGGTAGTCCTGCTTCCTTGGCGCATTCGAGCAGCCGCCGGTCGTAGGTGACGAAGGCGGTGAGTGCCGTGCCGGACTCGTTGGTCAGCACTTGGGCGGTGGCCAGGTGGATGGCGTCAAGGTTGCGGAGCGTCGGCTCGGCGAACGCGGCTGAGGTCGCACGGATCGTGCTGTCGCGTCGTGCCGGAATCATCGCGCACGACCCGAGGTCCGTGAGCCGGGCAAATTCAGGGTTAGTGGGTCCCCGGCGATCGTGGCGGCGTGGTTCGCGTGGTGGTACCTCCGCCCCACCGGCACAAACGCCGGTTGATCTCGGTTCCGAGTACGGCCGAGCGGTCACGCCGTTCCCTCCCCGCCCAGCATGCGATCGATGGCCGAGGCAGCCGGCGCAGCGCGGCCACGAATGGCTTGCACCCTGTACCTGGGTACAGGTTTACCGTCGGAGCATGACCGAGACAGAGCTGGCTGAGGGGTCGTGGGTGCCGCAGGCGTGCACCTTGCCGACGGCGGAGCAGCCGCTACGGCTGGTCGAGTTCGATGATCTGTTCGCTTGGGCGGTGCTCGGGGTGCAGCGGGCGGACCCCTTGCGGGCTCGACTGGAGCTGCCGGCGGAGCCGGAGGTGGCTGCGCGGGCGGCAGACCTGATGACGCGAGAGACCGGCTGCTGCTCGTTCTTCAGCTTCACGCTGGTGGCAACCGGCGGCCAACTCGCCCTGGATGTCGCGGTGCCGGCAGGGTACGTCGCCGTGCTGGACGCTCTCGCCGCCCGCGCCGGGCTGGGCGGCAGCTCATGAGTCCGGGGTTGCGGTCGGGTCAGGTGGCCGAGGCGGCAGGGGTGAACCAGCAGACGCTGCGCTACTACGAGCGGCGGGGTCTGGTGGCCGAGCCGGATCGGACGTTGGGCGGCCATCGGCTCTATCCGCCGGAGACGGTCACGATCCTGAGGGTGATCAAGACCGCGCAGCGGCTCGGGTTCACCCTCGATGAGGTCGCCGAGCTCTTGAGCGTGGGCGTTCATCGGCACGGCCGGCGGCCGGAGGCCGGGTTGCAGGCCCGCGCGCAGGCCAAGCTCGCCGAGGTCGAGCAGAGGATTGCTGACCTGTCGGTGATCCGGGACACCCTGCGCGAGGCGGTCGCCGCTGGTTGCGACGACATGGTCGCCTGCGCGGGCAGCCCGTGCTGCCCGATGCCGTTCGTCGAACTCACCGTCGAGGGAACTGATCGTGCCGAGGATCGATCCACCTCGGGTGCTGCCGTCTGGTCTGACCGGGCTGGCCGGGGTCACCTGCGCGGCCTGCGGTCCCCGTCGTGACCCGCACGGCTCCCTCGTCTCGTTTGCCATTGCCGGGCTGGCCGAGGCCGGCGGGGCCTGGCTGACCTGGCAGGGCTGGTGGGAGCGCCGCGGGCTGTGGTGGTCGCGGCTGTGATCGTGCCGTCAGCGCGTGGCCGACGGAAACAGCCAGCCGAGGCTGCGTTCCGCGGCCTGAAGGTAGTCGTTGCGCCGGTGTTCGCGACCGAATGACAGATCCTCGAGAGCGGCGCAGCGCGCGAAGAACGTGATCCGGGCCAACGCGTCGTCGCCGTCGTCCAGGCCGCCGTACGCCCTGAGACTCTCCAGGAGAAAGTCCTCCCCGAAGTCGCGATACAGCCGGGCGAAATCCAGCGCCGGGTCCGTGATCGCCGCATCGGACCAGTCGATCACGCCGGTGATGCTTCCGTCTTGCTCAAGTATGTGCTCGGCCCCCAGGTCAGCATGGGCGAGCACGCGACGCCGAGCCGGCCGGGGAACGCTCGCCCGGAGCAGGCGAAGACAGTCCGCGGGCCCATCGAGGTCCTCCAGCCACTCGCTGGGTCCGGCGTCCTCAACGGGCACCAGCTGGTCGACCATTGCGGTGTCTATGTCGTGTAGCTCCCGCAGAAAGAGCCCCAGCGTACGCGCCACCCCCCGGGCCGGGGTGCGGTTGAGCAGCGGCCGGCCGGGTAGCAGTGGATAGGCCAGCACTCCCGCGTCGTCGTCGACGAAACACGTCCGAGGCACCGGAGTGGACACGCGTGGGGCCACCACCTCCAGTAGCGACGCCTCTCGGGTGACGCTGTGGTCCGCTGCCACCCGTAGGACGAGATCGGCGGCGAGGAAGGCCGTGTTGTCAAGGCCCTGCCCCAGCTCGCGAAGGGCGACGCCGGCGAGTTGCGGCAGATGAGCCGCCAGGGCTTGGCTGGCGCGTTGACGAGCCGTCATGTCCATGCTCACTCTCCGCCCGGACGAAAAGATCAATCGTACGAGTGTCGCCCTGGAGGCGCTGCACCCTGCCCACGGTGATTGACCCTGATCGCATCCAGCAGCGCCAACAGGCAGCCCCCAGTCGTGATGATCGAGGTGGCGTCACCCGGCCACGGTTCCTGGACAGCCGGCGCCGGCCCGGACGATCAGCGCAGGCTCTCCCGCTCTTGCAGCAGCGGCAGCCCGGCCTTGTATCGCCGGAAGAAACCGGCGGTCGGGGTGTCCGCCCTCGCGACGTCGTCCGGGGTGCCCTCCGCGACCACGACACCCCCGTCCGGACCGGCTCCCGGACCCAGGTCGATCACCCAGTCCGCCGACGCGGCGACGGGAATGTGATGTTCGGCGACGACAACCGTGTTGCCCGAGTCGAGCAACACATCGAGCGCATCCACCACCCGCTGGATGTCAGACGGGTGCAGGCCCGAGACGGGCTCGTCGAGAACGACGAGGCCGGCCTTGCGGCTCGCGGCGCCGCGCTGGATCGCCGATGCCAGCTTCAGCCGCTGCGCCTCGCCGCCGGACAACTCTGTGGCGCTCTGGCCGAGTTGGAGATAGCCAAGCCCCGCCTGGTTCAGGGCTCCGAGAGTCTCCGCGAGCTGCCGGGGCTCGGAGAACCGCTCCACGGCCTCGGCGACGGTCAGCTCCAGCACCTGATCGATGGCCAACCCCTGATACCTGATCTCCAAAGCCTCCGGCTGGTAGCGCCGGCCCTCGCACGCGTCGCAGACCACCCACACATCCGGCAGGAAGTGCATGTCGACCAGCTTGCGGCCATAACCGGTGCAGGTCTCGCAGCGCCCGCCACCCGCGGTGTTGAAGCTGAACCAGGAGGCATTGACCCCGCGCCCGTGCGCCATGTCGGTCTCGGCGAACAGCTTGCGGATGATGTCGAACGCCTTGCTGTACGTAGCCGGGTTGGACCGCGGCGTCCGCCCGAGCGGTTCCTGATCGACGACGGCGACCCAGCTGAACCCATCGAGGCCGGTCACCTCCCGCACCGTGTCGGTCGCCGTCCCGGTCAGGGCGGCCTCCACGCTCGCCCCGAGCGCGCCGAGTAGGCTGCTCTTGCCGCTGCCACTCACCCCGGTCAGGCACGTGAGCCGACTGGCGGGGAAACGCACCAGATCCGCCGTCACGTTGTGTGCGCGCAAGCCGTGCAACTCCACCCAGCCGGCGTCATCCCTGGCCGGGCGGCGGGTCCGGTGCAGCTGCGGCCCCGCACCGGCCAGATAGCGCCCAGTCAGCGACTTCGGGTGAGCGACCACGTCGGCGGGAGGCCCCGACACCAGGATCTCACCGCCGAAGCGGCCCGCGCCGGGCCCCAGATCGATCACCCAGTCGGCCCGGGCGATCAGCTCAGGGTCGTGCTCGACGAGGAGCACGGTGTTGCCAGCCTCGCGCAGCTCTAGGGCGACGTCGAGCAGCTGCGCCTTGTCCGCCGGATGCAGCCCCGTCCCGGGCTCGTCCAGGACGAAGATGATGCCGCTCAGCTCGGTGCTGAGCTGCGCGGCGAGCCGGGTCCGCTGCAACTCACCCCCGGACAGCGTCGCCGCGCTGCGGGACAGCTGGAGATGGGCCAGGCCGAGCCGGTCAAGGATGCCGAGCCTGCGACCGAGGTCCTGCAGCAGCGGCTCACCCACCTCGCGCTGCCGCGCGCCCAGGTCGTCCGCCACGCGTTTCGCCCAGCGGCGCACCTCCCGTACTTCCACCTCGAGCAGGTCGGGGTACGTCAGCCCGCCGAACCGCACGGACCGGGCCACCTGGTCGTACCCGCTGCCGCCGCAGGTGCCGCAGGGCCGCTTGCGCATGTACGGCAGGTAGCGCTGCTTGGCGCTGGACGTCTGCGCGTTCACGAACACCCGCTCCACCTCGGCGAGCGCGCCCCGCAGCGGCTGGCTCGAGGTGTAGGTCACCAGGGCCGTCTCATTCTTGTTCGTCATGTCGACGGTCGCCTCGATCTTCTCGTCACCCGTGCCGTACAGCACGCAGCGACGGAACTCCTCGGGCAGCGACTGCCACGACCGGCCGAGGTCCACGCCCCGCTTCTCGGCGAGCGCCGGTACGAACGCGTGCTCCCCCGACCGCCACTTCGCGTACCAGGGCGAGGCCCCCTCGAAGAGCGGACGCTCCGGGTGAGTGATGACCAGGTCCTCCTGCGCCTGCCAGCGCCCGCCCACCCCGTGGCAGTCCGCACAGCTCCCTTCCGGGCTGTTGCGGTCGAAGTGAGCGGTCGTCAGATGCCCGTCCCCACTCTCGGCCGCCGGGTCTGCGCCGATGCCCGGAAGGCGCGAGTACAGCAGCCCCAGGTGCCCGTCGATGCCGGTGATCGTCGCGACCGTGGAGCGGGGGTTGCGGTTCAGACGGCGCTGGTCGACCGCGAGCGTCGCGCCGAGGCCCAGGATTCGATCGACCTTCGGCCGATTGCGCTGAGTGATGTACTGCCGCACGAACGGCGAAAGCCCCTCCAGGTACCGCAGTTGGGCTTCGTTGTGCAGGGTGTCGATGGCCAGCGAGGTCTTGCCGCTGCCGCTCACTCCGGTGAAGGCGACGAGCTGTCCCTTGGGGATGCTCACGGACACGTCCCGCAGATTGTTGGTACGAGCCCCCACCACGTCGATGGTCTCGCGCCCCATATTCGCGACGTCCCGTACGAATGCCGTCAACCTTCGTCCACCCTCTCGCAACACAGCAGGACATGAGCGGAGCGGCCCCACCCATGCCGAACAAACCGATCACGCCACTACCCGGCAGATCGTCATCAATGGTGCTGAATCTTCGTCACGTGGCCGGGCCCGGTGCGGGCCGCGCAGCGGATCAAGACTGGGACGCCGCGGCGAGCTTTGCGATGTCGGGGGCGTAGACGGTCATCCAGTGCGGATGCAGCCGGTAGTAGACGACGTCGTTGTCCCAGTCGAAGAGGTCCTCGCCGTAGAAGTCCTTCAAGTACGCGAGCACGTCCGGCCAGTCCGCGGCCGGCTCCCCGTCGGGTGGGTTAAGGATCTCCGCCTTGCCGTGCGTGAACACGCCCAGGTCCTCACCGCGCATGTGCGCGGCGCTGGCTGCTGGCCGTGCCGCGAGATGGCGCGCCTTGACGGCGCCGCGCGCCGTGCCGAAGTACCACTTGCCGTGCAGGAAGTGCCCGTCCACACCGCTGATCCGCGGCTCGCCCTTCGCCGTCACGGTGGACAGGGCGAGGGTGCACATGCCGGTGAGGACCTGGGTGAGCTGCTCCGCGGTCAGAGTCCGCTCCGTGTTGATGATCGAGCGGAGGTGCGAGGCGGAGCGGGAGAGGGAGGCGTCAAGGAGGGCCTGAAGCTCTTTGAGATCTTCTGCAGTTTCGCGCATGGAGGTCCTTATCTATCCGTTTCTTCCCATGGTGCACGGCCCACGCCCACCATCGACGCCAAGCAGCGAAACCATGCTCAACCCAAAACCTGACACCTTGTGTCATGTTTCTTCGTCCGTCTTTCGGACGCCACCCGCCGCCTGGCCGGACGCCACGTAGCGACCGGCTCTGTTGGACCAACGTCCTCAACGCCCTGATCCTCGCCTACGGCGGCCGGATCGCCATCCAACAACCTCGATCACACGAAGGGTCCAAACAGGGAACCCGACACACTCCCGACCCTTGACAGCTGGGCCTGTGTGTTCGCTCGCAGGCCATGCCGTCGTTGCGGCCTACCGCCCACTGAAGCGACCGCGAGGGATCGCCTCTCATCATCGTGAGGCGATCCCTCGCGGTCGGCCGGGTGGCCTCCGTGCCAGGCTCTAACCGCTAAATGCCGCTACTGCCATCACTGGATGGAAACGTGGAGGTCGCGGAACGGGCCAATCTTGACCTGGAGGGTGTCGGCGGTGTCGGGCAGGGCGAAGAGGTTCCAGAACTCGCGGGTCTGGCCCGGTGCGAACTTCTCGGTGCTGATCCGGACGCCGGAGACGTCTGTGCATGCGCAGTAGAAGTCCACGCCGTCGTCGGTGGGGACCTCCAGGCGGCCGGGCAGGTACTGGCGGCGGGCGGCGACGTCGGTCATGCGGACGTTGGTTGCGGCCTGGTACTTGTACGCCTCCCAGTCCTGAGCGTGGTGAAGGTCGCGGAACCAGGACTTGGCTGAGCCCTCATTGGTGATCTTGTAGGTGAGCAGGCCGAGGCCGCCGGGCAGTCGGCGCAGGCCGGTGACCTCCATGGCGATGGGCTGGCCGTCCGCCTTGGTGATGCCGGTCAGGCCGGTCGCGCCGGCAGTGGTCGTGGCCGCCGGTTCCCGGGTGGCGGGCTGAGGTTTGGGAAAGGTCACCGTGACGCGGCGGTTGCGGCGCTTGCCCTCGTCGCTGTCGTTGCTGTACAGCGGGCGGCGTGAGCCGTACCCCTCGGTCTGGAAGCGGACCCCGTCCCTGGACAGCAGCGCTGACAGGGCGTGCTGTACCGCCTGGGCTCGGCGCAGCGACAGTGGGTCGTTGATGGCGTTGTTGCCGGAGGAGTCGGCGTGGCCGGCCACCGTCACCGTCGTGGCGGGGGAGGCGTCGATGAGCTGGGCCGTGCGGTCCATGACCGACTTGGCTTTGGGGGTGAGGGTGGCCTTGTCCACCGCGAACAGCACGTCGGCGGAGAGGTTGACCTGCAGATCCTTGCCGTCGTCGGCGGTCTCCTCCGACTTGTCCAGGTATTCGGAGGAAAGGATGAGGCGGCGGGTGACCGGGGTGACGGGTTCGGCATCGGGGTCGGGAAAGTCACCGGCTAAGGCTTCGTCGCTGATGGGCACGTTGAGCATCGGCGGGCCCACGGGCGTGACGACGACGGTCGTCGCAGGGTTGCCCGACGGTGCGGGCAGCACCGCGTAGACGGTGATCGACTGGCCAGGGTCGATGAACGGGCCGAGGCCGTCGCGGTCCCGACCACTGCACAGGCAGGGGGAACCGACGGGCTGGTATGGCAGGAGCCAGGTGCGGGCCCGCGCGTCGAGGACGCCGATGCCGGAGGCCCAGTTGATCTCGCCGAGGGGGCGCGTGTGGTCGCCCATCTCGCCGGCCCAGGACAGGTGCTTCTCCGTGCCGGTGTTGGACAGGCGGATCTGGGCGATGAGGTGCTTGCCCTTGACGCGGTTGAGGCCGACGACCTCGACCTTGAGATTCTCGGTCATGGTACTGCGGGTTTCGGCCAGGGACCTGGCGGTGCTGGCGGTGGCGGCCGGAGCGCTGGAGGCAGCCGGGGACGCGGCATCCTTCTTCGGCAGCACCCCGCACCCGACTACTGCCAACGTGACTACGGCGCTCAGGGCCAGCATCCCGCTAGACCTAGACGATCTATTCCAAGGGTTCAGTGGTCGTACGCGGTCAGTGAGCGGAGTACGGGTTGGTTGGTGTGCCAGTTGTGCCAGATCACGGCGGT
>NZ_JBFAID010000047.1:0-54809 GCF_040654475.1 Micromonospora sp. NPDC050686
GGAGGGACGAGTGCTCACCCACCGGCGGCTACCACCGGACGAGTCTGCCTGAGGCCGACCCGCAACACTCATTAGGAGGGGCCCCCGCTTAACGCGTCTGGTATAGGCGGGGGCCCCGGCAATCACTCTCGGCGGGGCGCGACCGGCTCACGTCGAGTTCGGGTCGGTGAGCCGCCAGGCCGCGTTGATCAGCCCGATGTGCGACAGGGCCTGCGGGGTGTTGCCGAGCTGCCCGCCGGTGGACAGGTCGATCTGCTCGGCGAAGAGGCCGACATCGTTGGCCTGGCCGAGCACCTTCTCGAACAGCGCCTGGGCGCGCTCCCGCTCCCCGGCCATCACCAGGCACTCCACCAGCCAGAACGAACACAGTACGAACCCGGCCGGGTCGGTGGCCCAGCGCCGCACCAGGCCGTCGTCGGTGCCCAACTCCCGCTCGATGACCTCGATGGTGGAGCGCATCCGCGGGTCCCGGGCGTCGAGGAAGTGCACCACCGGCAGGAACAGGGCCGAGGCGTCCAGCTCGGCGGAGCCGAAAGCCCCGGTGTACGCCCCGATCCGCTCGTTCCAGCCCTCCCGCAGCACGGTGGCCCGGATCTCGTCCCGGATGGCCGCCCACCGGCGCGGGTCGGCCCGCTCGCCCAGCCGGGGCGCCAGGGTTACCGCCCTGTCCAGCGCCGCCCAGCAGAGCACCTTGGACGACAGGTAGTGCCGTTCGATGTCCCGGGTCTCCCACATCCCCCGGTCCGGCAGCCGCCAGGTCGTCGCGACCTGCTCGGCCAGCCCGATCACCATCTCCCGCAGTTCCTCGTCGAAGGTCTCGCCGAGATAGTCGTGCAGCAGCCAGACCGCCGAGATCACCTCGCCGGGCACGTCGAGCTGGCGCTGCTGCCAGGCGTCGTTGCCGACCCGGACCGGCCGGCTGGCTCCCCAGCCGCGCAGGTGGTCCAGCGCGTGCTCGGAGATGTCGCGCTCCCCTTCCAGGCCGAACAGCACGGGCACCGGCCGGTCACCGATCCGACCGATCGAGCGGGCCGCCCAGGCGAACAGCCGGGTGGCCTCGTCCGGGCAGGCGGCCACCCAGAACGCGCGCATGGTCATCGAGAAGTCGCGCAACCAGGAGTAGCGGTAGTCGTAGTTGCGGTCGCCGCCGATTCGCTCGGGCAGCGACGTGGTCAGCGCGGCCGCGACCGCGCCGCTGCGGGTGTACGTCAGGCCGGTGAGCACGGTGGCGCTGCGCCGGACCGGTTCGGGGTACCGGCCCTCGTAGCGGTGCGTCTCCCGGTACGCCTCCCAGGCCCGTACCGTCTCGGCGAGGGTGAAGATCGGGTCCAGCCGGGCCGGCGGCCCGCCGTACGCCGGGGCGTACGCCAGGTCGAAGCCGACCACCTGACCGGCGTCGACCTCGAAGTCGTGCCGGACCCGGTAGGGGTCGGCGCGCAGCCGCAGCGTGCCGCCGCGCAGGATCAGCGTGACCGGGCCGGCGGTGGCCAGTACCGCGCCGTCGTCCTGCTCGTGCAGGTACGGCGTGAGCAGGCCGTACTCCGGCCGGGGGGCGAAGTCCAGCCGCATCCGGACCCGGCCGCTGAGCCCTTCGACCACCCGCACCAGCACCGCGGGCGAGTTCATCCCCAGCTGGTGTCCCCGGGCGCCGACCTCGGCGGCGAGCGCGTCGGTGACCGCGACGCTGCCCTCCGGGGTGTGGTGCACGGTCCGCAGCACCAGCGTGTCCGGGTGGTACGACCGCTCCACCTGGCTGGCGGCGAGCGGGGCGAGCCGCCAGTGACCGGCGTCGGGGTCGAGGACCCGGCCGAACACCGACGGGCCGTCGAACCGGTTCGGGCACCACCAGTCGACCGAGCCGTCCCGGCCGACCAGCGCGCCGGAGCGGCAGTCGGAGAGGAACCCGTAGTCGGAGATTGCCGGCTGCTCCACGGGCGCCGGGTACCCGTCTCGCGCGCCGGGATGCTTCCGGCGGAGAGGCGACCGGACGGCGGGGTCAGGAGGTCGGCGGCTCGTCCTCGCCGGCGGCCTCGGCCGCGTCGGCCTCCTCCTTGGTCCGGTGCACCACCTGGTCGGCGTGCTCCGGCGGCCCGTAAACGGTGTAGAGCACCAGCGGGTTCGGCCCGGTGTTGACGAAGTTGTGCTTCGTGCCCGCCGGCACGACCACCAGGTCCCCCGCGACGACCTCCTTCTTCTCGCCGGCCACCCGGGCCTCACCGGTCCCACTGACGAAGGTGAGGATCTGGTCGATGCCCTCGTGGACCTCCTCGCCGATCTCGCCGCCCGGCGGGATGGTCATGATCACCAACTGGCTGTGCGCGCCGGTCCAGAGCACCTGGCGGAAATCCGGGCTCTTCTCGGCGACCGTCGCGATCGTGTAATGCTCCATGCCGCGCTCATACCCGGTCCGGCGGCAGATCACGCCGGGACTCGCAGATGGTGGAATTCGCCACGGTTCCCAGGTTTGCCCGCGTGCGAACGGGGGATCGAGTGCCTATGACCGGTGCGGGCCGCACCGGTCGGTGCCAGGTCCCCGCCGACGTACTCGCCGTCGGGCTGCGGTGGTGGGAGACGGCCGAGCGCGGCGACGTTGGGACTCGGGTCCGGCGGCGCCGTGCGCTCGTCTGCACGCCGGGGGCCTTCCGCGTAAGGGTTCCCGGGCCGAAAGGGCCTGTGCGCAACGCTTCCACCTGGCTACATTGAGGTATGGTGCCCGCCTACGTGGGCCGGGCGGTGGACCCGGTCTACCGGCCCGTCCTCCCGGGCCGGCGGGGCGAGCTGGAGGCGCTCGGTCATCTCGACCCGGCCGCGCTTCCGCTGCTCGCCCCGGTCCTGGCGCTGTCGACTGTGGACGCCTCCGTTGTGGACGGCCTGCGCCGGCTGCCCGAGGGTCTGCTGCCGGCGGTCGACGTCTCGGCACTGCCGGAGGGCGCCGCCGCCGAGGTGGTCCGGCTGGGCGTACCGCTGGTCCCGGTGATCGGGCTGGCGGAGGGGGACCGCCGGTTGCTGGCGCACGGGGTGGCCGCGCGGGCGTACGCCCGCCGGGCGGTGGTCCGGCTGCGCACCGGCCAGGACCGGGCCGGCCCGGATGCCACGACGGCTGCGGTGGAACGGATCTGGCGGTTCACCGGCCTGGTGCCGGAGCAGTGCGACCTGCTGATCGACGCCGGGGACGTGTGCTGCCCGGCGGACGTACGGCAGGCCGAGCCGCGGGCGCGCCGGCTACTGGACTGGGCCCGCCGGCACGCCTGGTGCTCGGTGACGCTGACGGCGGGCGGGCTGCCGCCGTCCCTGGCCCGCCTGCTCACCGACGAGCCGGTACGGCTGCCGCGCTGGGACTGGCTGCTCTGGCAGCGGCTGGCCGAGCTGGGCGTCGGCTTCGGCGACTACGGGGTCGGCTGCGCGGCGCCGGGCGCGGGGCCGGCGGGTGACCGGCTGCCCACGGTGGCGTACACCGGGGACGGCGAGTGGTGGGTCTACCGCTGGTCGCGGCGGGGTGGGCGGGGCGACGAGCGCTTCGCCGACCTGTGCCGGGCGCTGGTCGCCGCGCCGCACTGGCCGGCCGCCGGGGCGGCGTTCTCCTGGGGCGACCACGAGCTGCTGCGCCGGGCGCGCCGGGGGGCCGGCGCGAGTTCCGCCGCGAACTGGACCGCGTGGAGCACCTCGCACCACCTGGCGTGGGTGCTGCGTGCGCTGGCGGGCCCGGGCCCGGAGAGCGGACCGGGCCCGTGGCGGACGGGCCGCGACACCGAGCGTGGGCGGCCCGCCCGGCGGATCACTCCTTCTCGCTGAACCCGAACTGGACGACCCCCTCGTCGTCAACCGTAGCGTCGACCGAGGTCTCGCCGAGCAGCTCGGCCGCGTCGGAGTCGAGGAAGATGCGGGCGCCCTGGTTGTCCACCACCTGGTCGCCCTGAGCCGGCTGGGGCACCAGTTCAATGGTGAGCGAGCCGGCCTCGGTGTCGGCGGCGATGCGCAGCCCACCGGACGGGGCGACGTCCTGCTGCACGGTGAGGTCGCGGATCACGAGCACGGCGTTGTCGGTCATGGTGAGCATGCTGAGGACTCCTCGTGGGTGTCGGATCGCGGCCGTTCGACGGGGCCGCAGACGGCCCGCGCGTCGGGCCGAAGGCGCGGGGCCGGAAGGGCCGCCGCGGGCGGGATCGGGGCCGACCGGGGCCGTCCCTCATCTCCACCGTGCCCCCTGACCAACCATCCGTCAAATAGAGCCGGGTGACTCGACGCCCGCCGACAGCGGGGGCGTTTCCACCCGGACATGTCGGATCCGTCCTTATGCTGAGGTCATGGATGGTGCTCACGTACCGGATCGCCCAGTTCGCCGGCGGCACCGTCGCCAGCTTCGTGATCTGGGGGCTCACCTGATGGGGTGACGTGGTGGACCAGACCGGGCGGTGCCCCCGTGCCTCGCGTACCGCCCGACCGTCGGTAACAAATCTTCACCGCCGAGGCTTCTCTGACAGAAAACTCCGTGCGAACATCGACGGATGCAACGACGTCTCTTCACCCGAGGGCTCGCGCTGACCGCGCTGCTCGTCGCCACCGCCGGCGCCGGCGCACCCGCCACCGCCGAATCCCCCGACCCGGCGCAGACCCGGTTGCACGCCGCCATCGACGCGGTCCTCGCCGACTCCCGGCTGGACGGGGCGCAGGCCGGGGTGGTGGTGGTCGACACCACCACCGGGGAGACGCTGTACGACCGCAACGGCGACCGCCGGCTGGTGCCCGCCTCCAACACCAAGCTGCTCACCTCCGCCGCCGCGCTGGCGCTCCTCGGCACCGGCCACCGCTTCACCACCGACGTGCGCAGCACCGGAAACCGCCGCGCGGGGGTGCTCTCCGGCGATCTCTACCTGCGCGGCGGCGGGGATCCGACGATGCTCGCCGCCGACTACGACGCGCTCGCCGCCCAGGTCGCCGCCGAGGGCGTACGGATGGTCACCGGCAAGCTGGTCGCCGACGACACCCGCTACGACGACACCCGACTCGGCCCGGACTGGACCTGGGACGACGAGTCCTACTACTACGCGGCGCAGGTCTCCGCGCTGACCGTCGCGCCGGACACCGACTACGACGCGGGCACGGTGATCATGCGGGCCGCGCCCGGCGGCGCGGCCGGTGACCGGCCGGCGGTGACCATGACCCCGGCCAACAACTGGGTGAAGATCGACAATCGGGCCGTGACGGTGACCGAGGGCGGCACCGACCTCTCCTTCGAGCGGGAGCACGGCGGCGACACCGTCGTGGTGACCGGCCGGATCGAGGTCGGCGACGACCCGGTGGACGAGTGGATGACGGTGTGGGAACCGACCGGGTACGCGGCGGACGTGTTCCGGGCCGCGCTGCACCGGCACGGCATCCGGGTACTCGGCCCGACGGTCCTCGGCCGGGCCACCCCGACCGAGGCGGCCCCGGTGGCCCGGCACGACTCGATGCCCCTCGGCGAGCTGATGACGCCGTTCCTGAAGCTGTCCAACAACGGGCACGCCGAGGTGCTGACCAAGGAGATCGGGCGGATCATCTCCGGCCGGGGCACCTGGTCGACCGGCCTCGCCGCGATCAGCGAGTACGTCGCCGACGCCGGCATGGACACCGGCACGCTGCGCCAGCGCGACGGATCGGGCCTGTCCCGGCGCAACCTGATCCCGCCGGCCGAGTTCGTCTCGCTGCTCACCGCGGTCCGGGACGAGCCGTGGTTCGACACCTGGTACGCGGCGCTGCCCGTCGCCGGCAACGCCGAGCGGTTCGTCGGCGGCACGCTGCGCAGCCGGATGCGGGGCACCGCCGCCGCGAACAACGTGCACGCCAAGACCGGCAGCCTCACCGGTGTCTCCGGCCTCTCCGGCTACGCCACCGACGGCGACGGCCACCTGCTGGCCTTCTCGATCGTGCTGAACAACTACCTGGCGTCGTCGGTCAAGAGCCTGGAGGACCAGATCGCCATCGCGCTGGCGTCGTACCGGGTGGCGAGCCCGACCACGGCGCGGGTGGCGGTCCCGGTCGCGCCGCAGACCCCCCGCGTGCCGGAGGGCCTGGAGTGCTCGTGGGTGAAACCGATCGCCTGTTGAGCCACCGCCGGTGCCCCGGGCCGGGGGGCCGGGGCACCGGCCGGATCAGGCCACCGGCCGGGTGGGACGGGACGCCACCGGCGCCACCGGGTCGCCCCGCTCCACCAGTGCGTCGATCTCCGCCGGCGGCAGGCCGCGCAGGGCCAGCACCCGCCGGCCCCACCGGTGCAGCCGGCACGGGTAGGGGCTGGCGTCGTTGCGGCACACCGTGCCGCCCGACCAGCGCCGTGGCGCGTGCACCACCACCGCCCGGACGGCGAACTGGACGTCCTCGCCGGTCACGTACGGCGGCAGCGGGATCTCCCGGAGCACGTCGTGACCGCCGGACGGCGTGACGGGTCGGACGGCACTGTTGGTCATCGAACGGGCCTCCACAGAGGATGGTCGGAGCCGGACAGCCAGAAGTTACGGCCAGGTGACCGGCGGGCGACGGACAAACTGTCCCGCGCCCCGACCCCCGAGTCAGGCCCGTTCGAGCACCACCACCGGGATCTCCCGGTCGGTCTTGGTCTGGTACTCGTCGTACGCCGGCCAGATCGCGGTCATGGTGGCCCACATCCGGGCCTTCTCCCCGCCGCTGGCGGTACGCGCCCGGACCGGAAAGGTCTCGGCACCCACCTGCACCTCGGCCCGCGGATCGGCCAGCAGATTCAGGTACCAGGCGGGGTGCTGCGGGGCGCCACCCTGGGAGGCGACCACCAGGTAGTCGTCGCCGTCGCGGCCGTAGATCAGCGCGGTGCGGCGGAGCTTGCCGCTGCGCCGCCCACGGGTGGTGAGCAGCAGCGTGAAGACACCCGGTCGCCACTCGTGCCCCTCGACACCACCCGTCTCGACGTACCGGTGGATGTGGTCGGCGACCCAGCCCTGCGGGCTGTCCAGCACCCGCTCGCTCGACGTCATCGTCTCCTCCAGCTCTACGATCCCGCCCGAGACGCTACCCGGGTCGACCCGGGCCGGCCGGCTGATCGACGCGGCTCAGCGCAGCGCGAGTGCCTGCAGGTTCACGTTGCCGCACCCGGTGAAGGACTCCTCGGCGGTCCACGAGATCAGCACCTTCGCGCCCCGGGCCGCCTGAAACCGGATGGTGAACTGCGCCGTGTGGGTGGTGTGCGGATCCTCCAGCCGCAGCGTGGTGGTCGGGCCGCCGCCGGAGAGCCGCACGTCCAGCCGGCCGCGGGCCATCCACACCCCGGCGTAGAGCACGGCGGTGCGGGTCGTCCCGTCGCCCGCCACCGACAGCCGGAAGCCGTTGCCGACGTCGCACACGTAGACCCCGGTCATGGTGGCGTCGATCCGCTCCACCGGATCGCCGTCGCGCCAGCCGTACCCCTCGGGGTTGGTGTCGTAGCCGCCGCGGGCGCCGGGGCCGCCCTCGTCGGCGATCTCGCCGGAGCCGCCCCGCTTGCGCACCGGCGCCGCCCCACCGCCCAGGCCCCAGTGCACCCAGTCGGCGCCGCCGACGGCGGTCAGGTCGACCACCGCCGGCACGTCGGCCTGGCTGACCGCGACCGCCGGTGCCGGTGGCGGTGCGGGTGACGGCGCGGGCGGGCGGCTGGGCCGGGCCGGGGGCGACGGCGCGGGCGGCCGGGTGCTCGGATGCTGCTGTCGGGGCCGCAGTCCGGGCGAGGCGGGACCGGCCGACGCGCCGAAGGTCGGCGGGGCCGGGAAAGCGGCGCCGGGCAGCCCGCCTCCCGGCGGTGCGCCGGCGTCCGACGGGTCGGCCTCCCGGTCGCGCACGGCGCCGAGGTAGTTGACCAGGGCGATCAGGCAGGCGAGCACGGCGATCCCGACCAGCACGTCCACGCGACGCCGGCCACGCCCGGTCGGCGCCAGCCGGTGTACGCCGTGGGCGTTTCCGGTGCCGGCCGTCCCCGGTCCGCCCCGCCGCCCGCCGGCCCTCAGCGGCCGCAACTCACCGGCCCGGTCCCGCTCCGCCACCCGCACCTCCGTCTCCCGGTGCTCCCGACCCCGCGGCACGCGAGGCCCCTCACGGTGCCATCGCAGCGGCGCGACGCGCCATATGTCGGACGGTGGGCGTTTCCAGTTCGTTACCATCCGGTATTACCGGTGCTGGTCGCGCCCCCGGGACCACGGGCCCTGCCGGGCGGGCCTGCGGGCTCAGCCGATCCGGAAGCCGAGCGCCTGGGCCAGCACGACCGCCTGCTCCGGGTCGATCAGCGCGCCGGCCCGCTCGACGGTGCTCGGGTCGAGCGCGCTCAGGTCGCTGCCGCGCAGGTCGGCACGGGTGAGCCGGCACCCGTCGAGCTGCGCGCCGGAGAGGTCGACCCCGGTCACCGTGGCGTCGGTCAGATCCGCCCCGGTGAGGTCCGCCTCCCGCATCCGCGCCCCGGTGAACCGCGCGTCGCGCAGGTCGGCGCGAGTCAGGGTGACGAAGGACCAGTCCCCGCCGTCGACCCGCAGCGGTCGCAGGTCGCAGTCGGTGAAGGTGCTGCCGACCAGCTTGCAGCCGGTGAACTCGGCGTCGAAGAAGTTGCACCGGCGGAAGGTGCAGCGGATGAAGGCGGAGGCGGCGTGCCGCGAGGCGTTGAAGCGCACGCTGCCGAAGTCGCACTCGGTGAACACCGCGCCCTGGGTGAGCGCCTCGGTCAGGTCGACCCGCTGGAAGGAGCAGCGGACGAACTGCCGGTCCACCAACTCCTCGGCGTACCAGTCGTCGTCGTGGAAGGCGGTGTCGTCGAAGGCGGTGTCCTCGGTCAGCTCCGGCACCGGCCCAGGCTAACCCACCCACCGACACCCTTCCGGTGCCCGCCTACCCGCTAGTAGGTTCGACGGGTGACTGTGGCGCGAACCATCGACCCGGACCAGATCGGCTTCGACCCCGCGCGGCTGGCGCGCATCGACGAGCACTTCGGCCGGTACGTCGACGACGGCCGGCTGGCCGGGTGGCAGATCGTGGTGACCCGGCGCGGCGAGGTCGCCCACTCAGCCACGTACGGGCTGCGCGACCGGGAGGCCGGCACGCCGGTCGAGGCGGACACGCTGTGGCGGATCTACTCGATGACCAAGCCGCTCACCTCGGTCGCCGCGATGATGCTCTGGGAGGAGGGCCGGTTCGAGCTGACCGACCCGATCAGCCGCTGGCTGCCGGAGTTCGCCGACGTTCGGGTCTTCGACAAGGGTTCGCTGCTCAAGCCGTACACCGTGCCGGCGGTCGAGCCGATCCGGGTCTGGCACCTGCTCACCCACACCGCCGGCCTGACGTACGGCTTCGCGCAGACCTCGGTGGTCGACAGCCTGTACCGGAAGGCGGGCTTCGACCTGGGGGTGCCCCCGGGCGCGGACCTGGCCGCGGCCTCGGCCGGCCTGGCCCGGCTGCCGCTGCTGTTCCAGCCGGGCACGAGCTGGAACTACGGCGTCGCCACCGACGTGCTGGGCCGGCTGGTGGAGGTGGTCTCCGGGCAGTCCCTGGACGCGTTCCTCGCCGAGCGGGTGCTGCGCCCGCTGGGCATGACCGACACCCGCTGGTGGGTCGACGAGGCGGACGCCAAGCGGCTGGCCGCCCTCTACGCCCCGCACCCGGCCACCGGGCAGGCGGTCCGCGCCGACGGCATCGGCCGGGCCGCGCTGACCGAGCCGAGCTGGTTCTCCGGGGGCGGTGGGCTGGTCTCCACCGCCGCCGACTACCACCGGTTCACCCAGTTGCTGCTGCGCGGCGGCGAGCTGGACGGGGTCCGCCTGCTGGGCCCGCGCACCGTGCGCTTCATGACCCGCAACCACCTGCCCGGCGGCGGCGACCTGGCCTCCTTCGCCCCGGCGGGGTTCTCCGAGACGATCCTCGACGGCATCGGCTTCGGGCTGGGCTTCGCCGTGGTGCTGGATCCGGTGCCGTCCCGGGTGCCGAGCAGCGTCGGCGAGTACTACTGGGGCGGCCTGGCCAGCACCGCGTTCTGGGTGGACCCGGTGGAGGAGGTCACGGCGCTGCTGTTCACCCAGCTGATGCCGTCGAGCACCTACCCGCTGCGGTCGCAGCTGCGCCAGCTGGTCTACTCCGCGCTGATCGACTGAGCCGTTACCGCCCGCCGACACCCGCCACCTCCATAGCCTGGGAGGCGGACGGCATGGGGGCGGGAGGCGGTCAGGCGATGAGCAACGTGGTGGTGTTCGGTGCCGGCGGCACCGCGGGGTCGCGGATCACCGCCGAGGCGTTCGACCGGGGGCACCGGGTCACCGCCGCGGTGCGGCGCCCGGAGGCGACCAGCTACCTGCCGGCCGGGGTACGGCTGGTCACCGGCGACGTCACCTCGGCGCGCAGCGTACGGGAGCTGGCGCCGGACGCTGACGTGCTGGTGGTGGCGATCGGCGGCGGCGACGACCGGTCCCTGTGGCGCGACGCGGCGCAGAACCTGGTCACCGTGCTGCGCGACGTGCCGGCCCCGCCGCGGATCATCCATGTGGGGGGCGGGTCGACGCTGCTCACCCCGCAGGGCACCCCGTTCCTCGACGAGCCGGACTTCCCCGACGAGTACCGGGAGGCGGCGTTGGGGCAGGCCGACGCGCTGGCCGTCTACCGTACCGCCGCCGACGGCGTGACCTGGACGTACGTCTCGCCACCGCCGCTGGAGTTCCACCCCGGCGAACGGACCGGCCACTACCGGACCGGCACCGAGCAGCCGGTGACCGACGCGCAGGGCCGCTCGGTGCTGACCTACGAGGACCTGGCGGTGGCGGTCGTCGACGAGATCGAGCAGCCGCGGTTCGAGAACATGCGGTTCACCGCCGCGTACTGAGCGCGGTTCAGTCGGCCAGCCGGGCGGGGAAGCCGCCGGTGGCGATCGGCCCCCAGCCGTCGATGGTCACCCGGATCAGCGACTTGCCCTGCCGGACCATCGCCGCCCGGTACTCGTCCCAGTCGGGGTGCTCCCCGGAGATGCTGCGGAAGTATTCCACCAGCGGTTCCAGTGCCTCAGGCAGGTCCAGCACCTCGGCGGTGCCGTCGACCTGCACCCACGGGCCGTTCCAGTCGTCGGAGAGCACGCAGGCCGAGACCCGGGGGTCGCGCCGGATGTTGGTCACCTTGGCCCGCTCCGGATAGGTGGAGATCACCAGCCGGCCCTGCGCGTCGACGCCGCCGGAGACCGGCGAGGACTGCGGCCGGCCGTCAGCCCGGGTGGTCATCAACAGCACCCGGTGCCGGGGGCGGAGGAACTCGGTCAGCGCGTCCCGGTCGACGCGGGTGTTGCTCGCGATGCTGCGTGCCATGTGTCGGTTCTACCAGCCGGCGGAGCCGGCCGCCCGGGCCGGGAGCCGCGCCGGTCAGTGCGGGTGGCCCAGGGCCCGGCGGGCGGTCGCCTGGTTGGGGACCCGGGGCCGGCCGCTGGGCCGCCAGGCCCGGCCGTTGGCGTAGATCACCCGGAAGCCCAGGTACGAGGCGAGCGGCGCCCAGTGCGCCGAGCCCATCCGCAGCTCGGCGGCGTTGTGCCGCTGGCCGTTGGCGAGCACGTCGAGCAGCACTGTTTCGAAGGCGGCCGATTCGACCCAGTCGACGTCGCGGGTGAAGCCGCAGATCAGAGCGGCTCCGGTGACCTCCAGGAAATCGCGCAGCGTGGCGTCGGAGGCGCGCAGCACCGAGCAGCTGCCGAAATAGAGCCGCCGCCCCTCGCACCGGCCGGCCATCCGCTCCGCCACGTCGGTCAGCTCGACGGAATCCCAGTCGGTCAGGCAGAGCCGGCTGGGTTCGCCGTGCATGGCGAAGAAACCGACCCGGTAGTCGGCGTACTGCTTGAGCAGCCAGCGGTCCAGGAAGTAGAAGAGCTCGTCCCGGGTGGCGGCGTCCTTGTGGATGAAGCGGATCCGGCCGAGCCGTTCGAGCAGTTCCAGCGTGGGCAGCACCGAGCCGCGCTCGTTCAGGTCGCGGTGCCACTGCCCCTCGACGCAGAAGACCCCTCCGCGCGCCACGCCCACCTCCCCGTCCGCAGGCCCGCCGTGACGGTACCTCGCGATGCGGAAGGGACGGGAGTCACCCTCGGTGGCGGCACGCCGCCTTTGCGTCATGGCGCGAGTTTTCCGCCCGCCATCCCCTTTCGGCCGGGGTTCATCCCACGCTGGAGATTGGCGGTTCGCCCCACTTCCTCAGCTAGTGCCCAGGAACAACCGACATGAGGGTGAATTGTTCTCGTTCGCGGCTGAATGCGAGCAGGGCTTGCGAAGGTGAGTGATGACGGGACAAGCCCCGATGCCCGCCACTTCCATCCGCTCCGCACCCTGGAGGACTCCTGTGCGCCTGACCATCCTGCGGCGAGCCGCCGTCGCGCTCGCCCTGGCCCTGCCCGGTGCGGTGATCGCCACCGTGGCCGCCGCGCCGGCCGCCCATGCCGACGGCTGCTACACCTGGAAACGCACCCTCAGCCAGGGACGCACCGGCGCGGACGTCCGCCAGCTGCAGATCCGGGTCGCCGGCTGGGCGGGCTACCGGGACATCGTCGAGAACGACGGCCGGTACGGGCCGAAGACCACCGCCGCCGTACGGCGCTTCCAGGCCGCGTACGGGCTGAAGGCCGACGGGATCGCCGGCCCCAAGACCTTCGGCAAGCTGTACGAGATCCAGGACGACGACTGCACGCCCCGGCACTTCAGCTACGCGCAGCTGGACGACGGCTGCGGGCGCGGCGGGTGGACCGGCGGGCCGCTGTCCGCGTCACGCACCCGGTTCAACGCCGTCCGGATCATGTGGAAACTGGAGGCGCTGCGCCGCGGGCTGGGCGACAAGCCGCTCACCGTGTCCAGCGGGTTCCGCAGCCGGGCCTGCAACAACCGGGCCGGCGGGGTCGGGGACAGCCAGCACCTCTACGGCAACGCCGCCGACGTGACCGCCCGCGGCGCCACGCTCTGCCAGGTCGCCCGGCAGGGCCGCAACCACGGCTTCAGCGGCCTCTACGGGCCCGGCTACCCGGGCCACAACGACCACGTGCACCTGGACTCCCGGCGGGAGAACAACGACGACCGGTCACGCAACACGACCAGTTGGTCCGCGCCGAAGTGCGGGATCCGCGGTAGGTGAGCGACGCCGGCCCGGCCCCGGGTGGGGGTCCTGGGCCGGGCCGGCGTCGCGGCACCCGGGCGATCGGGCGTGCCCCCGATCCGAACACCACGGCCGCGGCGTCTTCCCGACGCCCGGCCGCGGCGGTCGTCAGCTCGCCCGGGGCCAGCGCGGCGTGGCGGTCGGGGCCGGCCGGCCGGGCCCGCCGGGCCGGAAGGCGGGCCGCACCCCGGGCGGGACACCCCGGCCGACCGGGCCGCGCGGGGCGGAGGCGACGGTACGGTCCGGGCGCGCCGGACCGTTGACCACGAACGGGAAGGGCACGTGCACGAACGGGTTGCCGTGCCGGATCAGCGCCTCGATCTGACGCTCGTTGAGCCCGTGGGTCTCCAGCACCCGCCGGCCCCACCGGTGCAGCCGGCAGGGGTACGTGGCGCCGTCGTTGCGGCACAGCGGTCCGGTCGGCCACTCCTCGGCGGCGTGCACGATGACCGCCCGCACCGCGAGCCGGACGTCCTCGGGGGTCAGCGGCGCCGGCACCGGCACCTCGCCCAGGATCAGGTCGATGGGATCCGTCGACTGCTCACCAACTCGCACGGCAGGCCTCCCGCAGCTCGGCATCGGTGACGGCGGAAGCGCCGTACCGCATCCTCGGCAGGTGGTACGGAGGGTGAGCGGCAGCGGTTCAACGCGCGGTCACCCGTCAATACGCTCACTCGTGAAACCATCATTGCTGAAACACTCACCCGTGAGTGTCTTCCGGCGGACCGTCCTCGGGGCGGAACCGGTCAGGCCAGGCCGGCGTCGTGCACGAGCAGGGCCACCTGCACCCGGTTGTTCAGGTCGAGCTTGGCCAGCAGCCGGGAGACGTACGCCTTGACCGTGGCCACGCTCATGAACAGCTCCGCCGAGATCTCCGCGTTCGTCCGGCCCTGGCCGAGTGCCACGGCCACCTCCCGCTCCCGCGCGGTGAGCCCGGCCAGCAGCCGCCGGGCCCGCTCCCGGCGGGCGTCCGGACCGGCGGCGGGCACCGGCGCCGTCACGTGCGCGATCAGCCGGCGGGTCACCGCCGGGGAGAGGGTCGCCTCGCCGGCCGCGACCCGCCGTACGGCGGCCACGATCTCGGCCGGCGGGGTGTCCTTGAGCAGGAAGCCACCCGCCCCGGCGCGCAACGCCCGCAGCACCTGCTCGTCGGCGTCGAAGGTGGTCAGCACCAGCACCTCGGGCGGATCCGGCGCGGCCCGCAGCGCCTCGGTGGCGGTCAGCCCGTCGACCCGGGGCATCCGGATGTCCATCAGGACGACGTCCGGGGCGTACGCGGCGACCGCCTCGGGCACCTCGGCGCCGTCGGCCGCCTCGCCGACCACCTGGACCTCCGGCACCCCGCCGAGGATCATCGACAGGCCGGCCCGGACCAGGGCGTCGTCGTCGACGATCAGGACCCGGACCGGGGGTTGCCCGGCGCTCACGCGGCGGGCCAGGGCAGCCAGGCGGTCAGCCGGAAGTCGCCCTCGGCGTCGCGCCCGTGCTCCAGCCGGCCGCCGGCCAGACCGACCCGCTCGGCGACGCCGACCAGCCCCGTCCCGGTGCCCGGGATGGCCACGCCCGCCGGCTCCCCCACCGGCCACGGGTTGCGGATCTCCACCGCGAGGCCGTCCCCGGGGCCGCCGGCGAGCCGGACGGTCACCACCGCCCCGGGGGCGTGCTTGCGGGCGTTGGTCAGCCCCTCCTGCACGATCCGGTACGCGCTGCGCCCCACCGCGACCGGCACGCCGGCCGCGTCGACCACCTCGTCGACCACGCAGACCCGTACCCCCGCGGCGCGGGACTCGGCGACCAGCGTCGGCACCTCGGCCAGGGTGGGCTGGGGCCGCTCCGGGCTGGCCGTCTCCCCGACGCCGGGTTCGGCCCGCAGCACACCGATCACCTCGCGCAGGTCCTGAAGGGCGGCGTGGGCGCTGGACCGGATCACCCCGGCCGCCCGGGCGACCTCGCCGGCCGGGGCGTCGGGCCGGAACTCCAGGGCGCCGGCGTGCAGGCTGAGCAGGGAGATCCGGTGGGCGAGCACGTCGTGCATCTCCCGGGCGATCCGGGTGCGTTCCAGCTGCCGGGCCTGGGCGACCCGGAGCTGCTGCTCGGCCTCGGCCCGTTCGGCGCGGTCGCGCAGCGAGAGCACGAGCTGCCGTCGGGCCCGGACGAACAGCGCCCAGGCCACCATGACGCCGATGAACATCACCGTCCAGGCCATGGACGCCCAGAACGACATCGTCGGGTCGGGCCGGATCGCAACGTAGATCGGGTTGGTCAGCAGGTGCCAGCCGACCAGTGCCGCACCGACCACCAGCGGCTGGTGCACCACCACGGTGAACAGGATGATCAGCAGAGCCGCGCCCGCGCTGACCGAGAAGAGCGCCAGCGGCGCGGTGGCCACGGCGAGCCCGACCGGCCAGCGCCGGCGCAGCCACAGCGCCGCCGCGACCAGCACACCGATCACCAGGTCGACCTCGTTGAGCCACGGCGGCCCGACGTTCAGCGCGACCTGCGGGTCCGGCGACAGCGAGTCGCTCCAGGACAGCACCACCCAGCCCAGGGCGATGAGGAAGGCCAGGCCGTCGACGAGCCAGTCCCGGGGGGTGCGGCGCACCGCCCGGGCAGCGGGCGCCGCCGGGGCCAGCGAGCCCGGCAGCAGCCAGGGATGATCCGGTACGACGGCGCTGCTCACCAGCCCATGCTAAGGAGCCGCCGGCCCGGTCCACCAGCTACCAAAGTCGACGCCGACCATAGACCGGGGACGGTGCCCCGCTCGACCGCCGGCCGCAGCGCCCGACCGGGTGGCGCCGGCAGGCTCGACACATGATCGAAGTCGACCACCTCACCAAGCGGTACGGCCCGCACCCCGCCGTCGAGGACGTCTCGTTCCGCTGCGAGCCGGGGACCGTGACCGGATTCCTCGGGCCCAACGGCGCCGGCAAGTCCACCACCATGCGCATGATCTGTGGCCTCACCCCACCGACGGCGGGCAGCGCGACGGTGGGCGGGCGGCCGTACCGCCGGCTGCCCAACCCCGGCCGGGAGGTCGGGGTGCTGCTCGACGCCTCCGCCCAGCACGCCGGCCGCACCGGCCGGGAGGTGCTCGCCGTGGCCGCCCGGACGATGGGCGTGGACACCCGGCGGGTGGCCGCCACGCTCGACCTGGTCGGGCTGAACCCGGCCGCGGCCCGGCGCCGGGTACGGGCGTACTCGCTGGGCATGCGGCAGCGGCTCGGCCTGGCGCACGCGCTGCTCGGTGACCCCCGGGTGCTGATCCTCGACGAGCCGGCCAACGGCCTCGACCCGGAGGGGATCTTCTGGATGCGCGGCCTGCTGCGCGACTTCGCCGACCGGGGCGGCACGGTGCTGCTCTCCTCGCACCTGCTGCGCGAGGTGGAGGCGGTCGCCGACCGGCTGGTGGTGATCGGCGGCGGACGGGTGGTCGCCCAGGGCGGCCGGGACGAACTGCTCGCCGGTGCCGGCACCCTGGTCCGCGCCCGTGATCCGCAGGCCCTGCGGCTGACCCTGGACCGGGCCGGGCTGGACGCCACCGCCGGCACCGACGGCGGGTTCGTGGTGCGGGCCGAGGCGGGCGCGGTCGGGCAGGCGGCGGCGGACGCCGGCCTGGTCCTGACCGAGTTGCGGTCGGCCGACACGGGCGGCCTCGAGCAGTTGTTCCTCACCCTCACCGCCGGCTCGTCGACGAAGGAGTCCGTGAAATGAGCACCGACACCACCGCGCCCCCCGCGCCCGCCGTCCCGGTACGCCCCGCCGACCGGGCACCCACCCTCGCCCGGCTGACCGAGGTCGAGCTGCGCAAGCTGGTCGACACCCGGGCCGGCCGCTGGCTGCTGATCACGATCGGGGCGATCGCGGCCGTCATCGTCACCGTGCAGCTGTTCGTCGTCGCCGACGAGCAGCAGACGTTCACCGATTTCTTCACCCCGTCGCTGCTGCCGGTCGCCCTGCTGCTGCCGGTGGTGGGCATCCTGTCCATCACCGCGGAGTGGTCGCAGCGCACCGCGCTGACCACGTACGCGCTGGTGCCCCGCCGGGAGCGGGTGGTGGTGGCCAAGCTCGCGGCGGTGGTGCTGGCCGCGCTGGCGTCGGTGCTGGTGAGCCTGGCGGTGGCCGCGGTCGGCACGCTGCTCGCCGGGGCCACCGGCGCGACGGGCAGCTGGCAGTTCGAGTGGTCACTGCTGCTGCACGCCGCGGTGTTGCAGGTCGTCAACGTGCTGATGGGCGCGGCGTTCGGGTTGCTGCTGCTGAACACGCCGCTGGCCGTCGTCAGCTATCTGCTGCTGCCGACCGTCTGGACGATCCTCGCCTCGATGGTGACGGCGCTGCGCGGGCCGGCCCGGTGGCTCGACACGTCGGCGACGATGGAACCGCTGTTCGGTCCCGACGTGACCGCCGGGCAGTGGGGCCGGATGGCCGTGTCGTGGCTGGTCTGGGTGGCCGTACCGGTCGCCGCCGGCCTGCTGCGCACGCTGCGGCGGGAGGTGTCCTGACCGTGTCGGGGCAGGACGGGGACGACGCGGTCACGGTGGACGGCGGCACCGGCGAGCTGGCGCTGATGTGGGGCGGTTTCCCGCTGCTCGGCGCCGGCGCGGGCTGGCTGTTCGCCACCGTCGCACCGTGGGTCGCCACCGAGGTGCGCTGGGTGCCCTGGCGCGGGCTGTTCCGGGCGGTCGCCGAGCTGCCCGACCGCCGGGCCATGGTCGGCGCGGTCGCCGTCGGCGTCCTGGCCGGCCTGGCGGTGGCCGTGGCCGGCACCCGGGAACGGCTCACCGTCACCGTCGACCGGCACGGGGTGCGGTTGCGCCGGGCGGGCGACGTCCAGGAGTTCCCGCGTACGGCGGTGCGGGCGGCCTTCCTCGACGACAAGGCGCTGGTCCTGCTCGGCGCGCAGGAGCAGGAGCTGGTCCGGGAGCGGACCGACCTCGGCGGCGCGCGGCTGGCGGCGGCCTTCCGGCGGCACGGCGTGCCGTGGACGGAGCGGGATCCGCACCGCGACGCGTACCGGCGGTGGGTGGCGGGGCTGCCCGGGCTGCCGGCCGGAGCGGACGCGCTGCTGCGGGCCCGGCAGCGGGCGGTCGAGCGGAACCGGCGCGGCGACGCGCGGGAGCTGCGGATTGAGCTGGCCCGGCTCGGCGTCGTGGTCCGCGACGAGCGCCAGCGGCAGTACTGGCGGCTGAGCGGGACGGCGGGCCCGGACGGGCCGGCCGGGACTCCTGAGTCGACATACCAGCCGCCCGGGGACAGCTGATCGGGTGATTCCGTCAGCAGTTTGCGGATAGATAGGACAAAGCCCTAGATAACGCTTTCAATGGTGGGCACGTCTGCCCTACTTGAAGGAACGTTGCATGAGAAGACTGTGCCGCCCGAAGCTGCTGTTGGGAACCGCCGCGCTCGTCCTGTCCGCGGTGCTGGGCTCACCGCCTGCGGCGAAAGCCGATGACGGCGCCGTCCGGTACCACCAGACGTCGGTGGCCGCGGCGCACGACGAGGCGGGCCAGCCGACCTGGGCCTCGGACGAGGCGAGCGGCGCCGGCGCCGGCCAGCCCGCCGGGGACGGCGCCGGCCAGCCGCCCGGGCCCGAGGATGGCGGCCAGCACCCGGGGGCTCCCGGCGCGTCCGAGTGGGGCGGCCAGCAGCCGGGGACCCCGGGCGGGTCCGAGTGGGGCGGCGGGGCCCCGAAGGCCGAACCCGTCGCACCGACCTGCTTCGAGACCGTGGTGAAGCGGGCCGGCGAGGACTCCTGGACGGCCACCCTGCACTGGAAGGGGAAGCCGCACTGCCGGGAGACCTTCACCGGCCCCGTCTCGATCTTCTACACCGAGGGCGTCGACGAGGCGAACCCCGAGCGCCCCGACCAGCGGGGCAGGTGGACCAGGGTCGCCGGCGACGTCCGGGTGGACCCGAACGGCGGGTGGACGTCCACGCCGATCCGGCTCATCTCCACCGGGGAGTGGAGCCTGAGCGCCGTACCTCGGGACAACAGGTTCTGGCTCGTCGACGTCGTCCGGATCCCGGCGAAGGGATCGCCGTCGGCCGGCCCAGCCAAGCTCTTCCACCGGCCCAAACTGCCGCAGACCGGCACCTCCGGGACCTCGTTGCGGCTGCTCGGCGCGACCGGGTCGGGCGGCCTGGCCATCGGGACGCTGCTGCTGGTGGCCACCCGCCGCCGGCGGCACGTCGCGGCGCGCTGACGGCCACCGAGCACGCTCCATCCTGGAAGTAGTGGCCTCGCGACCCGGCGAGGCCACTACTTCCCGGTTCTCGGGGCGTCAGCCAGGCTCGACACGAGGTCCGGTGCCGGACAGCGCCGGACCGCCCGTTACCGTTCCCGGTCGGGGAGGTATCGGTGTACGTCGTATCGGTTATCAACTACAAGGGCGGGGTCGGCAAGACCACGGTCACCGCCAACCTCGGGGCCGAACTGGCCAACCGGGGAATGAAGGTGCTGCTGATCGACCTCGATCCGCAGGCCAGCCTGACGTTCAGCCTCTACGACCCCGACGACTGGCGGGACCGGCTGCGCGACGAGCGCACCGTCAAACGCTGGTACGACGGCCTGCGCGGGGACACCCCGGCGGTGACCCTCGGCGAGCTGGTGGTCTCCCCCGGCCCGGCCAACGCCCACCTCAAGGGCGCCGGGCGGCTCGACCTGATCGCCTCGCACCTGCAACTGGTCGACATCGACCTGGCGCTGGCCCGGGGCGTGGCCGACGGCGAGGAGTACGACGCCGAGCTGTTCCGGGTGCGCGGCTCGCTCGACCAGGGCCTGCACGACCCGGCGCTGGCCCCGTACGACCTGGTGCTCATCGACTGCCCGCCGAACTTCAACGTGGTCACCCAGTCGGCGATCATCGCCAGCGACCACCTGCTCATCCCGGCGAAGGCCGACTACCTGTCCACCCTCGGCATCGACTACCTGCACGGCAACGTGCGGGAGCTGGTCGAGCGGTACAACGCCGACTCCCGCCGGTTCGCCCGGATCCGCCGGCACCACAAGGTGGCCCCGGGCATCGCCGGGGTGGTGTTCACCATGATCCAGCTGATGGCGCAGCGCCCGATCGCCGCACACCAGGGCTACATGGACCAGGTGCGGGCGCTGGGCGTGCCGGTCTTCCCCACCGCGCTGCGGGAGAACGTCACCCTGTTCGCCACGAACACCCCGCGCGGGGTGCCGGTGGTGCTGCGCGACCGGGTCACCGTCACCCCGGTACGCGAGGAACTGCGGCAGATCACCACCGAGTTCTGGGACCACCTCCAGCCGGCCGGGACGGCCGCATGACCGACCCGACGCGGGCCGCGCTGGCCCGGGTGGCCGAGTTCCTGGCCGGCCTCACCACCGCGGAGCTGACCGACCTGGCGCAGGGCCGCGCCCGGCTGGCCGTACTGCCGGTGGCCGCTCCCCCGCCACCGCCCGCCGGGGCCGCCCCCGCACCGGTTCCGGCCGACCACGTCGAGGACGGGCCGGCGGCCCCGGCCCGGCCGGTGGGCGCGGGCCCGGACATCGAGCGGGCGCACGCCGCGCTGTCCGCCATGTCCCGGCGCGCCGACGGTACGGCGTACCTGGCCGGCTGGACGGCGCGGGACCTGCGGGCGCTCGCCGCCCGGGCCGGGTTGCGCGGGGTGACCGGGCTGCGCAAGGGCGAGCTGATCGAGCGGATCGTCGACCGTGCCATCGGGTTCCGGCTCGACTCGGCCGCCGTCCGCCGCCGCTAGACCGGCCGGCCACCGACGCCCCATCGAGGTCGGGACGGCCACTCGGCGTCGCCTGGATCGGGCCCTTGTGGTCGATCGAGCGGGATACCTCAGAGTCATAAATATTCCTCTGAGGTATCGCCGTCTCCGGGGTCATCGAGACGCCAGACCTCACTCGAGCCCGGCCGGCGGGCGGTGACTCCGCGCCGCCCCGTGGCGGGGCGGCCGGCGGCCCGCCGGACGCCTAGGCTGAACGCCATGACCCGGTACGTCGCGTTGTTGCGCGGGATCAACGTCGGCACCAGCACCCGGATCGGCATGGCCGACCTGCGGCGGGTGGTCACCGACCTCGGCCACGAGGACGTGCGGACCCACCTCCAGTCCGGCAACGTGGTCTTCGGCAGCCCGGTGCGCGACGCCGGCACGCTGGCCCGGGGCCTCGAGAAGGCGATCACCGGCGAGTTCGGGCTGACCGTGCCGGTGCTGATCCGCGACGCCGGTGAGCTGGCCGCCGTGGTGGCCGGCAACCCGTACCCCGGGCAGGACGACCCGACCCGGCTGCTGGTCGCGTTCCTGGCCGCCGCCCCGACGAAGGCCAAGGCCGCGGCGCTGACCGTGCCCGGCACCGAGAACGTCGAGTTCACCGTCGCCGGCCGGGAGGTCTACCAGCACTTCCCCGACGGCGGCTACGGCCGGTCGAAGTTCACCAACGCCTACCTGGAGAAGCAGCTCGGGATGGTGGCCACCACCCGCAACTGGAAGAGCGTACGGGCGCTGGCCGAGCTGGCCGCCGGCTGAGCGGGACCGGCCGGGCGGCCGGCCCCGCACCCCTCAGAAGTGGTACGCGGTGTGGTACTCGGGCACCAGCACCCGGCTGCGCGGCGAGGCCCGCCGCACCTCGGCGATCAGCGCGTCGAGGCGCTCACGGTCGTTCGGCTCCACCCGCGGTGGGTTCGTCAGCGGCGTCTCGAAGTTGTCCCAGTGCACCGGCACCACCACCTTCGGGAAGTCCAGCGCCGCCATCAGCCGGGGCACGTAGTCGGCGGTGGCGGTGGTGGCCGCGGAGGCGACCATCGCCACGTCCGGGGCCAGCCCGGCCAGGTTGCGCTCGTTGAGGTCGCTCGCCCCCATGAAGAACACCGACGGGCCGTTCATCACCCGTAGCTGGAAGGCCAGGGTGTCCCCCTCGGGCAGGTCGGAGAGCTTCGCCGGCCTCGGCGGCGGAGTGACCCGGACGCCGGGGAAGGCCAACGACCAGGAGCCGTTGCGGCTGTGCAGCGAGCTGACCACCTCGACCGTGTAGTCGCCGAAGTCGAGCACCTCCCCGCCCCGGACCGGCGCGAGTTTCCCGGCCGGCAGCCCGTAGGCCAGACCCAGGTGGTACGCGGTCAGCGTGCCGAAGACCCGGGCGCCGGTGCGCCCGGCGAGGTACGGCACGTCGTTGAAGTGATCCCAGTGGGTGTGCGTGACGAAGATGTTCTCCGCCCGGTCCACCAGCGGGTCGATCACGCCGGTGTCCACGGTCAACGGGGTGTCCTCGTCGAACGCCCCGGCGAAGAGCCCGGTGTCGAAGCGGCTCAGGTACGGGTCGACAAGGACGGTCCGGTCGCCGATGTCGACCCGCCAGCCGGACGTACCCCACCAGCGGAAGCTGACCGCTCCCCGGCGGCGTGGCCGGGCGGCGGCGGGCGCCGCGACGGCGGGTGCCGCGACGGCGGGTGCCGCGACGGCGGGTGCCGCGGCCCGGGCCGGGGTGGTGATCCCGGCGCCGGCCAGCCCGGCGGTGGTCAGCGCGGCGGTGCCGGCGGCGGCGTCGCGCAGCAGGCGGCGGCGGTGGATGCGAGGTGCGGGCATGCGGATGCCTTTCGGTGCGGTGTGGAGCATGGTCGGCACCGACCTCACCACCGCACCCGCCGTCGCGTCCAAGATCGACCGCATGCGGCGTCGATATCCGGATCGATATCAACGCAGGTCGCAAGGGGCGCACGGCGGGACCCTCGGCCGAAAACTCATCCGTCGCGCAGCGCCTCCACCGCGACCCGGGCGGCCCGGCCCAGCGCCAGGTCGACGTCGATTCGCCGGACGCTCAGCCGCTCGGTCCGGGCGTGCACCAGGATCGCGTACCGGCGGCCGTCGGGGTATTCGGCGACGCCGGCCTCCAGGTGCAGGCCGGGCAGGTTGCCGGTCTTGCCGGCGACCCGGACGCCGGGCGGAAAGCCGGCGGCGAGCCGGGTCCAGAAAAGTTGGCGGCCCATCAGCTCGCGGACCATGGCGCAGGCAGCCGACGGCCCGGCCTCGTCTCGCCAGATCAGCCCGAGCAGGTGGGTGATCTCCCGGGCGGTGCTGGACGTGGTGTGCGCCGGGTCGAAGACCCGCATGGACCGGACCCGCTCGGCGGGCAGGGTGGGGAAGATCCGGGCGAACTCCTCCTCGTCGCGGGCGCCCACGTCGGCGAGCATCACCTCGACCAGTTGCCGGGGGCCGCCGACGATCCGGGTGCGCGGCAGGCCCAGCTCGGCGGCGAGCATCGCCGGCACGTCCGGCCCGACCCGACGCAACAGCAGGTCGGCGGCGGTGTTGTCGCTGACCGACATGGTGAAGTACGCGAGGTCACGCAGGGAGATCTCGACTTCGTCGGCGCAGCCGGCGACTCCCCAGCCGCCGAGCCGGTCCTCGGCGCGCACCAGCACCCGTTCGGCCGGGTCGAGCTGTCCGGCGACGGCCTGCCGGGCGAACTCCAGCACCAGCAGGATCTTGAACACGGACGCGATGACGATCTGCTCGTCGGCGCGCAGGGCGACCTGCCGCCCCGCCTCGTCGACGTCCACCACGTGCAGCGCCCCGCTGATCCCCGCCCGCCCGTAGATCTCCTCGATCCGCTCCCCGACCCCCATGCACCTCACGCTAGCCCCCGCCCCCCGTAAGGTCGGGGCGTGGATCTGCTGCGGCACCTGGGGCACTTCGTGGTGGTGGCCCGGGAGCTGCACTTCGGGCGGGCGGCCGAGCGGCTGGGGATGGCGCAGCCTCCGCTGAGCCAGTCGATCCAGCGGCTGGAACGGGAACTGGGGGTCGAGCTGTTCGACCGGTCCCGGCGGCAGGTGCGGCTGACCACCACCGGGCAGCTCCTGCTCGGCGAGGCGAACGAGCTGCTCGCCGGCGAGCGGCGGCTGCGCAACCTGATCCGACAGGTGCGCAACGGGCAGTTGGGGGTGCTGCGGGCCGGCGTACCGCCGGAAACCCCGGCGGTGATGCTGCGTGCGCTGCTGGACCGGATCACCGCGCGAGCCCCGGGCCTCGACGTGGACCTGCACGAGCTGACCAGCGCCGAACAGGTACGGGTGCTCGGCGAGGGGCGGCTCGACGTGGGGCTGCTGCACCACCCGGTGGACGACGCGGGGCTGCGCCTCGGGCCGGCGGTGGAGGTGCCGCTGGGCGTGCTGCTGCCCCGGGCGTCGCCGCTGGCCCGCGACCGCGCGGTCAGCCTCGCCGCACTGGCGGGACTGGACCTGGTCACCGCACCGCGGGCCACCGCGCCCGGCTGGCACGACCACCTGCTGCGGGTGTGCGGGGAGCAGGGATTCACCCCGGGGCGAGTCCGGCCGGCGCGCAACCCGGAGTTCCTGTTCGGGCTGCTGCTGGCCGGAGGCGCGGTGGCCGTCGAGCCGGCGGCCCTCGCCCGGCGGGAACCCCGGCTGGCCTGGCGGCCACTGGCCGGCGTACGGCTGGCGAAGCGCACCTCGGCGGCCTGGCCGGACCGGTCGGCGCACCCGGCGGCGCCGATGTTCGGGCAGCTGGCGGCGGAGGTGCTGGCGGTCACCGAGCCACCCGGGCCGGCGGCGCTCGCGTCCGCCGCCCGGCCGTGGCCGGTGCTCTTCGAGGCCGGGCAGGACGAGAAGTTGACCTCGTGATCTCCCGGCGTTCACCCGGCGCCAGCTAGCATCGTCGTTCATAAATATAAAGAGCGTCACCCGCTCGCGACCCGGGCGGCTGATCGCGGCGTTCGTGCTGGCCGTCACCGTCGCCACCCCCGTCGTGGTGGCCGGCCAGGCGTCGGCGGCGACCACCTTGACCGTGGCGCAGGCGCTGGCCGCGCAGGACGGCCGGACCGCCACCGTGACGGGCTACATCGTCGGTCAGCCGACCTCGTCGACCACCGTGCTCACCGCCAACTACACCGCCGACACTGCCATCGCGATCGCCGACGCGGCCACCGAGACCAGCACCAGCCGGATGCTGTACGTGCAGGTCACCGCCGGATGGCGGACCGGCTTCGGGTTGCTCACCAACCCGTCGCTGCGCGGCAGGCAGGTCACCGCGACGGGGGCGCTCACCGCGTACTTCAGTCACGGCGGCCTGAAGAGCCCGACCGCGCTGAGCCTCGGTGGCGGCACCAGCCCCTCGCCGACCCCCTCCCCCACCCCGACCGGCGGCCCGTACGACTCGACCTACTACGCCGGCGCGATCGGCAAGACCGGCCCGGCGCTGCGCAGCTCGCTGCACGCCATCATCCGGGTGCAGAGCAAGCTGACGTACGACCAGGTGTGGGAGGCGCTCAAGGACACCGACCAGGACCCGGCGAACGCCAACAACGTGATCCTGCTCTACACCGGGCGCTCGCAGAGCAAGAGCAGCAACGGGGGCGGGGCGGACGACTGGAACCGGGAGCACGTCTGGGCCAAGTCGCACGGCGACTTCGGCACCGCCACCGGCCCCGGCACCGACGTGCACCACCTGCGGCCGGAGGACGTATCGGTCAACTCGCTGCGCGGCAACAAGGACTTCGACTCGGGCGGCAGCGCCGTCGCCGAGGCCCCCGGCTGCTACACCGACGCCGACTCGTTCGAGCCGCGCAGCGCGGTGAAGGGCGACGTGGCGCGGATGATCCTCTACATGGCGATCCGGTACGAGGGCGGCGACGGCTGGCCGAACCTGGAGCCGAACGACTCGGTCAGCAACGGCACCGCGCCGTACCTGGGACGGCTCTCCAAGCTGCTGGCCTGGAACGAGCTGGACCCGCCGGACGCCTTCGAGCAGCGCCGCAACCAGCGCATCTACGAGCGCTGGCAGGGCAACCGCAACCCGTTCATCGACCACCCGGAGTGGGCGCGGGCGATCTTCGGCTGAGCCCACGCTCGCCGGCCGCGGGCCCGACCCGCGCCGGCGAGCGCCCGGGCCGCCCGGATCGGCGCAGATCACGCCGCCGATCCGGGTGACAGGACCGCGGCGGCGGGTAACTCCCTGCGGTGGCCCGGTCCGGCCGGGAGAGGGTGGGAACGCTTCCGCGCCCCGGGCGGCCCCGAGACGATGGGAGAACAAGCCGAATGGCGCACACGATCCCGAACTTTTCCCTCAACGACGGCAACACCATCCCGCAGCTGGGCTTCGGCGTGTTCCAGATCGAGCCGAAGGACACCGTGCGGGCCGTCCGTACCGCGCTGGACGTCGGCTACCGGCACATCGACACCGCCGAGATGTACGGCAACGAGGCCGAGGTCGGGCAGGCGATCCGCGAGTCCGGGCTGGACCGGGGCGACGTCTTCGTGACCAGCAAGCTGAACAACGGCTTTCACCGCCCCGACGACGCCCGCAAGGCGTTCGAGCAGACCCTCGCGGCGTTGAAGTTCGACTACCTCGACCTGTTCCTGATCCACTGGCCGCTGCCCACCCTTTACGACGGCGACTTCGTCTCCACCTGGAAGGTGCTGGAGGAGTTCCAGCGCGACGGCCTGGCCCGGTCGATCGGCGTGTCGAACTTCCAGGTGGCGCACCTGGAGCGGCTGGCCGCCGAGGCGCAGGTCGTGCCAGCGGTCAACCAGGTCGAGGCGCACCCGTACTTCGGCAACGAGGAGGTACGCGCGTACGACAAGACGCACAACATCCTCACCGAGGGGTGGTCGCCGATCGCGCAGGGCAGGGTGCTCGACGACCCGACCGTCGTCGACATCGCCGAGCAAGTCGGCCGGACGCCGGCCCAGGTGACGCTGCGCTGGCACGTGCAGCGCGGCGACATCGTCTTTCCCAAGTCCGTCACCCCGAAGCGGATCGAGGAGAACTTCGCGATCTTCGACTTCGAGCTGGACGACGCGGCGATGGACCGGATCACCGCCCTGGACAGGGGCGAGGCGGGCCGGCAGGGCCCGAACCCGGACACCTTCGACTACGTGCCGAGCTGACGTAACGCGGCAAGCAGTCCGGACGCAGGACAGGAGGGGGCCCGCTCGGGCCCCCTCTTCGCGTTGACGAAAGGATCGCGCCGCAGCGATGGAGCGCCGCCGTACCCCCCTGAAGCTGTTGTCCCTGCTGGCCTGCGCCGCCCTCGCCGGCTGCGGCACGGCGGAGGCCGAGAAGGCCGCGACCTGGTCGGCGCCGGCCACGCCGCGCGCGAAGCCGTCCCCGACGGCGACGCCGACCCGGCCCGCGCCGACCACCGTCGGGGAGGTACGCCGGCAGGTCAAGGCGGCCATGGTGGACCTGGCCGGCCTGCGGCCGGAGACGGCGGACATCAGCACCGAGGACACCGAGGCCTACAAGCTGGCCCATCCCTGCCGGGACAGCCTGCCCACGGACCGCAAGCGCAGCGGCTACCGGAGCAGGGAGTGGGGCGCGGACAGCGACATCTGGATCCGCCAGTACGTGGTCGGCTACCTGAAGGTGCCCGGCCGGACGCTGATCGGTGAACTACGCGCGACGCTGAAGGGCTGCAAGAGCTACCGGGAGCCGGACGGGCGGGCCACCACCGTGCTGCCGATGGCGAGCCCGCTCAAGCCGGCCGGCCGGGACACGGTGGCCTGGTGCGAGAAGCTGGTCGGCAGCGGCAACACGGGCTACCTCTGCACCGCGGTGACCGCCCGGGGCAACTACGTCATGGAGGTCAACGCCAGCGAGAGCAGCAACGATCAGAAGCAGTCTGAGGCGCTGCTGCACAAGGTCTACGCGAGGGCCCTCGCCACGTTCACCAAGGTCACCTGACCAGGTGTGAGCCGAGGCGCCAGGGCCGCTGGACCGGCCCGGCAACTTCTTACGAGACTGCTACGGACCGGGCGGCCGGCTGGTGGGCGGCCGGCCGGGCAGGTTGGCTCAGGACGTCTCCCTCTCCGAGCGGAACGGAGTACCTCATGCGACCGTCCACCCTGCTCCGCCCACTGGGCGCCGCCGCGCTGGCGGTGGCGCTGCTGACCATCGCCCCTGTCACGGCCGGCGCCGCTCCCGGTGGCAAGCCCGGCAAACCCGTCAAGCCCGCCCCGTCGCCCACCGTCAGCCCGACGTCGGGCCCGGTGATCAGCGGTGGCACGATCACCCCGTCCACCATCGTCGCCGGGCAGCTGGCCACCCAGACCATCACGCTCACCCGTCCGGCCCCCGCGGGCGGGCTGCAGGTCTCCGTGCGCGGCGACGTGGTCTACGGGGCGTTCGTGGGCAGCACCGTGACCGTGCCGGAGGGACGGACCAGCGTCAGCTTCCCGATCCGGCTCGCCGCCCACGCCGACACGACGCAGCAGCGCACGGTCCACGCCCTGGCGTCCGGGCAGCCCCTCATCCCGGCCGGCACGGTCACCGTCGTGCCCGAGGATCCGGCGGTGCAGGGGGTCAAGGAGCTGCACTTCGACCAACGGGTCGTGTTCAACGGAGCGGACGTGACCGGGACGGTGGAGCTGACCGCCCCGGCCAGGGCCGGCGGCCTCAACGTCGACCTCTGGTCCAACACCGCCTACAGCGGGGTACGGGTGCACGTGCCGGCGCTGGTCGTCGTGCCCGAGGGGGCGACCACGGCCAGTTTCACGGTGCCGGTCCGGGGCGACAACGTCCCCGGCCAGGGCAACCCCGGCGCGTACCTGGGCACCACCGGGGACAGCACCCCGGTCGCGGCGGTGCCGACGACCTTCGCCGTCGGAGGCGCGTACGTCCCGATCGGCGGCACGACCACCGGGGTGGTCGGCATCGGCGACACGCCCAACCCGGACGGCACCCGGGTGTCCCTCTCCGTCGACCTGCCCGGGGTGTCCGTACCGGCGACCGTCGACGTGCCGCCGGGCAGCCCGGGGGCGGTCTTCCCGATCGTCGGGTCGCGGGACCTCCGGCCGTCCACGACCGGCACCGTCACCGCCACCTGGCACGGGCAGACCGCCACCGGCGGCCTGTTCGTCGGCTACTGACCTGCGGTGAGCCGCTCGCCGGCCCGGCGGAAGGCCGCCTGGGTCGGTGAGCCCGGCTCGGGGACGTAGACGATCAGCCGCTGGTCGGTCTCCGGCACGTGCAGCACCCGGCACTCGAACTCCAGCGCGCCCAGCTCCGGGTGGGTGACCCGCTTGACGGTCGGGCGGCGCTCCCCCACCCCGTGCTCGGCCCAGAGCGCGGCGAACCGCGGCGACACCCCGAGCAGCTCGGTGACCAGGGCGGCGAGCGGCGGGTCGGCCGGGTGGCGGCCGTACGCCGCGCGCAGGTCGGCCACCGTGGTCCGGGCGAAGGCCAGCACCTCCGGGTCGCGCCAGTACGCGTCGGGGACCTCTCGGGCGAACATCCAGCGGACCATGTTGCGTTCGTCGGCGGGGACCGTCGACAGGTCGCCGACGAACCAGCCCGCCAGCCGGTTCCAGGCCAGCACGTCGTACGCGGCGTCGACCAGGTACGCGGGCGTGTCGGTCATCGCGTCCAGCAGGTGCCGCAGCCCCGGGGGCATCGTCCGGCTCGGGCCGGCCGGCTCGGGCGGCGCCGCCCCGGCGACCCGGAACAGGTACACCCGCTCGTCCCGGTTCAGCAGCAGCGCCCGGGCGAGGGCGGCGAGCACCTGCCGGGACGGGTGCGGCCCGCGCCCTGCTCCAGCCGGATGTAGTAGTCGATCGAGATGCCGGCGAGCTGCGCGACCTCCTGGCGGCGCAGGCCGGGGGTGCGCCGGCGTACCCCGTCGGGCAGGCCGACCTCGGCGGGCCGCAGCCGGGCGCGGCGGGCCCGCAGGAAGTCCGCCAGCTCGGCCCGGCGCAGCGTCGTCATGCCCGCCAGCCTGCCGCAGTCCGGGCCGTTGCGGGTGGTACCGCCGGTACCAGGCTCGCCGGGTCTCTCCCGGCCGGCCGGTCCCGCCGGCAGCCTCGACCGCATGACGACGACGCTCGCCCTGGTCACCGGGGCCAACAAGGGAATCGGGTACGCCACCGCCCGCCAGCTCGCCGCAAGCGGCATGACGGTGCTGCTGGGCGCGCGGGACGAGACGCGCGGCCGGGAGGCGGAACGGGCGCTGCGCGCCGACGGCGCGGACGTGCGGTTCGTGCCGCTGGACGTCACCGACGCGGAGTCGGTCGCCGCGGCGGCGAAGCTGGTGGAGCGGGAGTACGGCCGGCTCGACGTCCTGGTCAACAACGCCGGCATCGTCCGGGCCGACGGCACCGCGCTGCCCAGCGAGACGACCCTCGCCACGCTGCGGGAGGTGTACGAGACCAATGTGTTCGGGGTGGTGGCGGTGACCAACGCGTTGCTGCCGCTGCTGCTGCGGGCGTCGGCCGCCCGGATCGTCAACGTGTCCAGTGAGGTCGGTTCGATCGCGGTGATGACCGATCCGCAGGGTGCCCTGTTCGGGTTGACGTCGGTGCCGTACCCGTCGTCGAAGACGGCGCTGAACATGGTCACCGCGATGTACGCCAAGGAGCTGTGGGACACCCCGGTCAAGGTGAACGCCGCCAACCCGGGGTACTGCGCGACGGATTTCAACGGCCACTCCGGTTTCCGGACGGCGGAGCAGGGGGCGGAGGTCAGCGTGCACCTGGCGACCCTGCCGGCGGACGGGCCGAGCGGCCTGCTCTGGGGGTATCGGATGGACAACGGGGGTGACTACGGGGTGCTGCCCTGGTGAGGTAACGGTGGGGCACCGCACGGCCGCCAGATGCGATCTGGCGACCGTCTCGCGCCTCCGGGATGAGATCCCACGAAGACTCGGGGGAGGGAGCATGGCGCCGTTACAACTCGCCGTGATCATCGGCAGCACCCGGGAGGGGCGGATGGGTGACCGGGTGGGTCGCTGGTTCGTCGACCAGGCGCGCCGGCGCGAGGAGCTGGCGGTCGACGTCGTCGACCTGGCCGGTTACGACTTCCCCGCCCGCTATCCCGCCGAACCGACGCCGGCCATCCGGGCCTTCGTCGCGCAGGTCGGCCGGGCGGAGGCGTTCGTCCTGGTCACCCCGGAGTACAACCACAGCTTCCCCGCCTCGTTGAAACAGGCGATCGACTACGCGTACGACGAGTGGCAGGCCAAGCCGGTCGGCTTCGTGTCGTACGGCTGTCGTTCGGTCGGCCGGTACGCGGTCGACCAGCTCCGGACGGTCTTCACCGCGCTGCACGCGGTCACGGTGCGCGACACCGTCGGCGTGGACCTGCTCGCCGACCCGCCCGGCGTGCAGGCGCAGGAGCAGTTGCGGCAGGACGCCCGGGTGCTGCTGGACGAGCTCTGCTGGTGGGGTCTGGCGCTGCGCGAGGGTCGCGCGGCGCGCCCGTACGTCTGCTGAAGCGTCGCTGAAGAGAGGTAGTGATCATGAGTAACCGGAACACCGGCCTGGCCGTCGAGACCGACGGTCTGGTCCGGTCGTTCGGCGCGACTCGCGCGCTCGACGGCCTGGACCTGCGGGTCCCCGCCGGCACCGTCTATGGGCTGCTGGGCCCGAACGGGGCCGGCAAGACCACCGCGGTCCGGGTGCTGGCCACCCTGCTGCGTCCCGACGGTGGCCAGGCGCGGGTCTTCGGGCACGACGTGGTGGCCGAGGCGGACCTGGTCCGCGCCCGGGTCAGCCTGACCGGCCAGTACGCCTCGCTGGACGAGGACCTGACCGGGGCGGAGAACCTGGTGCTCCTCGGCCGGCTGCTGGGGCTGCGCAAGCCCGCTGCCCGGGAGCGGGCAGACGCGCTGCTGGCCGCGTTCGGGCTGACCGAGGCGGCGGCCCGGCAGGTGAAGAAGTACTCCGGCGGCATGCGGCGGCGCATCGACATCGCGGCGAGCATCCTGAACACCCCGGATCTGCTCTTCCTCGACGAGCCGACGACCGGGCTGGACCCACGCAGCCGCAACCAGGTGTGGGAGATCATCCGGGCGGTGGTGGCACACGGCACCACGGTGCTGCTGACCACGCAGTATCTGGACGAGGCCGATCAGCTCGCCGGGCGGATCGCGGTGGTCGATCACGGGCGGGTGATCGCCGAGGGCACCCCGGGTGAGCTGAAGTCGTCGGTGGGCTCCGGCACCATCCACGTACGGCTGCGCGATGCGGGCCGGCGGCCCGACGCCGAGAAGCTGCTGCGGGCGGCGCTGGGCGTGCCGGTGCAGCTGGAGCCGGACCCGGTGGCGATGACCGCCCGGGTCGGCGAGGACGGCACCGACCTGGAGGCGAGCGAGCAGGCCGCCCGGGCCCTGGGCGAGCTGGCCCGCGCCGGCATCGTCGTCGACGACTTCTCCCTCGGCCAGCCCAGCCTGGACGAGGTGTTCCTGGCCCTGACCGACCACCCCGCCGGCGCGGCCGACGAGCGGGACGACGAACTGGAGGCGGCCCGATGAGCGACACCGCGACCACCACCGGGCGGGCCCCGTCCGTGTACGTGCCCTCTGCGGAGGCGTTGGCCACCGTCCTCGCGCCGGGCAGTCGGCCACCGCGACCGGGGCCGCTGTCGGCGTCGCTCAGCTTCGGCTGGCGGGCCCTGCTGAAGATCAAGCACGTGCCGGAGCAGCTGTTCGACGTGACCGCCTTCCCGATCATCATGGTGCTGATGTTCACGTACCTGTTCGGCGGCGCGCTCGCCGACAGCCCGCGGGACTACCTGCAGTTCTTCCTGCCCGGCATCATGGTGACCAGCGTCGTCATGATCACCATGTACACCGGGGTCGGGCTGAACAACGACATCGAGAAGGGCGTCTTCGACCGGATCCGGACGCTGCCCGTCTGGCGGCCGGCCGCGCTGGTCGGCATGATCTTCGGGGACCTGCTGCGCTACATCCTCGCCGCGCTGGTCATCCTCGGCGTCGGCCTGGTGCTCGGCTTCCGCCCCGGCGGCGGCGTGCTCGGGGTGCTGGGCGGGATCGGCCTGCTGGTGATCTTCTCGTTCGCCTTCTCCTGGGTCTGGACGTTCTTCGGCCTGGTCCTGCGCAGCGAGAAGTCGGTGATGGGGGTCAGCATGATGGTGCTGTTCCCGCTGACCTTCCTGAGCAACGTGTTCGTCGACCCGGCCACCATGCCCGGCTGGTTGCAGGCATTTGTCAAGGTCAACCCGATCACCCACCTGGTGTCGGCGGTCCGCGGGGCGACCGCCGGCACGTTCGACGGGACGAACGTCATGTGGCTGCTGCTGTGGAGCGCCGGGTTCGTGCTGGTGTTCGGCACGCTGACCATGTACCGCTACAACCGCCGCTGACCGGCGGGGCCGCGGACCGAACAGAGGTCCGCGGCCCCCCCGTGCCACACCCTCGCCGGCCCGCGCCCCGGCGGGCCGGCGAGGTGTCACCGGAAGCGGCGGCGGGCCTTGGCGCCCCACTGGGCCGCCGTCACCAAAAGGGCGCCGATGCTGAGGGCGATCGCACCGATCACCCCCACAGCAGCGGTCGATGCGCCCGTCAGGGGCAGCTCTTGATTCGCGGACATACTCACCTCCTCACACGCTGGCCGGGTCAGTGGCGCCGATGCGTGCCGGCGAGGCCCACACGCAGCGGTCGACGGTAGGGCGGCGCAGCGCCTTCACCAGCGCGTGCACCAGGACCACCCGGTAGAGCAGGTCGGCCACGACGATGAACGGCAGGAAGAGCACCAACCGGGGGCGGGACAGCCGCCAGGCGGCCAGCACCACCCAGAGCGCTTGACCGCCGAGCATCAGCAGCAGGCCGGGGCCGATGCCGGCACCGGCGGTGGCCAGCAGCCACAAGGTCAGCGGGCCGCCGCCGATGTAGAGGGTCCAGTGCACCATCAGCAGCAGGTAGGCGTAGTCGAACCGGCTGTGGACCCGGCCGACCCGGTGACCGATGATGCCTTGGAAGGTGCCCCACATCCACCGCAGGTTCTGCTTGTACCAGTCCCGCAAGCTGGTCGGGTCCTGCAGGTATGCCACCGCCCTGGGGGCGTAGACGATCCGGCCGAGACGGCGGCGGTGGGTCTCCAGGACCCAAAAGGTGTCGTCCACGATGTACGGCGGCTGCTGCGGCAGCACCTCGTCCAGCAGCTCGACTCGGTAGAGGGAGTTGCTGCCCGAGATGCAGTTCATCACGTTGAAGTGGCTCTGGATCCGCCGCGTGATCACCTGGTAGTTCCAGTAGCTGTACGCCCGCTTGGCCAGCCACGGGTTCCACCGGTGTTCCGGCGGCCACCAGGTGACGTTGTGGCCGACGACGATGGCGACGTCGTCGTCCAGCCGGGCGAGCGCGGCGGTGATGAAGTCGGGAGCGACCGACACGTCGTCGTCGATGATGGCGACCGCGCGCCGGGTCACGTTGAGCGCGAAGAAGACGTAGCCGATCTGCAGGGCGGCGGGCTTTCCGACGTTGGCGCCGAGGGCGAGGACCTGGGCGCCCGCCTCGGCGGCGACCCGTGCGGTGTCGTCGGTGGAGCCGTCGGAGACCACGTACACCGGCGCTCCGGTCGCCCGGGCGGCGGTGACGGCCGGGCCGATGGTCGCGGCGCCGTTGCGGCAGGCGATCAGGATCGCCACCTCGTCGGCACGTACCGGCCCGTAGCGGGGGTAGGTCGGCCGTCGGTGTGCGCCACGCGCCGCCCGCTCGGGGCGGAGGAATCCATAGCAGAACGAGACGAGGGCCGCCGACAGCACGACGGCGGCGAAGACGACGGACGCGATCAGGAAGACACGAAGCACGGCCCGCTCTCCCCCCACCGACGCGCCCCAAGAGCGGCTCGGGATTCACCTGCGGTGACGGTACATTTCGCGGCGGTTCCGGCGACCCCGCCTAAGGGCGCTGGCTTGCCGCCGTGTACTGCGAGCCGCCGTCCGAACGGCGCGTCCGACCCCGTCGAAGGGCCGGAACTGGGCAGCCACACCGGCACCATCCTGACCAGCGGAAATCGGCCCAGGTGTCCCCTGAGGCGGCGGCCGGCCGCGGCGGCGGGGGCGGGAAGTCACAGCCTCCAGGGTGGCGGTTCCGGTGGCAGATATCGGCAGGAGCTGCCGGTGGACACCGTCTCCCGCAGGTGGGCGGCGAGCAACGGATGCCGCTCGTCGATGCGGCGCAGCGTGTCCCGGATCCGCGCGGTGACCGCCTTGCGGGCCCGTTCGGCCTGGTCGTCGAGGCGTCGGGTGCGCCCGGCCAGCCCCGCCGCGGCGCGCAACTGGTCCAGCAGCGCCACCCGTTCCGCGTCTAGCGCGGCCAGCTTCGCCCGGTCCTCTCGGACGGCGGCCCGGTCGATCTCCTCGTCGAGCCGGTGCAGGTGCCGCTGGTAGCGGGCCTTCGCCTCGTCGTCGAGGACCGGATCGCCGCCGTACCGCCGGGCGGCCACCAGTTCCGGACCGGCCGCCGGGTCGAGCAGTTCCACCGCCGGCACGTCGACGCCCGGCCGGCCGAGCAGCAGGCGCAGGTCGTGCAGGCCCTTGGCGTCGGGCAGATGCACCACCGTCCCGGCGTACGCGAGCCGCCACACCGCGCCGTCGCGCCGGAACTCGGCGCCGACCACGGCGGGCCCGACCGCTTCAGTCGCGGTGGCCCCGGCCCCGGCCGTGGTGGCGCCGGCACCGACCGCTTCGGCCACTCCCCCGGCGTCGGTGGCGGCGGCGGTGGCCGCGGCAGCCACGGCGCCGGTCGTCGGCCCACCGGCCGGCGTCCTCGCCGAGCCCACCACCTCGGGCAGCCCGACCTCGCCCAGCCGGTGCAGGATCTGAGTCATCCCCAGCGCCCGCGCCTCGGCCACGGCGGCGGTCCGCTGCTCGGCCGCCGCGCTCGCGTCGCCCGCCCGGCCCCGGGCGGACAGCGCATCCACCAGGGCGGCGCGGCTGATCAGCGACCAGGGCCGGGCACCCATCCGGTCGGCGGCGTCGCGGGCGGCGGTGAACCCGGCGACGGCGTCGTCCCAACGAAGCCGCGCCGCGTCCAGGACGGCCAGCCAGTGGTCCACCGGGCCGCTGAGGTCGCAGCCGAAGAGCGCCACCAGCCACTGGCCGCGGTGCGGCGCGAGGGCGGCGTGCGCCTCCGCGCAGCGGCGCGGGTCGCGGCTCGCCGCAGCGGCCTGCGCCCGCAGCCGCAGCCACAGCGGCGACACCGCCCGGGGGTAGGTGGTCCCCGCCGCCTCGATGCCGACGGTCAGCCGGACGGCCTCCGCCGCGTCGCCGCGCTCGGCGGCGGTGATCGCCCGCAGCAGTTCCGCGTACGGGTGGGCGGTGACGTCCGGCGCGTCCAGCAGCCGAGCCGCCTGGTCGAACCGCCCCTGCAGCAGCAGTCGCGCCCAGTGCAGGTGCGGGCCCAGGTAGGCGTGGTCGCTGTGCTGCTCCCATTCGCCGAAGGAGTCCACCTCGGCGAGGTTCGCGTCCGCCTCGGCGAAGTCGCCCCGGAAGCCGGCCGTGATCCCGGCGTCGACCGCCGCCGCCGCCCGCCGCAGCGCGACGTCACCGGCCCGGCAGCCGGCGACGAACGCGGTGAGCTCCTGGTGGTAGCCCGGGTCGCCGAGTTCGAGCAGCGCCACCCAGCGCAGGGAGGTCGCCCACAGCTCGGTCTCCCGGTCACCGGTGCGGCGGGCCACCTCGCGGATCTCGGCGGTGAGCGCGGCCCGCTCGGCGCCCGTGCCCGGACCCCAGGTCGTGTCGTGCCGGGCCCAGAGGCTGAAGGTGAGCGCCTCGTCGTCCTGGCCGCGGCGGGCCAGCGTCTCGGTGGCGGTGATCAGGTCGGCCAGCAGCGTGCTGACCGGCACATCGGCGCCGGGCTCGCCGATCAGCCGCCGGTACGCCTCGCGGAGCAGCCGCCGCGCGTCGACCGGGTGGCGGGCGAACCTGTGCCGCCGGTGGGTGGCGACCGCGACGCGGGCCAGCACGACCGGATCGTCGAGGGCGAGCGCGAGCGCCGCGGCGTCGATGAAGAGCCGGTCCGACTCGTCCTGCGCGGCTTCGCCGGTGTGCCGGAGCAGTTCGGCCAGCTCCATCATGATCTTCACCCGTTCCGCGGGCGCCGGGGCCAGCTCCAGCGCGCGGCGGAAATGCCGGATCGACTCCTCCCCGGCCAGCCGGCCGCCCGCGTCGCGAGCCGCGGCGACCAGCAGCTCGACGGCTCGCGACGGGTCGAGATCGGCCCCGGCGAGCCAGGCGTGGCGGGCCAGGTCCGCGGGGATCAACCGCTCGGCCAGCGGCGCCGACCCGTCGACGGCGCGTACCACGGTGGCGTGCCGGGCGCGCCGCTCCGCGTCCGGCAGCCCGTCGTAGAGGGTCTCCCGGACCAGGTCGTGCGCGAAGGCGAACCGGCCGCCGCCGCGGGCGACCACCAGCCGGGCGGCGACCGCGCGGTCCAGCAGCCGGTCGATCTGCGCGGCCGGACCGGGTACGCAGGCGGCGAGGAGCTGACGGTGGAAGGCGCGGCCGAGCACCGCGGCGACGGTGAGCGCCTCGACCACCGGGGCGGGCAGTTGGGCGAGCCGCCGTCGCACCGCCTCCCGCACCCCCGGGGCGATCGTGGTGACCAGGCCGTCGGTGTGCCACAGCCGCGCGGTCTGCTCGACGAAGAACGGGTTGCCGCCCGTGCGCCGGTGCACCTCGTCGACGAGACCGGCGTCGGGCGTACGGCCGGCGGTGCGGGCTATCAGCGCCGCCACCTCGTCGCGGCCCAGCCCGGTGAGGGTGATGGTGGTCGCCTTGGCGGTCAGCGAGGTCAGCAGCGGGGCGAGCCGGTGCTCGCCGGACTCCAGCTCGGCGTCGCGGTACGTGCCGATCAGCAGCAGCCGCTCGAACCAGGTGTGCTGGGCGGCGAAGCGCAGCAGCCGCAGCGAGGCCGGGTCGGCCCAGTGCAGGTCGTCGAGCACCACCACGACGGGCCGCCGCTGGGCCACCGCGACCAGCGCGCTGGTGACCGCGTCGTGCAGGCGGAACTCCTCCCGGTCGCCGCCGGTGGCGCCGTCGCCGGGGTGGCCCTCGGCACCGCCGTCGGCGTCGAGGCGTGGGACGCCACCGGACCGGTCGCCGTCGCCGGTGGTCTCGCCGAGCAGCACGGCCAGGGCGGGCTCGGCTGCCTCCCGCGCCGGCGCCCAGTCGTCGGCGGATCGGCGGAGCCGCCGCAGCACCTGCACCCACGGCCAGTAGCCCGGTGCGCTGTCGGAATCCCAGCAGGCGGCCCCGAGCACCAGCGCGCCCCGCCGGCGGGCCTCCGCCGCCGCAGCCGTGACCAGGGTGGTCTTGCCGATGCCGGGCTCGCCGGCGACCAGGACGAGGCCGCCGTGACTGCTGGTCACCCGGTCGACCTCGGCGCGCAGCAGGCCCGCGGGGTGCTCCCGCCCGATGAGCGTCTCGACCGGCCACGGCTCCATGACGTCCCGACGGTAGCGGACCGGTCCGACAAGTCCGGTCCCGCGACGCGTCGGCCCGCCCCGGCCGGCGTCAACTGGGGACGCCGTCCGGGGCGGGCCGGGCTCAGTTGAAGTCGCTCTGGCGGACGGCGATCACCGCGCGGTAGCCGGGGTGCTCGGTCAGGGTGTAGAGCATGTCCAACTGCCCGCCGGGGCCGTCGCCCCAGCCCCAGTACGAGATCGCCTCGGCGCCGTGCGCCCCGGTGAACGTCTTGACCGGGTCGCCGCTGGCGGCGTTCCAGTAGCGCAGCTTGCCGTAGAAGTCCGAACCGCCGCTGCTGTTGAACCAGAAGTGGTCGCCGCGGGTCACCGCGCCCTGGACCTTGTCCCACGGCATCGACCACACGTCATACGCCCCGGTGGAGGTCGACGGGGCGGTCACTTTGGGCAGCCGGGTGGTGTAGTCCAGGTCGTACCGCCAGATCTTGCCGCCGTTGCTGGTGGAGTACTGGGAGACCACCATCTTGTCCGGCGAGGCGGCCCGGTCCAGCGCCAGCGACGAGAACCGCACGTTGCCGCTGGTCGGGGTGATCTGCCCGACCTGCGCCATGATGTACGCGTACCCGCTGGCGCAGAAGCGGTAGGTGCCGTTGTCGGAGTACCGGCCGATCCGGTCGGCGCAGTACGACGTGGTGTCGGCGCTCCACACGTGGTCCCAGCTGAACAGCTTGATGTGGTCGGTGCAGGCGACGTAGAGCATGGTGCCGTACCACATCGCGCCGCCGGCGTGGCAGTTGCTGACCGCGCTGAAGGTGCCCCCGGAGCCGGGGTTGACCAGCAGCAGGTGCCGGTACTTCGCGCCGCTGGTGTAGCCGGCGGCCGGGGCGAGCGAGACCCGGACGTACTCGTTGGCGCTGCTGTACCAGGTGGTGGCGACGGCCTGGACGCCGTCGTAGGTGTAGTTGTCGTACGCGTCGGCGGTGGTGGTGATGCCCTGCGGGTACCAGGCCGTGGTGCTCGGGTCGTCGGTGGAGGTGCCGGTGTCGTCCCAGCAGAAGCCGTACTCGCCGGTGCCCCGGGCGGCCAGGTGGTACATCGCCTTGCCGCTGCCGGTCTGGCAGGACAGCGGCTCCAGTGACCGGTTGGCGTTGGCCAGGATCCAGTCGACGCCCCGCTTCTTCGCGGCGCCGATGGCCCCGCCGAGCAGGTCGGCGTTGCCATAGCTGCGGCTGGTGGTCAGCGTGTACCCGGACGCGGAGAGTTTCGTCGGTGGTGGATCGGCCGCCTGTGCCGGGTTCGCCGAGCCGGCCAGCGCCGCCGCCACGAGCACCGCCACCATGGCGATGCGTCCGGTACGCCTCATGGTTCGCTCCCTCCCGACCCGCCCCCGCAGGTCGATCAGGGACACCATATCGACAATCCTCCACCCCTTGGGGGTCGCCCGGAGAGCGGTGGATCGCGGCAGCCGCGATGACCAGAAGTTCCTGCCGCGCCACCGGATAGGCGGGGCCGGTCCGACCGGACCGGCCCCGCCCGGGTCTCCGGTCAGCGCTTGCGCTCGACCACCGTCAGCGTGAAGTCGTCGTACGACGCCGCGTGGGTCTTGTCGCCGCCGTAGACCGCCCGCACCTGGTGGGTGCCGGGGTTGGGCAGCATCTTGACGGTGCAGGAGGCGGCGCCCTTTTTGACCGGCGCCTCGCAGAGCACGTCCTCACCGATCATGAACTGCACCGGCCCGGTCGCCTTGGCCGGCGTGACGGCGGCGGTCAGCTTCAGGGTCCGGCCCCAGGTGGCCGTCACGTCGTCTGCGCGTACCGAGGTGGGGGTGATTTCCATCGCCGGTTTCCGGGTGACGGTGACCACCCGGTTGGCGACGGCCTGGTTGCCGTTGGTGTCGGCGACCAGGTAGGTCAGGGGGTAGCTGCCCGGGGTGGTGGTGTCGACGGTGCCGATCACCTGGATCCGGTCGGTGAGGTCGCCGTCGGTGTTGTCCACGGCGGTGACTCCGGCCAGCGGGTCGAAGGGCGTGCCCTGCTCGACGGTGGTCGAGGCGGGGACGGTGAGCACCGGCGCGGTGACGTCGGTGCCGGCGGCGGTGGCGACGAAGACGCCGCCGAACTGGTCGGCGGAGCCGACCTGCTCGCCGTCGCCGGTACGGCTGGTCGTGGTCCACGCGTACAGCTCGCCCTCGGTCAGGCCGCTCCACTGCACGGTGGCCGGCCAGCCCGACTTCGTCGTGTCCTCGCCGATCACGGTGTCGGTCGGCGTGACCAGGACCAGGCCGTCGGTGCTGAAGCTGGTCTTGCGCGACGACAGGTCGATCGGCAGCACCATGTTGTCCTCGGCGCCGTTGTAGCGCTTGCGGTCGTCGTACTCGGTGGCGCCGAAGTTGTCGAGCATCGGCGAGTAGGTGTCCACGCTCATCCGGGCCCGGTCGACATCGATCTGGAGCAGCCGCAGGAAGCTGGCGCCGAACTGGAGCAGGTCGCCCTTGCGGTGGTCGATGGTGCCGTCGCCGTCGAGATCGAGGTTGCCGTTGGCGTCGACCTTCTCCGGCCACAGCTCACCGGCGGTCATCTTGTAGAACTGGTAGTCGGCGAGCAGCTCGACCACGTTGTGCGCGACGGTGACGCCGACCCCGGTCTTGAGGTTGGTGCCGACGCCGTGCTCGTGGCCGGCGAGGACCAGGAACACGTTCGGGTTGGCCGTCACGATGGTCGAGAAGGCCCGCGATCCGTCGGTGGAGAAGTTGGCGCCCCGGCCGTCCGGCGCGCCCGACGGGGCGATGTAGGCGTGCGTGAGCAGGATGCCGTTGCGGTCGCGGTAGCGCTGGAAGACCGAGCTGGCCCAGTCGGCCTCGGCCTGGGTGACGCCGTAGGACAGGCCCACCGCGACGAAGTCCAGCCCGCCCGCGGAGAACAGGACGTAGTTGTTCTGGTTGTCCCGGCCACGGGTGACCACGGCGCCGGAGTCGTCGGTGGTCTCGTCCCAGGCGTGGTACGACGCCTTGGCGCCGGCCGGCCACAGCTTGGCGCTCTCGTAGTAGCGCTCCGGACCGTAGTACGTGTTGAACCGCGAGGTCGGGCCGGTCTCGTTGCCGCCCTGGTTGTCGTGGTTGCCGGCGATTACCTGGTTGACCAGTCCGGCCTGGTCGAGGGTGCGCTGCGCGTCGGCGGTGAACTGGAACTCCTTGGTCACCTGCTCGTCCAGGCCGGGACGGAGCAGGTTGCCGTTGGAGTCGGTGGCCAGCGGGTTCGTGTAGTCGTTCTCGGTGATGTCGCCGGTGTGTGCGGTGTAGGCGATCTTCCGCCGGTCGGCGTTGTCGGCCAGCCACTGGGTGGTGTCCCGGTAGGACTTGGCCCAGAGCGCCTGCTCCTCCATGGTCATCTTGTCGCTGGCCTCGACGTTGCCGTCGAAGTCGTCGTACGTGCCGCCGACCGCGCCCTCGGCGAGGTACTGGGTGTCGGTGAAGTGGGCCAGCGAGAAGTCGTAGGCCGACGGGTCCTCGAAGTGGTCCCGGTTGGCCGGGTCGCCGGCGGTGGCGTCACGCGCCGCCAGGTCGTCGGCGAACGGGTCCTGCCCGGTGACCAGGACGTGGACCACGCCGCCGTCGACCAGTTCCGGCCCGACCGCTGCCTTCAGGGTGGTCTCCCCCTCGGCCTGGCCCCGGGCGGTGGCGAGTTCCGTCCACGCCCGGGTGGTGCTGTTCCAGGCGTGCAGCGAGACGGCACGCTCGGGGTCGACCACGCCGTTCCACAGGATCTGGCGGCGCTCGGTCGACGCGGGCACCTGTACGTCGTACCGCTGGAAGGGGATGTCGCCGGTGGAGGGGCTGTCGATCGACCTGCCGTCGGGGCGCGGCGCGGTGCCGATCTGGCCGCCCTCGGCGTACGAGAAGTCCAGCGCGGAGGGCATCACCGGCACGACGCCCTGGACGCCGGCGGCCGGGACGCTCGGGGTGGCCTGCTTGAAGGTGGTGGTGACCTCGCCGCCGTCGGGGTTGTGGGCGATGGCGGAGAGGCTCACCCGGCCGTTGCCCTGGCCGACCTCGGTGCCGCCGCCGGTGGGGATGGCGTCGGAGGTGAAGGTGACCGTCCGGCTGATCGGCTTGCCGAAGACGTCGGTGGCCGAGATCCGCAGGGTGTGGCTGCCGGACTTCAGGCCGGCGCCGATCTCCTGGCCGACCTGGATCGGCTCGCCGTCGAGCAGGTAGCGCCAGCCGGTGGCGTTGCCCTGGTTGGTGACGGCGACCCGGAACTCGGTCGGGCGGCTGAGGTGGTCGCCCTCGGCCGGGACGGTGGAGGTGACGGCGACGCCCGCGTCCCGGACGTCGCCGAAGGCGGCGATGTTGAGCGCCTTGACCTCGTCGAGGGTCAGCACCTTGGAGTAGATGCGGGCGTTGAGCACCGAGGCCGGGGCCCAGAACTGGTTGACCGAGTCGGCGCCGATGTAGAAGGCGTTGCGGGCGGCGCCGCTGGGCAGCCCGAGCGTGCCTGCGGCGGGGGCCTCGGCGGCGAGGGCGCCGTCGAGGTAGAGCCGGACGTGCTGCCCGTCCCAGGTGCCGACCGCGTGGTACCAGCGGCCGGAGACGATCTGCGTCTGCGCCGACTTGTAGCCGCCGCCGACGTAGGCGGTGAAGGTCAGCTTGTCGCCGTAGATGACGATCGAGTAGCCGCCGCTCTCCTTCTCGGAGCAGACCGAGTGCTCACCGTTGTTGGGCAGCGTGCCGTTGGATTTCAGGGTGCACTCGATGGACACCCTGGAGCTGATCTTGCTCCACTGGTCGCCGAAGGCGTACGAGTAGGCGTCGTCGGCGCCGTCGAAGGTGGCGACCGCCGCCTTCACCGCGGTGTCCTCGGCGATCACCGGCGCGCCGTGGACGGTGACGGCGAGGTTCTGCGCGTCGTCCTTCGGGCCGCCGTCGTCGAAGTCGACGTCGAGCACGTCGGCCACCGGCACGGGCGGCCGGGTGTCGTACGCCGAGGCCAGCTCGGCCACCTGCGCGCCGGTCAGGGCCGCGCTCCACACCTTGCTCGCGGCGAACGAAGCGGGCGGGGCGACCTGCCCGATGCCAGTCGGGGCGGCGTCGGCGCCGACCACGAAACGGCGCGAGGTGGCGGCCGGCGGGGTGAGCGTGCCGGTGGCGGCGGTCGAGCCGGCCAGCTGGCCGTTGAGGTGCAGGCTCAGGGTCTGCCCGTCCCAGACCGAGACGGCGTGGTACCAGCGGTTGCCGCTGATCGGGGTCAGCACCGACTTGTAGCCGCCGCCGATGTGGGCCATCGTGCCGAGGTTGCCGCCGTTGACGTAGACCGAGAAGCCGCCGGCCTCCTTGTCGGAGCAGAGGTCCTTCTCGCCGCTGACCGGCATCGTGGTGTCGACCCGGAAGACACACTCGATGGCGAAGCCGGCGGAGAACCTGCCCCACTGGTCGGTGAAGTCGTACGAGACGGCGTCGTCGACCCCGTCCACGGTGAGGATGTCGTGGCCGAACGCCGCGTCGGTGGCGTAGCGAGGGGCGCCCCAGGTGGTCGCGGGAAGCCGCTGGGCCCGGTCGCTGCTGGTACCGCCGGTGAAGGCGACGTCGAGCACGTCGGCGGCCGGGACCGGGACCGCCTGGCTGGCGCCGGCCGCGCCGGTCGACGTCGGGGCGGCCTGGGCGGGCAGCACGAGCGCGCCGCCGGCCAGGGCGAGCCCGAGGGTGGCCGCGCCGAGGCGGCGCCACCTCCGGGCGAGGGCATGAAGTGGTGTCGTCACGACAGCTCCTTCGTTGGGGGTTGCTGACAGGAGGAGGGGTCTGCGGTCAGGTGCCGGGCAGGCCGGCCACGGCGGCGGCGGAGATGCCCACGCCGATGAGGGTGATGCCGACGGCGGCGAGCACGGGGGCCACCCGGGTGGCCGCGCGCAGCAGGGCGCGGGACCCGGCGACGCGCGCCACCAGGGAGCGGCCCGTGAGCGCCAGGACGCCGACGGTGAAGAGCACCGCGGCGAGCCCGAGGCCGAAGCAGACCACCAGGGCGAGGGCGAACCCGGCCCGTCCGGCGAAGATGCCGGTGACCAGCACGAGGAAGGCCGCCGGTGAGGGGGTCAGGCCGCCGGAGACGCCCAGCAGGACCAGCCCCGGCCGGGCGGCGTGGTCATGGTCGTGGCCGTGCTCGTGCCGGTGGCCGTGCTCGTGACTGTGGCTGTGCTCGTGGCGGTGGCTGTGCTCGTGGCGGTGGCCGTGGCCGGTCAGGTGGCGACGCAGCAGCCAGAGCCCGACGGCGACGACGGTCAGGCCGGCCGCCAACTGGAGCCCGGTGGTCAGCCGTTCGAGGCTGACCAGGTCGGAGAGGGAGAAAAAGGTCCAGGCGAGCGCGACGACCAGCACCGAGACCGTGTGCATCGCGGCCACCGAGAAGCCCAGCCAGGCGGCGTCGCGGACCCGGCCGCGGGAGCCGATCAGGTACGCCGCCGCGAGGCTCTTGCCGTGGCCGGGGGCGAGCCCGTGCGCGGCCCCGGCCACGAAGGCGGTCACCAGCGCCACCGGCACGAAGCCCGGCGACTGCACCGCGCCGACCAGCCGATCCCCGAGGTCGGCGGCGCCGAGGAGAGCGTCCACGTCAGGCCCCCCGTCCACGCCGACGGCGCCAGACGACTGCGGCCACGACGGCGGCCAGCACGACACCCCCGACGACGGCGAGCTGCCAGGCGCTCTCCCGAGCCGCGGACCGGCCCGACCCGGTTGCGGGGCCGAAGGTCCAGTCCGCCGACTCGTGCGCGGCGTCGTACACCGCCTTCTGCCCGTCCGGGCCGCGGGCCAGGGTCCGGTAGGCCTCGTGCAGGTCGGTGAGCATCCGGGACGTCACGGTCACCGTGCCCACCGGCGCCGGGCAGGTGTACGCCACCTCGGCGCCGCCGCCCGCCAGGTCGTCGGCGACCCGGACCCGGCCCGGGCAGGGCCGCCCGCCCTGGACCACGGCGATCCGCTCGGTCAGGTAGCGGGCGAACTCGGGCGCGCCGGCCACCGCTTCGGCGTCGGAGTCCCGGTAGCTCACCGCGCCGTCCAGCATGACCCGGTCCCCGGGCAGCACGCCGAGGGCGATGCCGAGCAGGGTCAGGTCGTCGGTGCCGCCGACGAGCCAGCGGACCCGCACCCCACGGTCACCCTGACCCGCGACCTCGATCTGCTGTGGAGCGCCGAAGGGATGCGCCGAGGCCGGCCCCGGCAGCAGTCCGGCGGCCAGCACCAGCACGAACAGGCAGGCGCCACGCCAGGCGTGCCGGAGGGCACGGTGTGGTCCGGACACGGCAGGTCCTCATTCGCTCGCGGTCGGGCGGGGAGACGCCTTGACTGTTTCGGCCGCGAGTGACCAACCCGGTCACGGAAGCTGAGCGATCTCTTACGACGAGGTTGCCGGACTACGAAAACACCAGTTCGTCATCGTCGTCAGCGGGCGGACAGGTCGAGCCGCCAGTCGTTGGAGCGCATCAGCTGCCCCGGCGGGTACTCGAAGTCGACCGGGCCGAGCAGCTCGAAACCGGCCTTGCGGCAGACCGCGTTGGAGGGCGGGTTGTCCACCGACGGGTAGGCGTGCGCCCATCGCCGGCCGCCCCGGGCCCGGGCCGCGTCGACAGTGGCGCGTACGGCGGCGGTGGCGACGCCGCGCCCCTGGAACTCGGGCAGGACCGCCCAGCCCATCTCGTAGACCGGCTCGTCGCGCCAGACCCGCGGCCAGTAGCCGACGCTGCCGGCCTGCACCCCGTCGGGCAGCACGATCGCGTACATCTGACCGTCGGCGACACCGCCGGTATACCGGACGTGCCGGGCGAACACCTGCTCGTCGGTCTCCGGCCCGCCGGTGTGCGCCCGGACCGCCGGCTGGTTGAGCCGCCGCAGCAGCTCCAGGTCGTCCTCGCCCCACGGCGCGATGCGTACGTCCGTCACCGCCCGAGTGTAGGGACCGCTCAGGCCCGGGCGGGTGCCGCCGGCACGGTGTCCTGGCTGGCGGCGAGGAACGCGCAGCCGGCCGCCAGCAGGTACGCCGCCGCCGGCGCCCAGGCGAGCGGGCTCAGCTCCACGCCGATCGCCCGCGCCGAGGAGATGACCAGGACGCAGCCGAGGTGGAACGCGGCCGCGCCGACCAGCAGCAGCGCCACCGCCATCGCGTACGCCCGGCGGCGCCCGGCGGCGAGGGCGACCACGGCGGCCAGCACCAGCACCGCGACCACGGCCACCGCGACGGCGAAGAGCTGGTACCGGGTGCTGCGCGCCGGCTCCCAGTAGTCCTCGATGCTGTTGAACAGGCCGACCGCCGCGAACCCGGCCAGCCCGGCGGCGAGCAGCCCGAGGACGACCGCGACGCCCCGGCCCCAGCGGGACTGCACCGCCACCCCGGGAACGAGCAGCACCGCGAGCAACGCCGGCAGCTGCGCCACCTCGGTGAACAGCTGCGTCACCGGGTACGGCTCCCGGCCCAGGCCGTAGGCAAGGTAGCCGATGTCGAAGCCGATGAGGACGTCACCGTTGGCCCGGGTCAGCCAGGGCAGCGCGAAGGCCGCGAACGCGAGCAGGGCGAGCAGGGCGAGCAGGGCCCGGGCGGTACGGCGCAGCACGATCGGGGTCACCGCAGGGACGTTAGTGTCTTCCGCTCCCGCGCGTGGTCCCCTTCACCGGCGCGCGAGATGGTCCCGCTGCCAGGTGGTGAGCATCGTCTGGTTGGCCTCCCAGCCGTCCGGGAACCGCACCGGCACGTCCAGGTGCACCAGCTCCGTCGACGGGTGCGCGTCGAGCAGCTCGCCGATCCCGGCCCGCGCCACCACCACGCAGGCGTGCCGGTGCCGCGACGTCAGCACGCACAGCCGCCCCGACTCCAGGTGGAACGCGGTCGCGTCACGTCGCCCGGAGAGCGGGTGCAGCACGATCGTCACGTCGTACTCCCGGCCCTGGAGCCGGTTGGCGGTGTCCACGGTGATACCGGCACCGGCCGCGCCGAGGTGGGACCGGATCGCGGCGACCTGGTCCCGGTGGGCGGCGCCGACGGCGATCCGATCGGCGGTCACCGGCGTACCCTCGGGGGCCTGTTCGGAGACGGCGACCGCGCCGCGCCGCAACACCCGCAGCGCCAGCTCCGCGCAGGCCGCGGCGGCTTCGCCATCGGTACGCAGGGTGTGCCGGGCGGGCAGTTCGTGCAGCGCCCAGCCGGTGGCGGCGGCCAGCTCCACGGCGGCGTCGAGTTCGTCGCCCGGGCCGGTCGCGCCGAACGTCAGCGCCCGGTCGGCGGGGCCGGTGCCGGCGCGGAAGCCGGTGAACGGATAGAACGCGGCGGCCACCACCGGCGCCGCGGTGGCGGGCAGCCGCCAGGACACCGGCAACCGGTGTACGGGCAGGCCCGGGTTATGCCGCAGCAGGGTGGCCACCGCCGACTGCATCGGATCCCAGGTGAGGCCGGTCCAGCGGGCGGTCTCCACGGTGGAGAACGGGTCGAGCTGGCCGGGGTCGCCCACGAACAGCGCCCGCTCGAACCGTCCGGCCACGCGCAGCAGGGCGTCCGAGCGCATCTGGTACGCCTCGTCAACGATCGCCCACGGCCAGCCGCCCTCGGTGACGGTGGCCCACTTGGCGGCCGTACCGATGATGACGGCCGAGTCGGCGAGGTCGGTGACCTTCGCGGCGACCCGGACGAGGTCGTGGGCCCGCACCCGGTCGGACGGCCGGTACTCGGTGGCGGAGAGCCGGCCGATGCGCAGCTGCGGCGCCTTGCGGGCGAGCCGGTCGACGAGGTCGTCGACCTGCTCGTTGGTCTGCGCGACGATGATCAGCGACTCGCCGGCGGCGGCCAGTTCGGTGGCGGCGCGGACCACCAGGGTCGACTTGCCGGCTCCGGGCGGGGAGTCGACCACCACGCCGCGGTGCTCGCCGCCACGCAGGTCGGCCAGGACGGCAGCGATGACCTGTTCCGCCGCGACGGCGGGCGGCACCTCCAGCCCGAGCATCGCCTCCCCCTCCGCCAGCAGGTGCTGGGCACCCTACCGGGCCGCTGGGCGGCACCCGCTCCGGCGCCCCCATCCGCCAGCGACCCCCGCCTCGCCCGGTGCCTGCCGACCCGCCGGACCAGCTCGCGCCTCCTTTGCTCTGCCCGCCGATTGCGGGCCGGGGTGAGGCGGTCGCGGCGGAGGCAGCGCACCCCGGCTGCTGATTGCCGCCGACGGCAGCTAAAGTGTGCGATTATCGCACCATGGCCGAAAAGAGCGACTGGATGACAGTCGGCGACCAGGTCCGGCAGGCCCGGCTCGGCGCCGGCTTGTCCCAGGCTGAGCTCGGTGCCCGAGTGGACCTCGACCGGACGATGATCGCCAAGATCGAAGCCGGCGCACGCCGCGTCGACGCCTTGGAACTGATCCGGCTGGCGACCGCGCTCGACGTTCCCCTCGACTTCCTGCTCGAGCGTCGACCGGCGGTGATCTCGCACCGGGCCGAACTGCTGACCGAGGACAACGACACCGACGTTGCCCGCCGGACCCAACGTCTCGAGATCACGCTTTCCTCGTGGCTGCGAGACGTCCGCCAGCTCATCGAGATCGGCACTCTGCGGCCCACCTCGCCACTGCGGTACGGCGGCCCGATCAGGTCAGAGTCCGAGGCACGGGCCGCCGCGTCGTGGCTCCGCCAGACCCATGGCGCCGACGTGGAGCCCATCGACACGCTGATGGATTTCTGCGAGCGCAGCGGCCAGTACGTTCTGGTGAGCGACATACCAGGAGACGGCGCGTCCCTGGTGGATGACGATCTCGCGGTGGCGGTGGTCAGCCTCGCCGGGGACCCCGGCCGGCGACGGGCGACGGCCGCCCACGAGTTGGGGCATCTCGTGCTCGGCGACGAGTATTCGAGTGACCTGGCCGTCCACCTGTCACGCGCGGACCGGGAAAGCATGATCAACGCGTTCGCCGCCGAGCTTCTCCTCCCGGTCGACGCATTCGGCGCCTCTGAGGGTGGGACCGCGCGCCGGGAGGACGTCATTCGTCTGGCGGCCCGTTACCGCACCTCCTGGTCCTTGGCACTCCGGCAGGCCCAGCAGGCGGGATGGGTCGATTCGACCGTCCAGCGGCAGTGGGGCCGGTCGACGCCGACTCGCGCGGAGTTCATGGACGCTGTCGGCTGGTTGCCGCAACCCGACCTGGATGCGGTTCGCGTGCCTCCTGGCTACTCCCATGCGGTGATGGAGGCATGGCGTGGCGACAAGGTCACCGACACCCGAGCGGTCGAGCTGCTGCGCGGGCAGATCGGTGTTGATGACCTTCCACCCCGCATCGAACCTGACCTGATGCCGTGAGCAGCGCAGGTTCGTGCCCCGAGCCGCTTCTCGTCTTCGACGCAACCGTGCTGCACCACTTCGCCCTCGCCGACCGGCTCGATGTACTCGCAGATCTGGTCGTCGGCCGGGCGGCGGCGACCACGTCGGTAGTCCTGAGCGAACTCGGGGAGAGCGGCAAACGGCACCCAGCACTACGTGCTGCGATGGCACTGGACTGGATCGAGGTCATTGCCCTCGACAGCCTCGCCGAGATCAGGTGCTTCGCGGAGTGGGTACGCCGGGTGGGCGCTGGGGACCGGGACCGAGGCGAGGCGAGCGTCTTCGCCGCGGCGCAACTGCGTCACGGCATCGCGATCACGGACGACCGGGCCGCGAAGCGCGTCGGTCTGGCCTACGGCCTGCCCGTCCATGGCACGGTCTGACTACTTGCCGGCGGCTGTCGTTCGGGCAAGCTGACCGAGGCCAATGCCAGCGCCATCGTCGAGGCCCTGCACCAGACCGGGCACCGCCTCCCGTGCACAGGAAGCGAGTTCCCCTCTTACTCGCGTAAGGCTGGCCTGCTCTGATTCGCAGTCCGGAGGGTGCGGGCCGAGGCCGGCCGCACCCTCCGAGTACGGCCGGGTCTGGTTGGCGTCACGACGGGCGGCTCGGTTGCGCGTTCCGGATGACGGTGCCGTCGGTCAGGGTCAGGTCGTAGCTGATGATCAACTGCGGGCCGCCTTTCCCGCTGCGCTGGTCGCGGGCGCTGGTGAAGGCTGGGCCCGGCCACCAGGCGACGTAGCGGCCGTTGCTGACCGACGCCTGGACGGTCAGCTCGCCGGCGTGGATGGTCACGCCGGCGACGCCGGGGCCGGCCGCGCCGTCGGTGACTGAGGCGTCGACGAAGTCGCTGATGGCTCCCTGGGTGAAGCCGCGGGCTGGCGCCGGCAGGGCGGGCCCCGAGCTGCCGCCGATTCCCCAGGCGACGTCGTCGACGTCGTCGCTGCCCTGACGGTTGTGGGCCAGGCAGGACCCGGACACGTCGGGGTCGTCGGTGCGGTACAGCAGCACGACGTACTCGCCGCGACGTTCGGCCAGGACGAGACGGGCGCGGTCCAGGTCCAGGTGGCCATCGCCCAGCCGCTTGCGGCAGGCCGGTGCCACCAGGTCGACCTCCGCTGCCGTCAGACCGGCGGGCACGGGAGTCCAGGACGCGTATGCCCGTCCACCGCCGCCGCCCGAGGGTAGGACGAGGACGCCGGCCGCCACCGCGGCCGCAGCCGCGGAGATGAGGAGCAGGCGACGGGGCGAACGTCGTACGGGTGGTGCCGCGCCGGGTTGGTCGGAGAGCGGCGCTGGCGGGGTGGTCACGATCCGTTCCAGCGTCGCGGCGGCGTGCTGCTGCTGTACGGCGGTCATCGTGCTGGCGGCGTCGAGGGACCGCAGGGCGATGTCAAGCCGGGAGTTCGCCGAGTCGGGGTGGGTCTTCACGGTTTTGCCTCCATCTGCCGCCCGGTGGCCGGCGCTGTCGAGGTGGGTGGTGCCAGTGCTGGTGCGGAGCCGGGCGCGGGCTGTGGTCGCTCGACAAGTTCGAGGTGACGGCGCAGGGCCCGGCGGGCGCGCAGCAGCCGCAGCCGGTAGGAGGCGGCACTGATGCCGAGAACCCGGGCGGCCTGGGCAGAGCTGAGGTCGTCGAAGACCTTCAGGGCCAGCGTCTCCTGCTCGGCGGCGCTCAGGTTTCGCCAGGCGGCGGCCAGCACCAACCGTTGGACGACCGTTTCGTCCTCGGGTTCGCCGGTCGGGTCGGTCGGTGCCGTCTCCGCGATCCGGACCGCCAGGTGGTCCTGCCGTCCCAGCCCCCGGTGGGTGTTGAGCAGGCAGTGGCGGGCGATGCCGAACAGCCAGGCACGGGCCTGGTCAGGGTTGGTCGGTGCCTCCTCCAGGCGGCGCCAGGCCACCAGGAAGGCGTCAGCGACGACGTCCTCGGCGTGGCTCGGGTGCACGCGACGCTGGGCGAAGCGCAACACATCGGCGTAGGCATCGGCGTACAGCGCCCGGAAGCGCCCTTCCCGATCCGGCTGCGGTGTCCTCACATCCTCTACCTGTCCGGCAACGCCGCTGCTGTTTCACCGACCGCAGGCCGACGTGCGAGGTATCCACTCCCGACTGACGCTAACCGTCGCCACCTGCTGTCGGGAGATTGTCGTGGCGCAGATGTTGCCAAGGGCAACTTTTAGCAGTACGAACGTCAATGGCATCCCGGCCGCGCGGACAGCTCCCGCCGGATCGGACCGACCTCACCCATAGGGGGGCCAATGGCACGCAGCCGCCTCGCCGGCGCAGCAGCCATCGCACTCGTCGCACCACTGATCAGCGTCATCCCCGCCTCGGCGGCGGCGGCCGCACCCGCCTCGCCCGACGCGGGCAAGCAGTCCCGGACCAGTGACGTCCGGGAACTGTCCCGCAAGGACTTCACCCTCGACGGCAAGAAGGTCGACACCCCGTCCCGGTACCGGGCGCGGGCACAGGCCCGGTCGCAGGCGCAGGCGGCGGCCGACACCCCGCCGGTCGGCACCGTCCGGCAGTGGCTGGGGCTCGACGACTACCAGGGCACGTACTACCGCAAGAACTACACGCTGCGCGGTGTCGGCAAGAACATCGAGGTCTGGGTCGCCAACGACATCGCCTTCCCGGCCGGTGACTGCCGCACCCAGATCGCCAACTCGACCGAGGTCACCGACGCGCAGGTGACGGCCCTGGTCGACGAGTTCGACAACAACATGTACCCGAAGGAGACGGCGGCGTTCAGCACGCCGCCGGACCGCGACGGCAGCAACGCGCTGCTCGGGCCGGACGCCGGCGGCAACGGCGGCGACTACACCGGCGGCGGCAACAAGACGGTCACCCTGGTCGACAACGTACGGGACGACAACTTCTACGAGTTCCCGGCCGCCCCGACCTACATCGCCGGCTTCTTCTCCTCGCAGCTCAACGAGCTGTTCGACCGCAACGTGATGACCATCGACGCGTTCGACTGGGCGCACCGCACCGGCGCCAACCCGCCGAACGAGCCGACCGACGACCTGTGCACCAGCCGCCCGGCCCGCCCCCACCTGTACGAGGGCACCTTCGCGCACGAGTGGCAGCACCTGGCGCACTACTACACCGACCCGTTCGAGACGTCCTGGATCAACGAGGGCCTGTCCGACTACGCGCAGACGCTGGTCGGCTACGTCGACACCACGGCCACCGTCTACGACCGGGGCGCCGACAGCCACCTCTACTGCTACCAGGGCTTCGGCACGGTGCAGACGCCGTACAACACCAACCCGCGCGACTGCGGCGGGCCGGAGAACTCGCTCACCCTGTGGGGCGAGAGCCCGAACCCGAACGCGGTGCTCGCCGACTACGGCAACGCGTACTCGTTCATGCAGTTCCTGCACGACCGGTACGGCGCGGACATCCTGTCCCGGCTGCATCAGGACGGTGAGCGGCAGGGCCTGGCCAGCCTGCAGGCGACGCTGGCCGCCGAAGGCGCCAAGGACATGTACAAGGTGATCCACGACTACCAGACGATGACGCTGGTCGACAAGATCGTCGGCGACCGCAAGGGCGTCATGCTGGGCGTACCGAAGAGCCGGGTGACGGCCAAGAGCCTGCGCTCCACGGTCAACCTGGCCAACCCGGCCGCCTACGCCACCCCCGGCGCGGCGCCCAACGGGGCCGACTTCGTCCCGCTACAGAAGGCGGACGGCACGGTGCTGCGCGGCCGTGACCTGCGGTCGCTGTCGTTCACCGGCGCCAAGACCCTGCCGCCGCTGCCGCTGGCCTGGACCGTCGTCAACAACGACCCCGACCGGCCCGGCAACCCGGTGCTGTTCTCCGGCAACGCCAACAACACCGACGCCGCCGCGGTCACCCCGGTGACCGTGCCGGCGACCGACCCGACGCTGCGCTTCCTCGCCAAGTACGGCGCGGAGGCCGGCTTCGACTACGGCTACGTGACCGTCTCCACCGACGGTGGCGCCACCTACACCGCCATCCCCGGTGACAAGACGGTCGCCGGTCCGTTCGGCCCGGCGCTGAACGGCACCACCGACGGGTTCGAGCCGCACAGCTACGACCTGTCCGCGTACGCCGGCAAGAGCATCCTGCTCGGCTTCCGCTACGTCAGCGACGGCGGCGTCAACGAGGGCGGCCTGCTGATCGACGACGTCACCGTCGGCGGCACCACGCTCAGCGACGGCAGCAGCCTCGCCCCGTTCGACTCGCCCAGCGAGATCAAGCCGGCGACCGTGCACAACTGGAACCTGCGGCTGATCGGCCTGGACGAGAAGCACTCGATCGCGCTTCAGCTCCAGTTCGACGGCAAGTCGAGCGTGTCGCTGAACCTGGCGCAGCTCGCGCTGCTCAGCCTGTTCCCGAAGGTGGTCGCCGTGGTCGCCTACGACGAGCCGACCGAGCAGGTCCAGCAGTACGCCCCCTACACCCTCAAGGTCAACAACGTCACCCAACCCGGCTGAGGTGTAAGGCGGGGGCCCTTGTCAACGCATTCGGTACAGGCGGGGCCCCCGCCTAACACCCCGCTCGCCGGGGAGACGTCGAGCGCCCGGGTGCCGGCCGGAACACGGCAGGCGCCCGGGCGTCGGACTGTCCGGCCTTTCCGCGAGCCCTAGGATCGGGCCATGGAGAGGACCGACCGCGCCAGCCGATCCATTGCCGCACCACCGGCGACCGTCTACGACGCCCTGCTCGACCGGGAGTCGCTGCAGGCGTGGCTGCCGCCTGAGGGCATGCGCGGGCGGATCGAGCGATGGGACCCTCGCCCCGGTGGCGGGTTCCGGATGGTGCTCACCTATCTCGACGCGCCGGACAGTCCCGGCAAGACGTCCGACGCGACAGACGTCGTCGACGTCGCCTTCGCCGACCTGGTGCCAGCCGAGCGCGTGGTGCAGCGGGCCGTGTTCGACTCCGACGACCCGTCGTACGCAGGCACCATGACCATGACCTGGCAGCTCGCCGCCGCCGGCGCGGGGACCGAAGTGACCGTCACCGCCACCGGCGTGCCGCCCGGCATCGACCAGGCGGACCACGAGGCGGGGATCGCCTCCTCGCTGGCCAACCTGGCGTCGTACGTCGAAACGGCTGATTGACCTGCGGTCAGCCCGCGCCTTAGAAAGTGTTGGGTAACCAGGTAGCTACTTCTGGTTGAGCTCGCCGTCGAGGCGTCGAGCTGCCTCGGTCTCGATCGGACCTTGCGGCTCGATGT
>NZ_JBFAID010000048.1:0-54014 GCF_040654475.1 Micromonospora sp. NPDC050686
CGGGCCAACATCGGCCTGGACCGGCCCGGCATCAGCGACGAGGACGTCTGGGCGGCGCTGCGGCTGGCCGAGGCGGACGGGTTCGTCGCCGCGCTCCTTCGAAGGTGGCGGGCGCCGGTTCAATTCGTGCTCAGTCGCGCAGCTGCCCGGCGATCACCGCGGCGATCCGCCGGCCGGCCGCCCCGTCCCACAGCGGCGGGGTGGGCCAGGTCTCGCTGCGGCCCTCGGCCAGCACCTCGGCGACGACCTGCGGCAGCGCGTCGCGGGTCACCAGCCGGTTGGTGCCGTGGGTGATGGTCACCGGCCGCTCGGTGTTGGGCCGCAGGGTCAGGCACGGCACGCCGAGCATGGTGGTCTCCTCCTGGACGCCGCCGGAGTCGGTGACCACCGCGGCGGCCCCCCGGACCAGGCCGAGGAAGTCGACGTACCCCAGCGGGTCGATGACCCGCAGCTTGGGGTGGTCGAAGAGCCCGGCGGCCTCCAGCCGGGCGCGGCCCCGCGGGTGCAGCGGCAGCACGATCTCGGCCTGGTCGGCCACCGCGTGCATCGCCTTCACCAGCGCGGCGGCGTCGGCCGGGTCGTCGACGTTGCCCGGGCGGTGCAGGGTCGCCACGATGTAACGGTCGTCCAGCCCGTACTCGGAGCGCGCCCGGTCCGCGTCGAAGCGGTCCAGGTTCGCCAGCAGGGTGTCGATCATCGGGTTGCCGACCAGGTGGATCTTGTCCGGGTCGGTGCCCTCGTTGCCGAGGTGGGCGATCGCGTCCGGGCTGGTGGCCAGCAGCAGGTCGGAGAGCCGGTCGGTGACCAGCCGGTTGATCTCCTCCGGCATGGTCATGTCGAAGCTGCGCAGGCCGGCCTCGACGTGCGCGACCGGGATCTGCAGCTTCGACGCCACCAGCGCCGCCGCGACCGTGGAGTTGACGTCGCCGTAGACCACGACCATGCCCGGCCGGCGGGACAGGAAGATCTCCTCCAGGCCGGTCATGATCGCCGCGGTCTGCACCGCGTGGCTCCCCGAGCCGACGCCCAGGTTCACGTCCGGCTTCGGCAGGCCGAGCTCGCGGAAGAACACATCCGACATCCGCTCGTCGTAGTGCTGGCCGGTGTGGATGAGTTCCTGCGGCACGCCGAGTTCGGCGAGGGCGCGGATGACCGGGGCCGCCTTCGGGAAGTTCGGCCGGGCACCGGTGACGTGCAGGACGAGATCGGGCATCAGAGCCTTCCAGCAATCGATGGTCGGGCGCCCCAGCGGCGCCCCTGCCCCTCCGGCAGCATGCCAGAGGTGTGGCCAGTTGTTTCCTCAGGTGGGCTCAGACCGGCTGGTCGGCCGAGGTGAGCTCCGCCGCCGGCCGCTCGCCCACCTTGTCCCGGACGATCCGCGCCAGCACCTCGGCGGCCGCCGCCACGTCGCCGACCGGGGACTGGAAGTGCAGCGGCTGCCGGCTGAGCGGGCTGCCCGCCTCGACCAGACCCCAGACCGGGCTGCCACTGCCCTTGTAGTCCGACCACTTCGACGGCAGGTACGGGTTCTGCGCGTGGCTGTCGCCGGTGATCGCGTCGTTGACCAGCAGACAGTCGAACTTGGTGGTCAGGTTCAGGAAGCCCAGGTACTGAGCGTACGGGCCGACCCGCACCGCGTCGGAGATGCCCAGCTCGGCGGCCCGCTTCTGCAGCTCCTCCGGCTTGGTGGTGAACACGTGCATGCGCAGGTGGGCGCGGGTCCACGAGTCCTGCGCGGCGATCCCCGCCAGCACGTCGTCCAGCCCTCGGGTGGCGTAGAAGTTGCCGAAGTACGCGATGTGCGCGACACCGGGCTCGAGCGGGTAATCGGTCTCGGTCATCGAGTAGAAGTTCGGCGACAGCGTCGGGTGCGGGGAGACGACCGCCTTCTTCCGGGCGATCTCCGCCAGCTCCGGGTTGGAGCAGTAGCTGAGCATGTACTCCATCTGGTTCTCGTTGGTGAAGATGATCTCGTCCGCCAGGGCGTACGCGACCTCCTCGGTCCAGATGAAGCAGTTGGTGGTGTCCGGCACCGGCAGGCCCAGCTCCGTCAGACCGGTACGCAGCCGGTCGAGCAGTTCGCCTTCCTTGATCGGCGTACCGCGCTCCTGGTCGGAGATGTCCCGCGACAGCGGGTCGGAGAACTCCGCGGTCCACTTCACGTCCGGGTTCGCCAGCTTGTACGCCGCCGCCAGGAAGTGCGAGTGGGCGAAGTGCGCCCGGCTGTACATCCACGGGTACGGCACCTTGCGGGCGTCCTGCCACTCCGCGATCTGCTTCAGACCGGCCAGGGCGAACTTCTCCATCGACCCGAAGTCCGAGAAGTACGACGGCGTGGGCAGGGCCGCCTTGCGGTTGATGAACGGGCCGGAGATCCGGGTCAGCGACTCGTCGGTGGGCCGGATCCGGTCCATCGCGTTGTAGATGACGTCGGCGGTGCGGCCCATCATCCGTACCCGCTTGCCCATCACGACGCCGCTGGTGTCGGCGTACGGCGGGAAGGCGTAGGCGATCACCAGGCCCCGCTCCAGCACACCGTTCATCCGCTCGTACGGCATGTGGTAGATCGGGTAGCTGTCGATCTCGTCGACCACCCGGCGGTACTCGTCCCGGTGCCGCTTGAGGTACTCGGCGAGGAAGGCCGTCTGCGCCCGGATCCGGGTGGCGAGCAGCTCCTGGGAGCGCACGTCGCACTCGGGCAGCAGCCGCTCCAACCGGGTGATCACTTCCAGCCGCTGGGTCACCGAGAAGTCGAAGGTCGGCTCCGGCCGGGAGACCGAGCCCGCCCGCATGGTGCGGTAGTAGACCGCCTCGGTCGGGCAGGGGTAGAAGTTGATGTGCCCGCGCACCACCACGGTCATCCAGAACAGCACGTCCTCGCCGCTGGCCAGGTCGGTGTCGTAGTAGACGTCGCGGAGCAGGCTGGTGGCGACCAGCTTGCAGGCGTTGAAGGTGGTGCACACCCGCGCCTCGGCCGGCGCGGTCAGCTTGCTGTCGTGCTCCAGCAGCATCGTGTTGATCGGGTTGGCCGCGTCCTCGACGCCGTCCGACCCGACGTTGACCAGCCCGGCGATCGGCACCACCTGGGGGCTGGCGTGGCTGTACAGCACCTCGAGGAAGTTCGGCGAGATGTGGTCGTCGTCGTCGACGAAGGTGGTGTACTCCCGGCGCGCCGCGGCGATACCGGCGTTACGGGCGCGGGACGCCCCGGCCCGGCTCAGCCGCACGATCCGGACCGTCAGCGCGGGGTGGGCGGCGCGGAACTCCTCCAGCACCGCCCGGGTGCCGTCCTCCGGACCGTTCAACACCACGATCAGCTCGAACAGCGCCGGGTCGAGGGTCTGCGCGGCCATCGACTCCAGGCACCGCCCGATGTGCCCGGCGCCCCGGTACGACGGGACGACGACGCTCACCCCAGGGCTGAGCACCCGGCTGTGCGACCCCTCGACGGTGAGGTCGGCCTGGATCTCGTTGTGCAACGCGTCGACCTGCTTGCGCCACTCGGTGATGCCGGCGCGGTCCACGGCGGCCGCCGACGGCCTGAGCCAGGGACGGTCGCCCGCCTTCTCGCTCCGCAGCCCGCTGACCTCGGGAGACTCCCCACCTGCCACGCTTGCACTCCTCGGTATCATCGCGTCGCCGCGGGCGACTGCGGACGGCGCCGCACGAACCCGGTCCGGCCCGACCCCCGTGGAGCGGGTGCCGCGACCCACACTCGCCGGCACATGCGCTAATCTCGCCGCGCATCGTAACCAGGACTCGGGCCCGGAGGTAACGCAGGATGACGATCGATACGGCAGCGGCCGTTGACGTTGAACACCACCTGCGCGGTCCAGGCGCCGATGAGCAGGACCTGCTCATCATCACCGATGACCGGCACCACGGCCACGACTCGCTGACCACGCCCTTCCGGGACGCGGTCGTCCTCGAGGTCGGCGCCGACCCGGACGAGGTCGTCATCGAGGGACAGTTCGACACGATCATCATCGAGCGCAGCAGCGTCGAGCCGCGGTGGCTGGCCGCCGTCAACGTCCGGATCCAGGCCGCCCTGCGTCCCGACGGGCGGCTGCTGGTCGCCCTGGACCCGTCCGGGCCGGCGCTCGGCGCGGAGCACACCGCCGCCGCGCTGACCGGCCTGGAGTGGTTGGGCCTGCAGGCGTTCAGCGGCTCGCCGTGCGCCGTGCTGCGGCCCGGCCCGGCGAGCTCCGCCGCGGCCACCGGCGCCCTGCTCGCCACCGCCGAGGCCGCGGTCCGGCTGACCACCGCCGGCACCGCCCACAGCAGCAGCAGGATCACGCTGGGTGAGGCCCGGGCGGTGGTCGGGCAGTACCTGGAGGACCAGCGCCGCAGCGAGCACGCGCTGCTCAAGCACCTGGACACGCTCGCGCAGGAGCTGGAGAAGGAGCGCGCGGCGCGCGCCCAGGACCACACCGTCAAGGGCGTGCTGCGCATGTCCAGGCAGGGCCGACGGCTGCTCGGCGTGCTGCGTCGCGGCAAGAATTTCGCCCGCAAGGCCAAGCGCAAGGTCAAGCGCACGCTGGGTCGTTGATCACCTGCCAGGGGGTAGCGGGGTGGGGCAAATCCCCGTGCGGCGGGTACGCTGCGTCAGAGTCCACGCTGAGCCGACGGCCGTCGCCGTCCGGGATTCCCCGCAGCGGACGGGCAGAAACGCCCCATAGCACCCCACTTCTCGTCATTCCGGCCGGTCGGCGACAATAGGCCCGAACCGCGCGCCATGCAGTGAAGGAGCAGGCAGTGACTGTCGATGTCGTGATTCTCGGGCTCGGGTACGTCGGGCTACCCCTCGCCCAAGAGGCGACGAAGGCGGGGATGACCGTCCTCGGTTTCGACATCAGCAAGCGGGTCGTGGACTCGCTCAACGCCGGCAAGTCGCACGTCGACGACCTGTCCGACAGTGACATCGCGGACATGATCGGCACCGGCTTCCGCGCCACCACCGACGCGTCCGAGATCAAAGGCGCCAAGGCCGCCGTGATCTGCGTGCCCACCCCGCTCTCCGAGGACCAGGGCCCCGACCTGCGCGCGGTGATCGGCGCGACCGAGGCCGTGGCCGGCAACCTCACCGCGGGCATGCTGGTCATCCTGGAGTCGACCACCTACCCGGGCACGACCGACGAGGTGGTCCGGCCGATCCTGGAGAAGGCCTCCGGCCTCACCGCCGGCACGGACTTCCACCTCGCCTTCTCCCCCGAGCGGATCGACCCGGGCAACGAGAAGTTCGGCGCCCACAACACGCCCAAGGTCGTCGGCGGCCACACCCCGGCCTGCTCCGAGAAGGCCGCGGCGTTCTACGGCCGGTTCATCGAGACCGTGGTGCGGGCCAAGGGCACCCGGGAGGCCGAGACCGCCAAGCTGCTGGAGAACACCTACCGGCACATCAACATAGCGCTGGTCAACGAGATGGCCCGGTTCTGCCACGAACTGGACATCGACCTGTGGGACGTCATCCACGCCGCGTCCAGCAAGCCGTTCGGCTTCCAGGCGTTCTACCCGGGGCCGGGCGTCGGCGGCCACTGCATCCCGATCGACCCGAACTACCTGAGCCACAACGTGCGGGCCAAGCTCGGCTACCCGTTCCGCTTCGTCGAGCTGGCCCAGGAGATCAACGCGACGATGCCCGCGTACGTCGCGCACCGGGCCCAGAACCTGCTCAACGACGCCGGCAAGGCCACCAACGGCGCCTCCGTGCTGCTGCTCGGCGTGACCTACAAGCCGAACATCGCCGACCAGCGGGAGTCGCCGGCCGTCGCGCTGGCCCAGAAGCTCGACGCGCTGGGCGCGAAGCTGAGCTACCACGACCCGTACGTGAACCAGTGGAAGGTCTCCGGCGTCGACGTGCTGCGGATGGACGACCTGGAGAGCGCCGTCGCCGGCGCCGACCTGGTCATCCTGGTGCAGAACCACCGCCAGTACGACGCCGACCGGCTGGCCGAGATCGCGCAGCGCTTCTTCGACACCCGGGGCGTCACCACCACGGACAAGGCGTACCGGCTCTGAGGCCGGTCCCGCCGGGCCGCTCACGGTCCTGAACAACCGCCGAAGCCGCGTCGCGCCACCGTGCGACGCGGCTTCCGCGTCCCCCGCCGGGGGTCACCAGACGCGCCGGCGCCCCGCCCGGTGGCTGCGCACCTCGCAGGGCCGCCCCGGCGGCGCCGTGCCCGGCCGGCGCAGCCGGGCGCCCACCAGCACGGCCACCAGGACCACCGACACCCCCGCCACGGCCGCCCAGGGCAGACGCTCCCGCCGCTCGTCGGTCACCGCGGCGGCAACCGGCACCTCCGTCCCGGCCCCCGGCCGGCCGCTGGCCGGGGTCGTCCCGGCCCCGCCGCGCGGCGAGGCCCCGGCCGCCGCGGTGCTGCCGCCCGGAACCCGGAACACCACGTCCGAGCAGGAGTAGTACGTGTCCTGCGTGTTGGAGTTCTGCCAGATCGTGTAGATCAGGTGCCGGCCGGTCCGGTTCGCCGGTAGTCGGCCCGGCATCTGGTACGCCCCGTCGCGCACCGGCGGGTCGGTGGCCACCAGGAACGTCGGTGGCCACCAGGAACGGGCGCTCCGGCAGGTCCGCCCAGGTGAGCCGGCGGCCCGGCTGGTAGCCGTCGCGGGTCAGGTAGAACCGGAAGGTGCCCCGGTGCGGGATGGTGGTCCGGTACCGGAAGGTGAACCGGGCGCCCGGGGTCAGCTCGGTGGCCGGCCAGTCGTCCCGGGCCAGGTCCAGCCCCCGGTAGGCGGAGAGCCCGCCACTGCACAGCTCCCCGTCGGGGATCCGCTCCCGGTCCCGGCCGTCGATCCGGGCCACCCGCACGTTGTCCCACTCCCGCACTGCCGCGCCGGCGGCCACCGCCGCCCGGCACGGCGGGGTGTCGGCCGACCGGCCCACCGGGCCGCAGGCCGCGGCCCGACTCACCGGGCTGGTGGGGGCGCCGTGCGCGGCGGCGGGCCCGGCAACCGGCAGCACCACCGCGGCGCCCGCGACGACGGCACCGAGAAATCCACGTACGGCCATCAGAAACGACCTCCCGCCCACCGGTAACGTGCCGGAGCCGGCAAAGGTTCGACGGCCGCCGGCCCGGTCAGCTGCCGAGGGACCGGCGGGTGGCCTGGACGTGTCGAACAACTCCTCGAAACAGTCCGGCCCGTGCCGACGGCCGGCGACGTCGGGGTTGCCGACGACGATGTGGCGGAGGATGTCGAGAACGGCCGGGCGGCTCCGTCCCAGGGGGCGGATGCGGCCACCGGGGCCGCAGCACACCGAGGAGACCCAGCATGACGATCCAGCGGATGGACAACGTCCTCATCGTTGTCGAAGACCTCGACGCCGTCATTTCGTTCTTCGTCGAACTCGGCATGGAACTGGAGGGCCGGGGGCCGATCGAGGGACGGTGGGTGGAGCGGGTCATCGGGATCGACGGCGTCCGGCAGGACGTCGCCATGCTGCGGACCCCGGACGGCCACGGCCGGGTCGAGCTGACGATGTTCCACGCCCCGAAGGCGGTCCGCGCCGAGCCGAAGGACGCGCCGGCCAACACGCTCGGCATCCGGCGCATCATGTTCGCCGTCGACGACATCGAGGACGTGGTCGCCCGCCTGCGCGACCACGGCGCCGAACTCGTCGGCGAGCTGGCACGGTACGAGGACGCCTACCGGCTCTGCTACCTCCGCGGCCCGGAGGGCATCGTCGTCGGACTGGCCCAACAGCTCGGCTGAGGGCCGCCCCCTTCTGCATCCCGGGCTTCTTTCCCAGCCACCGCAAACAGTCAAGGGCTGGCCATGAAGGCCAGCCCTTGATCAAAAACCCACCAGCGGTATGGTTCGCATACCGCATATCTGGTGGAGCCGAGGGGACTCGAACCCCTGACCCCCACACTGCCAGTGTGGTGCGCTACCAGCTGCGCCACGGCCCCTTGCTGTCGTCCCCGGTCGCCCGGGCACGCAGAGAACTATACACACGCCGGTCGGCATGGTCATCTCGCGGGGTCCCCGCCGGTGGCGGCTCAGTTGAGCGCGATGTCCGGCGGAAAGTGGGCCACGGCGGCCAGCATGCCGCCCTGCCGGCGCAGCACCATCGGCCACAGGTCGTCGGGGCGGTCGACGAACGCGTCGCCCGGCAGCGCGTCGAGGACGAACCAGGAACCCTCCTCGATCTCCTGCTCCACCTGCCCGGCGCCCCAGCCGGAGTAGCCGGCGAAGACCCGGATGACGCCGATGCTCTCCCGCAACCGCTCCGGGTCCACCGACAGGTCGATGGTCCCCACCGCGCCGGAGACCCGCTGGAAGCCCTTGAGCGGCTTGATCGGGTGCCGCATCCGGGCCAGGCAGATCGCCGAGTCGGGCTGCACCGGCCCACCCTCGAAGAGCACCGCCGGATGCCGGGCCAGATCCCCCCAGTCGCCGAGGACGTCGGCCACCGGCACCTCCGTCGCCCGGTTCAGCACCACGCCGAGGGCGCCGCCCGGCTCGTGCGCGACGAGCAGCACCACCGTACGGTCGAAGTTCGGGTCCTTCAGGGTGGGAGTCGCGACGAGCAGCCGCCCGGTCATCGACTCCATCGCGCGGCCACCGATCGCCTGTCCCTCTCCCTGCATCTCGGACATCCGTCAGCCGTGCACCGGGACGGATGCGACGCCGCCGGCAATCCGCGCTGTCAACCCCATGCCTGGCACCATAGCTTGCGCTCCCGCCGGTGGTTAAGGTCTGACGGGCGGATGATCGAGCGGGATCCAGGGGAGGACCGATGGGGCCAACGGCCGAACTCGCCGTGATCGGCGGCTCGGGGCTCTACGCCCTGCTCGACGGGGCCACCGAGCACCAGGTGGAGACCCCCTACGGCCCACCGTCGGACCCGATCACCATCGCCGAGGTGGGCGGCCGACCGGTGGCGTTCCTGCCCCGGCACGGGCGGGACCACCGGCACCCGCCGCACCTGATCCCGTACCGGGCGAACCTGTGGGCGCTGCGGTCGCTGGGGGTACGCCAGGTGCTCGCCCCGTGCGCGGTGGGCGGTCTCCGGCCGGAGTTGGGCCCGGGCACCTTCGTGGTGCCCGACCAGCTGATCGACCGGACCAGCGGGCGGGCTCAGACCTACTACGACCGGGGCGCGGTGCACGTCTCCTTCGCCGACCCGTACTGCCCGACCGGGCGCCGTACGCTGCTCGACGCCGCCGCGGGGCACCGCGTGGCGGCGGTCGACGGCGGCACGGTGGTGGTGGTCGAGGGGCCCCGCTTCTCCACCCGCGCCGAGTCCCGCTGGTTCACCGCGATCGGCGGGTCGGTAGTGAACATGACCGGCCATCCGGAGGCGGTGCTGGCCCGCGAACTGGCCCTCTGCTACACCTCGATCGCCCTGGTCACCGACCTGGACGCGGGGGTGGACCGAGCCGGGTCGGTCACCCAGCAGGAGGTGTTCCGGGTCTTCGCGGAGAACACCAACACGCTGCGTGCGGTGCTGCTGGACGCGGTGGCCGCGCTGCCGGCCGAGCGGGACTGCCCGTGCGGCGCGGCCCTGGACGGGATCCAACTGCCCTTCCCGCTGCCCTGACCGGCGGAGCGTGGCCGGCGACTTCCGGCGAGAGCCGGGAAGCTCCCGAAAAGCCCGCACCGTCCCGTTAGATTCGATCGGGTCGGGGAACTAATTCGTCGAGCCGTCTCCGACACCGGTGCGGCAGACGGGGGCAGTCGGCGATGGCAACGGTCCGCGACACGACGTACGACCTGCTGCGCGACCTGGGCCTCACCACGGTCTTCGGCAACCCCGGTTCCACCGAGGAGCCCTTCCTCCGGGACTTCCCGGCGGACTTCCAGTACGTGCACGCCCTGCAGGAGGCGACGGCCGTCGGCATGGCCGACGGGTACGCCCAGGCCACCGGCCGAGCCGCGCACGTGAACCTGCACACCGCCCCGGGCACCGGCAACGGCATGGGCAACCTCGTCACCGCCTGGCACAACAAGACGCCCCTGATCGTCACCGCCGGCCAACAGAACCGCGAGATGCTGCTGATCGAACCCCGGCTGGCCAACCGCCGGGCGGCCGAGCTGGCCCAGCCGTACGTGAAGTGGAGCTACGAGCCGGTCCGGGCGCAGGACATCCCGGCGGCGCTGATGCGGGCGTACGCCACGGCGATGCAGCCGCCGGCCGGTCCGGTCTTCCTCTCCCTGCCGATGGACGACTGGGACCAGCCCGCCGGCCCGCCTCCGCAGGTCCGCACGGTGGCCACCCGGTTCGCCCCCGACCCGGCGCGACTGCGGGACTTCGCCGCCGTGCTCGCCGCCAGCCGGGCGCCCGTGCTGGTGCTCGGCGCGTCGGTGGACCGGGCGCAGGCCTGGCCCGCGGCGGTCGGCCTGGCCGAACGGCTGGCCGTCCCGGTCTGGGCCGCCCCGGCGCCGGAGCGGGCCGTCTTCCCCGAGGACCACCCGAGTTTCCGCGGCGTCCTGCCGTACGCGATCGGGCCGCTCGCCGACGCGCTGCGCGGCCACGACACGGTGCTGGTGGTCGGCGCGCCGGTGTTCCGCTACTACCCGCACGTGCCGGGCGACTACCTGCCCGCCGGCGCCCGGCTGCTGCACGTCACCGACGACCCGGACGAGTCGGCGCGGGCCCCGGTGGGCGACAGCCTGCTCGGCGACGCCGGGCTCGCGCTGGACGCGCTGCGGGAGCTGGTGCCGCCCGCCGACCGGCCGCCGCCCGCGCCCCGCCCCGACCCGGACCCGCCCGAGGTCGCCGAGCCGCCCGGCCCGGACGCGCTGTTCGCCGCGCTGGCCGCGCACTGGCCGGCCGACGGGGTGCTGGTGCAGGAGTCCCCGTCGAACCTGTCCGCCCTGCGCCGCCGGCTGCGGGTCAGTCGGCCGGCGTCGTACTTCACCATGGCCAGCGGCGGGCTGGGATTCGGGCTGCCCGCGGCGGTCGGCGTGGCGCTGGCCGAGCGGGACACCGGGCGGCGGCGCCCGGTGGTCGCGGTGATCGGGGACGGCTCGCTGCACTACTCGGTGCAGGCGCTCTGGACGGCCGCGCGGCTGGGGCTGCCACTGCCCGTCGTGGTGCCGGTGAACCAGCAGTACGCCATCCTCAAGGCGTTCGCCGACCTCAAGCACACCCCCGGCGTGCCCGCCCTGGACCTGCCCGGCCTGGACGTGGCCGCCATCGCCCGCGGCTACGGCTGCGCGGCCACCGTCATCGACCACCTGGACCAGCTCGGCGAGGCCCTCGACGCGGCGCTCGCCGCCGACCGGCCGACCGTGCTGCCGGTGCCGATCAGCACCGACGTGCCCCGCATCCTCTGAGCCCGCCCGCGGTCAGCGCCAACGGGCAGCCTCGGCGAAGGGCAGCGGGGTGCCGGTCACCACGTCCAGCACGGGCCGGTCGCCCAGCGGCGCCCGTAGGGCGATCTCCACCGGCTCCAGCTTCAACATCATGTCGCAGACTCCGGTGCTGCGGACCACCCCGGCGCCCACCACGACGAGGTCGTCCCACTCGGTCACCAGTGGGGTGATCCCGGTGTCGCAGCTGCCCACCCCGACCGTGTACCGCAGCCGGGCCCCGTCCACCCGCTCCAGGCGCTGCGCGCCGGCCACCTCCGCCGGGGCGGGCCGGTCCGGCCGGGCGGCGTCGGACGGCTCGGTGACGGCGGCCGGCGCGACGGCGACCCGGGCCACCGGCACCGCCAGCTCCGCCACGGTGAACAGCCAGGCCGGCACCTCGGCCGTGCCCCGGGTGGTGCGCAGCTGCACGGTGCCGAGCCGCGCCTCGGTGACGGTGAGCGGCACGCAGGCGGTGGACGGCTCGCTGTGCACCGCGCTGTCCGGGCCGGGCTCGATCGTCGGCCCCGCCACCTTGGGCCGCCCCGCACACGGCGGCGGATCACCCAGATCCAGCTGCCGGTACGCCTCGGCGGCGCTGATCAGCGGCACGGTCATCGTCGCGTCCGGGAACCGTACGGTGCCCCGGCCCGGCACCGCAGCCGGCAGCTCGATCTGGTCCCGGTACCAGCCGGCCTCGAACGCCGCCTCGGTGTCGGGATCGAACTTCGGGTCACCGGTCAGCACGGTCGGGCCCTGCAACGGCACGAAGCCGATGGCCCGCCCGGGATCGGCCCGCCACGCGTCGGCGATGTCGGCCGACCGCTGGTGAAACGCCTCCCAGCGATGGTCCATCGGGTCAGCCGCCAGGCCGGAGCCGACCGGCGCGCAGCCGGCCGCGACGACCAGGACAGGCAGGCCCAGCAGGGCGATCACACGACGCATACCACTTCGACGCCGGCCGTCCCCCGCCGGTTCCGCCGCCCGCTCAGGTCTCGCCACCCAGGTCCGTCTGGTACGCCTGCCAGATCAGGTCCGCTCCGCGCTGCCGGTGCCGGGACATCGCCCGCAGCAGCTGCCCGGCCCGGCCGCGCAGTTCCTCCGCCGGCACTCCGGGCAGCTCCGCGGCGCGCTGGAGGCCGGCCAGGCCGGCGGCGATGGCCGCGTGTTCCCGGGTCAGCAGCCGGACGCCCCGGTCCAGCCGCGGCGCCTGACCGAGCAGCTCGGCGTACCGGCCGGCGGGCCCCTCGGTGACCCGGACGTGGTCGGCGAAGCCCGCGCGGACCGGGGCCAGCCGCAGGATCAGCCGCTCCCGCCAACGGGCCTCCCGCAGCGGCACGGCGAGCACCCCCGCCAGCGCGCGCACGTCGGCGCCGAGGGAGGACCGGGGCGGGTGCCCCGCGGGCGGGCGGACGGCGTACGGCTGCTGGATTCCACCGGTGACCATGGGCACCTCCCGCGCTGTGCTACTACCGCGTACAGCGATGGTGGCCCCCGTTCGTTCGCCCTGTCCAGGGGCGGTGGCCGCCTCATTCGACCCATCCGTACCAGTGGCCCCGCTGGTCACGCCGCACTCCGCCCGGGGCGGCCGGGTCAGCCCAGCGGCCGGGCGGCCATCTCGCGCAACTGCCCGGCGAGGGCGTGCACGTCCCCGTCGCGGCCACCGGTGGGGCGGCCGGTGGTCATCGCGTCGGCGAGGGCGCGCAGCTCGTGCGGCGGCAGGGTGGCCAGGCCCATGCCGCGCAACGGGATGGTGACCTGCCGGCCGCTGCTCGGGTCCCGGGCGACCACGGTGGGCACCCGGAGCACCGTCTCGTCGCCGGTCCGGTACGCCGCGGCCCCCGCACCGATCTCGGCGGTGGCCAGGTCCACCGTCCGGGTGAGGAAGGCGCCGCGCACCTCGGCCCGGGTCCCGTCCAGCCACGCCGCGGTGCGCAGCACCCGCAGCACGAACCAGATCCCGAGCAGCACGAACGGCAACCCGCAGAGCCCGATCAGCCGCATCCCGCCCAGCCCGTCGTCGGCCGGCGATCCGGCCAGGTCGGGCGGAAGCATCCCGGGCGGCAGGTCACGGGCATCCTCGTACGACGGCAGCGGGTCGCCGAAGCCGGTGATCCGGCGCAGCAGGGCGTCCGCGGTGAGGGGCAGCAGCACGAAGGCAGCGCCGAAGGCGGTGAACAGGATGCCCACCACGGCGGTGAAGGCGCGTTGCCCGGGCGCGGCGCCGACCGACAGGCGCAACCTCTGGTACGTCACGATCCGCAGGGTAGGCCGTCCGGTCCAGCCGCCGTCCGGCGGGCGTACCCCCGTGACCACGGACGGCGTGACCGGCTGGCCACGGCGGGGGCCGGCGCGACCGGCCGCAGAGACGGCTGTGCGCCCCGGTCCGCTGATGGACCGGGGCGCACAGGCCAGGTGGTGGAGGTGCCGGGAATCGAACCCGGGTCCTTCGCCGCCTTGTCAGGGCTTCTCCGAGCGCAGCTCGCTGTGCCTCTACTCGGCCCCTCCGATCACGCGAGCGAGTCGGTGTGACGGGCCCAGTCGCTGATTGATCTCGCCGCACGGACCCCGCGACCGGGTCCGATTGGCCAGCCTCCTAGCTGATGCCGGCTAACTGGGTCGAAGGCGCTCCCAGGCCGACAGACTCACTACTCGCCTCAGGCGGCGAGAGCGAAGTCAGCGCGATTGTTCTTGGCGCTTATTGGTTTCCGACGACCGATTCACGAGACGACGTCGGCTTCCTCGGCTCGCTTCCCCTGCCGCAACGTACGAAGTCGAAACCAGTCACCCCCTCGACAGGCCGCCGTGCTGGCGGCACTGACAAGCCTAACGCCTGCCGCAACCGGATTCATCCCGAGCCCCGCCGGATCCTGCCGACCGGACGAAACGGGATGAATCACTCGTTCATCCCCTTACCGCGCCGGCCGGCCGCCCGCTGGATCTCCCGGTCCGCGTCCCGCTTGGCGAGGTCCTGCCGCTTGTCGTACGACTTCTTGCCCTTGGCCAGGGCGATCTCGACCTTGGCCCAGCCGTCGGAGAAGTAGACCTGCAGCGGAACCATCGTCAGGCCGCCCTCGCGGGTCTTGCCGATCAGCCGGTCGATCTCCAGGCGCTTGAGCAGCAGCTTGCGGGTACGCCGGGGCTCGTGGTTGGTCCAGGTGCCCTGGGTGTACTCCGGGATGTGCATGGCGTGCAGGTAGAGCTCGCCGTTGCGCTCCTGGGCGAACGCGTCCACCAGCGAGGCCCGCCCGGCCCGCAGCGACTTGACCTCGGTGCCGGTCAGCGCCATACCCGCCTCATACGTGTCGAGGATGGCGTAGTCGTGGCGGGCCTTCTTGTTGGAGGCGACCACCTTGCGGCCCTTTTCCCGTGGCATCGGCGCCACCTCCCTCCCGTTCGGCCCCCGGCCACCGGCCGCGGAGCGGAGATCATGCTACCCGAGGGACAAGGGCCCCTCCGCGCCGTTTATTCCTGGCGCGAAGGGGCCCTCCGGAGAGCTGACGCGGTAACTAGACCGCCGGTAGCACTAGACCCGCAGGTAGAAGCGGAGGGTCACCCAGGCGGTGATCGCGGTGACCAGGCTGCCGATGCCGGCGATGATCGGGAACATCAGGAAGATCTCGGACCAGGAGATCGGCGTGATCAGGCCCTCCAGGGAGGCCATCGACCCGCTCCCGAGCAGGTACTTGCCGACCACCAACCAGCCGAGTGCCAGGACCGCGCCCATCAGGCCGGCGACCACCGCCTCCAGCACGAACGGCGCCTGGATGAACCAGTTCGAGGCGCCGACCAGTTTCATGACCGCGACCTCCCGCCGCTTGCTGTACGCGGCCACCTGGATGGTGTTGGCGACCAGCAACAGGGCGGCGGCGGCCATCACGACCGAGATGAACAGGGTGAAGTTCTGGATCCCGGTGAGCACGTTGAACACCTTGTCCAGCAGCTTGCTCTGGTCGACGATTTCTTCGACGCCACCGGTGTCCTTGTACTGGTCGTAGATGTTCTTGTACTGCTCGGGGTTGACCAGCTTCAGCCGGAAGGACTCCGGCAGCTGGTCCGCCTTGACGGCGTTCACCAGGTCCGGAGCGTCCTTGTACATCTCCTGGAAGCGCTCGTACGCCTCCTTCTTGTCGACGTACGTGCTCTCCTTGACCAGCGGGTCGTTCTTGAGCTTCGCCTCCAGCTCGGTGCGTTCCTCCGCGCTGACCTCGGTGTCCAGGAAGATCGAGACCTCGACGTTCTCGTAGTAGAGGTCCTTCATGTCGCCGACCTTCTGGTACAGAAGGCCGCTGAAGCCGAGCAGGAACAGCGACACCGTCATCGTGATGATCATCGCGATGGTCATGGTGACGTTGCGCCACAGCCCGACCATCACCTCGGTCAGGACATACTTCATCCGCATCGGGAAATTCCTCCGGCTCTCCGGCGTGAGGTGTTCGTCGTCAGGGATCTACGGCTCGGCGAAGCGTTCGGCTCAGCCGTAGACGCCGCGGGCCTGGTCGCGCACGATGCGGCCGCTCTCGATCTCCACGACGCGACGGCGCATCTGGTTCACGATGTTGGAGTCGTGCGTGACCATCACGACGGTCGTGCCGGTGCGGTTGATCCGGTCGAGCAGGCGCATGATCTCGATCGAGGTGTCCGGGTCCAGGTTTCCGGTCGGCTCGTCGGCCAGCAGGATCAGCGGCCGGTTCACGAACGCCCGCGCCACGGCGACCCGCTGCTGCTCACCACCGGAGAGCTCGTGCGGGTAGCGGTGCTCCTTGCCGCCCAGACCCACCAGCTCGAGAACCTCCGGCACGACCCGGCGGGCCACCGCCTTGGTCTTGCCGATCACCTCGAGGGCGAAGGCCACATTCTCGTACGCGGTGCGGTTCGGCAGCAGCCGGAAGTCCTGGAAGACGCAGCCGATCGAGCGCCGGAAGGCGGGTCGCTTCCAGGAGCGCATCGAGGTGACGTCCTTGCCGTTCACGACGACCCGACCCTTGTTGGGGGCGACCTCGTGCAGCAGCATCTTGATGATCGTCGACTTGCCGGAGCCGGATGGTCCGATGAAGAAGACGAACTCACCCTTCTCGATCGCGACGGACACGTTGTCGAGCGAAGGCCGGGACGCCTTCGGGTACGTCTTCGTCACTTGCTCAAGCTGAATCACGGGTGGTGAGTCTACGCCGTGTAACGACGGAGCCAAGCGCCCCGCCCCGGCGATGCGAGGCGCGTCATCGATTCACCCGGTCAACGAAAGATCGACGACGCGCTCCGCCCACGCGTGATCACGCAGCGTCGCCGGCCAACTGTTGCTGCTTACGCCACCGGATCCCGGCCTCGATGAAGGGGTCCAACTCCCCGTCGAAGACGGAGGCCGGATTGCCGGTCTCCTGCTCGGTTCGGAGATCCTTCACCATCTGATACGGGTGCAGGACGTACGACCGCATCTGGTCGCCCCACGAGCCGGCGGCGTCGGTCTTCAGGCCCTGGAGCTTGGCCTGCTCCTCCTGCCGCTTGCGCTCCAGCAGCCGGGCCTGGAGCACCCGCAGCGCGGAGGCCTTGTTCTGCAGCTGGGACTTCTCGTTCTGGCAGGTCACCACGATGCCGGTCGGGATGTGGGTGAGCCGCACCGCGGAGTCGGTGGTGTTGACGCTCTGCCCACCCGGGCCCGAGGACCGGTAGACGTCGACCCGCATCTCGTTCTCGGGGATGTCGATGTGGTCGGTCTGCTCCACCACCGGCAGCACCTCGACGCCGGCGAAGCTGGTCTGCCGGCGACCCTGGTTGTCGAACGGGCTGATCCGCACCAGCCGGTGGGTGCCGGACTCGACGCTGAGCGTGCCGTACGCGTAGGGCACCTTCACCGTGAAGGTGGCCGACTTCAGGCCCGCCTCCTCGGCGTACGAGGTCTCGTAGACCTCGGTCGGGTAGCCGTGCCGCTCCGCCCAGCGCAGGTACATCCGCAGCAGCATCTCGGCGAAGTCCGCCGCGTCCACGCCACCGGCGCCGGCCCGGATGGCGACCAGCGCCTCCCGGGAGTCGTACTCGCCCGACAGCAGGGTGCGGACCTCCATCTCCTCGATGGCCTTACCCAGCCCGGCGATCTCCGTCTCGACCTCGGTCAGCACCCCCGGGTCGGACTCGGCCTCAGCGAGTTCCAGCAGGACCTGCGCGTCGTCGAGCCGGGAGCGCAGGCTGCCCAGCTTGTCGATCTCGCCGTTGACGTACGACAGCTGCGAGGTCACCGCCTGCGCCCGGGCCTGGTCGTCCCAGAGATCCGGCGCGGACGCCTGCTCCTCCAGCCGGGCCTTCTCCTCGCGCAGCTTGTCGAGGTCGAGCACCGCCTCGATGTTGCGCAGGGTGGCGTCGAGTTCCTTGAGCTGTTCGGCGTAATCGGCAGCTGTCACGACAGACAAGCGTACTGTGCCACCGGCGGCTTGTTCACCTCAGCCGCCCGACCCGCCGCAGGCGGTCAGCCGACGGGTGCACTCTTGAGCCAGGACAGCGCCGCCTTGTGATAGGCGACCGCGAACTCCAGCGCGCTGGCGTCGTACCCGTCGCCCTCCTTCTTGGCGTTCTTCACCTGCTCGCGGACGGCCGCGAGGGCCTCGGTGTGGTACTCGTTCGCCGTCGCGTACAGGTTCTTGAGCTGGCTGGCCGAGTGCAGGCCGCCGAAGGCGATGCGCAGGGCCACCGGGTTGCGGATGGTGTCCCGCCCCGGGTTCTCGGCCAGCCAGCGGGAGAACGTCCGTTTTCCGGCCGCGGTGATCGCATACGGCTGACTCATCCGGGGACCCGGCTTGCCCAGCCGCACGAAACCCCGCTCGGCCAGCACCGGAAGCTCCCGGTAGACCTGACTGCGCGTCATCGACCAGTACGGCGCCAGCCGGCGCTCAGCGGCGGCCATCAGCTGGCCGCCTGTCATCGGTCCGTCGTGCAGCAGGCCGAGCAGGGCCGCCGCCGTCGGGTTGACTCCGGATTCCGCCATGCCCTCTAAGCTGCCACTTTGCCGACCCGACGTCCAGGATTTGCCGTTTTCGCCACCCATCGGGATTTCCAATGTGCACTGTCGGCCGACGACAGTGCACCGCGCCCGCCGCCCGCCACCGGGCGCCCGGGCGCGGTTAGCAGGGGCGCCTTGTCAACAGACGTCTGTTGACAAGGGGCCCCTCCTTACACCTCAGCCCATGTGGGGGTAGGTGTGGTCGGTCGGCGGGACGAAGGTCTCCTTGATCGTCCGCGGCGACGTCCAGCGGACCAGGTTGTGCCAGGAGCCGGCCTTGTCGTTGGTGCCGCTGGCCCGGGCCCCGCCGAAGGGCTGCTGGCCGACCACCGCGCCGGTCGGCTTGTCGTTGATGTAGAAGTTGCCGGCCGCGTACCGCATCTTCTCCGCCACCTGGTCGACCACCCGGCGGTCGGTCGCGAAGATCGACCCGGTCAGCGCGTACGGGGCGATCGACTCGGCCTGGCGGACCACCTCGTCGAAGCGCGCGTCGTCGTAGACGTGCACGCCCAGGATCGGGCCGAAGTACTCGGTGGTGAAGGTCTCGTGCGCGGCGTCCGAGCACTCGAAGAGCGTCGGCCGGACGAAGTATCCGACCGAGTCGTCCGCGGTGCCGCCAGCCAGGATCTTGCAGCTGTCGTCGCCGGAGATCAGCTCCAGCGCGGCGCTGTGCCGGCCGAACGCCTTGTCGTCGATGACCGCCCCGCCGAAGTTGCTGAAGTCGGTCACGTCGCCGTAGGTCAGCGAGTCGGCGGTGGCGGCCAGCCGGTCGCGCAGCCCACCCTCCCAGATCGACCGGGGGACGTACGCCCGGGACGCGGCCGAGCACTTCTGCCCCTGGTACTCGTAGGCGCCCCGGATCAGCGCGGTGTGCAGCGCGTCCACATCGGCGCTGACGTGCGCGACCACGAAGTCCTTGCCGCCGGTCTCGCCGACCAGCCGGGGGTAGCCCCGGTAGCTGGCGATGTTCTCCCCGACGGTCCGCCACAGCTGCTGGAAGACCTTGGTCGAGCCGGTGAAGTGGATGCCGGCCAGGTCCGGGTCGGCGAGCACGACGTCCGAGACCTCCTCGCCGCGCCCGGTGACCATGTTGATCACGCCGGGCGGCAGGCCGGCTGCCTCGAACAGCCGCATGGTGAAGTGGGCGGCGAACTGCTGGGTCGGACCCGGCTTCCAGACCACGGTGTTGCCCAGCAGCGCCGGCGCCGAGGGCAGGTTGCCGGCGATCGCGGTGAAGTTGAACGGGGTGACCGCGTAGACGAAGCCCTCCAGCGGGCGGTGGTCGAAGCGGTTCCACACGCCCGGCGAGGAGAGCGGCTGCTCGGCGAGGAGGTTGCGGGCGAAGTACACGTTGAACCGGAGGAAGTCGATGAACTCGCAGGCGGCGTCGATCTCGGCCTGCACGGCGGTCTTCGACTGGCCGAGCATGGTGGCCGCGTTCAGGGTGTCCCGCCACGGGCCGGCGAGCAGGTCGGCGGCGCGCAGGAAGATCGCGGCCCGCTCCTCGAACGGCAGCGCCCGCCACATCGGCGCGGCGTCCTTGGCGGCCTTGACGGCGGCGCGCGCGTCGTCGTGGGTGGCGTGCCCGGTGACGCCGAGCACGTGGGCGTGCTTGTGCGGCTGCACCACGTCGATGGGCGCACCACCGGCCATCCGCTGCTCGCCGGCGATGGTCATCGGCAGGTCGATCCGCTCGGCGGCCAGCTCGGTCAGCCGCCGCTGGAGCCGCTCCCGGTCGGCGCTGCCGGGCTCGTAGTTGTGGACCGGCTCGTTGCGCGGCTCGGGTACGGAGAACACGGCGTCCATCACAGGCTCCTGTGCGATCTCGACGGCGGTGGCGAAATCGGACCCGCGGGCAGCGACCGGGCGGCCGGCTGCCGGGCGCCACGCGGCGGACCGGTCGCGGCGGCGGGACCTCGGCCGATTGTCCCACGCCGACGAGGCCACCGGTCGCGCGCCCGCCACCCGGCCGCTCCGTCGATCGTGAGGTCCGGACAGGTCATCGGCAGCGATCCTTTTCCGGGCAGGCCCGACAACCGAAGGAACGGAGGGTGCGCGCACGGCGGCGGGGCCGATTCGCCGGGCGCGTAGGCTGGTTTGCCGGTGATGTGCCCGCCTCCCGCGGGTCCGGTGTCGAAGGGGAGACGATGAGCAACCAGCCCGGCAGCTCGACGGCCGCGCAACCGGACCGGCCCGCCGACGCCGACCCGGGCGTCGCCGGCGGCCCGCCGGCCGGCGACACCGTGACCGGACCGGCCGACGGCGCCCTGACCCGGCCGGCCGGCGACACCACAGCCGGGCCGGCCGCGAAGGCCGGGCCCGAGCCGGCCGAGGACGCCCCCGGCGACATCGAGCCGACCACCGGCGGAACCGTCTGGGCCCCCGGCGCGCCGGTGCTGGCCCTGGTGGCCGCCGGCTGGCTGGCGGCCATGCTCTGGTCTACCCGACAGGCGATCGAGTCGGCCGCCGCCGGCGTCACCGCGCTCAGCCTCTCGGCCTTCGCGCTGCCCGGGGTGATCTCCGCCGCGCTGGTGGCCGGCACGGCCGTCGCGCTGGCCACCACCGACCTGGTCGCCCGCCGCGGCGCCGACCGGGCCACCCTGCGCTTCCTGGTGGCGATCGGCACCGGCCTGCTGGTCGGGCTGGTCACCGCCGTGGCGATCAACCTGACGTACCCGGACAACGCGACCACCAACACCATCGCCGGCACCAGCGCCGCCGCCGCGATCATCGGGGGCGCCCTCGCGGGCGCCCGCACCGCCGCCCCGGTCGGCGCGGTCGTCGCCGCCACCCTCGGCACGCTGGTATTCGTGGTGGCCTTCAGCCGGGCCCGCGACCCGCTGTTCGACCTGTTCGGCGCCGACGGCACCCAGGCCGGCATGGTGGCCGCCGCCCGGTGGGTGTCCCGCACCGAGTCCCTGCTCGCCGGCCTGCTGGCCGGACTGATCGCCTTCGGCTACCTGAGCTGGGCGCGCCGCCGGGCGGCACGCCGGGACCCCGCCGCACCGGCGCTACGCTGGCCGGCGTACCTGCTCGCCGGGGCGGGGCCGGGCCTGCTCCTGCTGCTCGCCGAGCTGATCATCCGGGTGGGCGGTCGCCGGCTGCTGGACCTGGCCGCCGCGCTGAGCGACGCGGACGCCGTGGCGCAGACCTCGATGGGCGCGTCCCGAATGGACAACGCCATCTGGGTGCTCTTCGTCGGCGCGCTGACCGCGCTGATCGCCTTCGGCCGCACGCTCGGCCCGACCCAGCAGGAGGACGAGGAACCGGCCGACCGCTGACCGGCGGTCGCCACCGATTCCGCCGGCCGGGGTCGGCGGTCAGGAAGCCGCGCGCAGCAGCAGCTCCAACTCGGTCACGTCGTACCACTCCAGCTCGTGGTCCTCGGCGCCGTCGACGGTGAACTGGGCGTCCGGGTCCCCGGCCAGCGCCTCCCGGGCCACCGCCGCGGCAGCGGCCACATCCTCGACCGCCTCCGCGCCGTCCACGTGCAAAGCGGCCACCGCACCCACCGGCACCGGCCCTCGCAGCAGCACCGCGCTGGAGCCGAGTTCGCCGTCGGCCCGACCGACCGACGCGGCCGGCAGGTCGGCCGAGACCACCACCCGGCGGCTGGGCGCCGACGGGTCGTCACGCAGCAACAGCAACGCGTCCTGGGCCGCCCGGGTGAAGGCGACGTACTCCAACTCCTCCTCGTCGCCCTCGGCGTACCACTCGCGCAGGCCGGGGGTGACCGCGTGCGCCCCGGACCCGATCAGGCCCTCCTCGCGCAGCCGCCCGAGCATCGGGACGGTCGCCGGCACGTACACCCGGACAAGCTCGTCGGTCACCGGTCGTCTCCCCTGCTCGAACCCGGACCGGCGGCCGCCGGTCCCGGGCGCAGATCATGCCGTACGCCGTGACCGTCATACACCGCGCACCGGCCAGGCGGAAGTTCCACGCCGGCGTGTCCCCCGACAGCGGCCCGGCGTGCCGGCGCGCCGGGCGTTGGGCCGCCGAAGCCACCGATGGCAAACTGAGGCAAACGACGTCAACCCCGGGAGTTCACCATGGAACCGAGGTTCCTCCTGCTCTCCGACGTGGCCGCCGAGCTGAACGTGTCGGACTCGCAGGTGTACCACATGGTGCGGAGCGGGGAGCTGCCCGCCATCAAGATCGGTGGGCGGGGCCAGTGGCGGGTCGAGCGGGCCCGCCTGGAGGAGTACATCCAGCAGAAGTACGCGGAAACCGCCGGGTGGGTCCGGGACAACCCGCTGAGCGACCGCGACGGGGAGTGACCCCACGGCTGCCGCCGGCATTGACCAGAGGCGTTCTCATGCCGGAGAATCGAGGCTGTCGAAGGCAAACGTAAGCAAACGTAAGGATCGAGGCTGACGATGGCCGACTCCCGCCGTCCCGTGTCGCCGCGTCCGCCGGTCCGGCTGCGCCCGGCCCCACCGATCGACCCGCCGTTCACCGACGAGGAGGCCGGCCCCTGGCTCCCGCCGGCCGGCCTGCAACTGGCCCTCGACCTGTTCGAGCGGGCCCGTCCCGAGCCGGCCCGTCCCGCCGGGCGGCAGCGTGGGCCCCGGCCGGCGCCCGCCGGGCCGGGACGGCAGGGGTCAGCTCCGATCCCGCCGACCGCCCGGGCGTCGGCCACCCCGGAGGCCGCCCGGGCCGCTCACCGGTTCGTCGCCACCTGCCTCGAGATCCTCAACGGCTACCGGCCGATCGGCCAGATCCGCCCGCTGAGCGAGCCCGGCCGCTCCGCCGACGTGGTCGAGCAGCTCGCCCGGGCCGCCGCCCGCTCCGGGCCGGTCCGCCGCCGCTCGACCCGCCCCGCCGTGCGCCTGCGCCGGCTGCGGGTGTGCGAGCCCCGACCCGCCGCCGTCGAGGTGGCCGTCGTGCTGGGCAACGCCGCCGGGCGCAGCTGGGCGATGGCCCTGCGCCTGGAGCAGCGGCGCGGCAACTGGCTCTGCACCACCATGCAGGTGCTCTGACCGCCCGCCGGCCCGCGCCACCGAGACCCCGAGCCCGGAAACGCGGACGAGCCCCGACCCCCGACCTCGCCGCCGAGACCCGGGGCCCGGGAACGCGGACGGGCCCCGGCCGAAGGCCGGGGCCCGTCCGGGCGGACTGGGTCAGTTGCCGCCGCCGGCGGCGCCGTGGCAGCGCTTGTACTTGCGGCCCGAACCGCACGGGCAGGGCGCGTTGCGGGACGGCCCGTTGCTCGCCTCCGCCTGGCCCGGGGCGCTCGTCCGCCGGGACGCGCCGGCCGCGGCCATCGCCTGGCCGCTGGCACCGGCCGCGCGGCGCGGCCCGTTGGCCCGGGCGGCCGGCCGCTCCTCGGAAACGCCGATGCCCAGCGCCGGCGCCTGCTCCTCGGAACGCTCGATCACCGGGGCACCCCGACCGGCCTCGCCGTCGACGGCGGGAGCGGAATACTGCAGGCCCTGCTGCTGCGGCGCCCGGTTGAGACCCTTGGCCCGGATCTCCACCGGCTTCTCCAGCAGCTGCACCTCCTCGGCCTCCGGCTCCGGCTCCTGGACCTGCACCTCCAGGTTGTAGAGGAAGCCGACCGTCTCCTCCTTGATGCCGTCCATCATGGTGGCGAACATGTCGAAGCCCTCGCGCTGGTACTCGATGACCGGGTCGCGCTGGGCGTACGCCCGCAGGCTGATGCCCTCCTGGAGGTAATCCATCTCGTAGAGGTGCTCGCGCCACTTGCGGTCGATGACCTGGAGCAGCACCATCCGCTCGAGCTGGCGGGTCGCCTCCTCGCCGAGGGTCTCCTCGCGCCGGTCGTACGCGGCGTTCGCGTCCTCCTTGAGGCGGGCGAGCAGGAAGTCCTGGTCCATGCCGGCCCGGGAGCCGACCTCCTCCTCCAGCTCGTCGACGGTGACGCCCACCGGGTAGAGCTGCTTCAGGCTGGCCCAGAGCTGGTCGAGGTCCCAGTCCTCGGCGTAGCCGGCGCTGGTGGCGCCCACCACGTACGCGCCGACCACGTCGTCGATCATGTTGCGGACCTGGTCGGAGAGGTCCTCGCCGTTGAGCACCCGCAGCCGCTCGGCGTAGATGACCTGGCGCTGCTTGTTGAGCACCTCGTCGTACTTCAGCACGTTCTTGCGGATCTCGGCGTTCTGGCCCTCGATCTGGGCCTGGGCGCTCTTGATCTGCCGGGTGACCATCTTCGACTCGATGGGCACGTCCTCCGGGATGTTGAAGCGCTCCATCACCGCCTCGACCGCACCGGCCCGGAACCGCTTCATCAGCTCGTCCTGCAGCGACAGGTAGAACCGGGACTCGCCCGGGTCGCCCTGCCGGCCGGCGCGACCGCGCAGCTGGTTGTCGATCCGGCGGGACTCGTGCCGCTCGGTGCCCAGCACGTAGAGGCCACCGGCGGCGGCGACCTCCTCCGCCTCCGTCTCACAGGCCTGCTTCCAGGTGGGCAGGACCTCCTCCATCGCCTTGGCGTACTCGTCCTCGTTCTCCGCCGGGTCGAGGCCGCGCTGGCGCAGCTCGTTGGCGGCGAGGTACTCGGGGTTGCCGCCGAGCAGGATGTCCGTACCCCGGCCGGCCATGTTGGTGGCGACCGTGACGGCGCCCTTGCGGCCGGCCTGGGCGACGATCTCCGCTTCCTTGGCGTGGAACTTCGCGTTCAACACCGAGTGCGGGATGCCGCGGCGGCGCAGCAGCTGGGAGAGGATCTCGGAGTTCTCCACCGACACCGTGCCCACCAGCACCGGCTGGCCGGCCACGTGCCGCTCGGCGATGTCCTCGATGACCGCGTTGAACTTGGCCTTCTCGGTCTTGTAGATGACGTCCGCCCGGTCCGCGCGGACCATCGGCCGGTGAGTCGGGATGGTCACCACGCCGACCTTGTAGACCTTGTTGAACTCCCCCGCCTCGGTCTGGGCGGTACCGGTCATGCCGGAGAGCTTCTCGTAGAGGCGGAAGTAGTTCTGGAGGGTGATGGTGGCCAGGGTCTGGTTCTCCTGCTTGATCTCCACCCCCTCCTTGGCCTCGATCGCCTGGTGCATGCCCTCGTTGTACCGGCGGCCGTGCAGGATGCGGCCGGTGAACTCGTCGACGATCAGGACCTCGCCGTCGCTGACGATGTAGTCCTTGTCGCGCTTGTACAGCTCCTTGGCCTTGATGGCGTTGTTGAGGTAGCCGACCAGCGGGGTGTTCACCGACTCGTACAGGTTGTCGATGCCGAGCCGGTCCTCGACCTTGGCCACCCCGCGCTCGGTGACCGCGATGGTGCGCTTGGCGTAGTCGACCTCGTAGTCGCCCTCGCCGTCGGTGCCCGCCTGCATCCGGCCCACCACGCCGGCGAACTCCTGGTACCACCGGGCGGAGTGCTCGGCCGGGCCGGAGATGATCAGCGGGGTGCGGGCCTCGTCGATGAGGATCGAATCGACCTCGTCGACCACCGCGAAGTTGTGGCCGCGCTGGACCAGCTCGTCCCGCGACCAGGCCATGTTGTCGCGCAGGTAGTCGAAGCCGAACTCGTTGTTCGTGCCGTAGGTGATGTCGCACTCGTACGCGGCGCGGTGCTCGCTGGCCGGCCGGTTGGGCAGCACCACGCCGACGGTCAGGCCGAGGAACTCGTGCACCTGGCCCATCCAGGCGGCGTCCCGCTGGGCCAGGTAGTCGTTGACCGTGACCACGTGCACGCCCTTGCCGGAGAGCGCGTTGAGGTAGACCGCCATGACCGAGGTCAGGGTCTTGCCCTCACCGGTCTTCATCTCGGCGATGTTGCCGAAGTGCAGCGCCGCGCCGCCCATCACCTGGACGTCGTAGGGGCGCTGGCCGAGCACCCGCGCCGCCGCCTCGCGGACGGTCGCGAAGGCCTCCGGCAGCAGGTCGTCGAGGGACTCACCGTCGGCGATCCGCTCCCGGTACTGCTCGGTCAGGCCCCGCAGTTCCTCGTCCGTGAGGTTGACGTAGTCGTCCTCGATCGAGTTGACGGCGTTGGCGATGGCCTTGAGCCGGCGCACCATACGGCCCTCGCCCGCGCGGAGGACCTTTTCCAGAATCGACACGGATCAACGCTCCCCTAGACAGTCTCGAACCATCGTAGGCGTTCCGCCGGGGCGATGGTCACTGGTGGCGGCGCTCGGAAGCACCGAATCCGGCACAACGGGCAGTCGACGCGCCCGACGGGCGGTATCGGGTTACGCCCAGCGCGAACGATCGGGCACCATGCCCCGATGGAGCCTGTGGAGATCACCGAGGACGGCCTGCTGCTGCGCCCCTGGCGGCCCACCGACGCGGCCGACGTGCACCGCGCCTGCCAGGACCCGGACATCCAGCGCTGGACCACCGTACCGCGCCCGTACCTGCCGGAACACGCCAGCGGCTTCGTCACGGAGTTGAGCGGTCGGGCCTGGGCCGAGGGCAGCGGGGCGCTCTTCGCGGTCTGCGACGCGGCCACCGGCGAGCTGCTCGGCTCCTGCGGCCTGGTCTCGATCGACCGTGGCCTCGACTCCGCCGAGCTGGGCTACTGGACCGCGCCGTGGGCGCGCGGCCGGGGGGTGGCCGTGCGGGCGTCCCGGGCGGTCTCCCGGTGGGCGTTCGACGCGCTCAAGCTGCGCCGGCTGGTCTGGCAGGCCGAGTTGGGCAACCACGCGTCCCGGCTGGTGGCACTCCGCACGGGCTTCCGGATCGGCGGGGAACTGCGGCTCGCGCACTCCACCGGGGGCGGGCGGCCGGACGGCTGGGTCGGCTCGCTGCTGCCCGGGGAGGTGCCCGACCCCGGCGAGGTGGGGCCGGCCGGCCCGGGCACCCTCGACGCCCGCCGGGCCGCGGTCTTCGGCCGGCCCCAGCCCACCCTCTTCGCCACCGCCGCCGGCGCCGAACTGCGCCTGCGGCCGATGGAGGAACGGGACCTCGACGACGTCGTCACCACCTGCCAGGATCTCGACACCGTCCGGTGGACCTCCGTGCCGCACCCCTACCAGCGCACCGACGCCGACGGCTACCTGAACTTCGTCCGGGACAGCTGGGCCCGGGGCACCAGCGGCTGTTTCGTCATCGCCGGTCCCGACGACCGCTTCGCCGGGACGATCGACCTGCGGCTGCAACCCACCGACCCGCTGCTGGCCGACGTCGGCTTCATGACCGCCCCGTACGCCCGGGGCCGCGGCTGGATGCCGGCCGCGCTGGTCGCGCTCGCCGCCTGGGGGTTCACCACCCTCGGCCTGGCCCGGATCGAGTGGAGCGCCAACGTCGGCAACGCCGCCTCCCGGCGCGCCGCGGAGAAGGCCGGTTTCACCGTCGAGGGCACCCTACGCGGCGCGCTGACCCACCGGGGCAAGCGGGTGGACATCTGGCGGGCCGGCCTGCTCGCCGAGGACCTGGCGTGATCCGGAGGTGATCGAGGCCGGCGCGCGGTGTCGCGCCGGCCGCCGGGTGCCGGCATGTAGGGGTACGCCGCGCCGCGACCGGCCGCGAATCTTGGCAAGTTGTCGTTCGCCAGGAGCGGCAACTGCCCAAGATCTCGTGGCCGACGAGCCGGATCGGCGCCGGGTCGCGGCGGGGTCACCCGCCCCGAGCCCGGTGCCGGCCGGCGTCGTGGGTGGTCAGGGGTCAGACGTCGAGGGAGATGATCCCGTAGTCGTAGGCGTGCCGGCGGTAGACCACGCTGGGCCGGCCGGACTCCTTGTCGTGGAACAGGTAGAAGTCGTGCCCGACCAGTTCCATCTGGAACAGCGCGTCGTCCACGGTCATCGGCTCGGCCGGGTGGACCTTCGCCCGGGCGATGTGCCAGGGCTGGTCGTCGTACTCGTCGGCGGGCTCGGCGTCCCGCTCCGCGACCGCGGTGGCCGCGTGACCGTTGAGCGCCGTCAGGCCGGGGCCGTCGAGATCGGCCACCGGCAGGCCGGCGGTGGCGGCGGCGACCGACAGCGGCGCATGCCGGCCGCGGTGCACCCGCCGGCGGTCGGCGGCCCGGCGCAGCCGGGTGTCGAGCTTGGCGATCGCCGCGTCGAGCGCGCTGTAGAAGTCGCTCGTGCAGGCCTCGGCCCGGATCACCGGGCCCCGGGAAACGCAGGTGATCTCCACCCGCTGGCAATGGTCCGACTGGCGCGGATTGCGCTCGTGGAACAACTCCACATCCACGCGAATGAGTTTGTGATCGTAGCGCTCGATCTTTGCGAGCTTCTCCGCCACGTGCACCCGGTAATGGTCGGGCACCTCGACATTTCGGCCCTTGACCACGATGTCCATCTGACCTCCCTATTTTCGGACGGTCGTTCGTTCCGGCTTCCCCGGTCACGACGCCTTCGGGAGATCCCACGCTCGGCGTCGACCGGTTCGGTACGGCTACGCCTCCTCTCACCACCAGGGGCGGGTGGAATGACCTCCTACCCCTGACACGAAAACGCTAACCTCTGTTCGACCAGCCGTCACCCCCGGTTGTCATTGTGGTCCAGGAATTTTCACAGCTCATACACCAACGGGTGAAACGGAAACACGCACGGTCACGAATGGTGTCGTTTCACGGTCGCCGCCAGGACCGCCGCGACCGCTGGTGACCGTCCGGTCGCGGTCAGCACACCGTTGACCGCGGCAATCGTCGCCCCGGTGGTGACGATGTCGTCGAGCAGCACCACGACCGGCTCCGCCGCCCCCCGCCGGCCGGCCGGGACCGGCCGCCACGCCGGGCGGGCCCGGAACGCCGACGCCGCCGCCTCCGCCCGGCCGGCGCTGTCCAGCGTCACCGAGTCCGGCCGCGGCAGTGCCCGCACCGCCCGCTCCACCCGGACCTGCCACCCCGCCCCGGCGAGCCGGGCCGCCGCGTGCCGGGCCAGCCGGCCCAGATGGTCGCCGTACCGGGCCCGGGCCGCCGCCGCGGTGTCCGGCACCGGCACCAGCAGCACCGGCCGCCCGCCGCCCACCGCCACCGCCACCACCTCCGCCAGCAGCGCGCCCAACGGCCGGGCCAGCCCGTGCCGGCCCCGCTCCTTGTACGCCAGCAGCGCCCCGCGCAGCGCACCAGCGTACGGGCCGAGGGCGAAGCAGGGCGGCAGCCCGGGCGGGGCGGGGGTGGGGCGTACCGGGTGGGGGCGGTGCGCCTCCAACTCGGTGACGCAACTCGGGCAGACCCCGTGCCGGCCACCCGGCCGCCGCTGCCCGCACCCCGCGCAGTCGGCGGGCAGCACCAGGTCGGCCAGATCCGACCAGAGCCCGCCGACGCCGGGCACGTCAGTAGAGGAAGAACGGGGCGGTCGGGTTGGACTCCCGCTGCCCCGCCGGGGGCGCCGACTCGACTCCCTGCACCTGGGTCCGCTTGATCGTGTCGAACTGCGGGTCCGACCAGGAGACGCCGTTCGCCTCGTACATCACCGCGTTGGTCGGCTGCGCCACCACCTCGTTGGTGGGGTACGCGGTCAGGTGCGTGACCCGGGCGCCGACGTCCGACTTCAACACCGTCTGCGCCGCGCCGTCGACGCTGACCTCGTAGACCGCGGGACGCCCCACCGAGCCGGCCGCGACCAGCTTGTTCTCGTCGCCCCAGTCGACCGCGGACAGGTCGGTCAGCGAGGTGGGCAGCCGCCGGGCCGGCCCCGCGGTCACCACGCCGCCGTCGAGGTTGACCGCCGTGACGTAGAGCTGGCCGTTGACGATCACCGCGATCCGGTGCCCGTCCAGCGCGGCGGCCACCGCGCCGACCCGGCCGGGCACACTCAGCGGCACCGGGATCAGCCGGGGCGACTGGTCGAAGGTGTAGAGCCGGCCGTCGGCCACCACCAGCCCGTGCGGTTGCCCCTTGTCCAGCGCGCGCAGCCACACCGGCCGGCCCATCGAGGCGTACGAGCCGGGCGCGGTGTTGAACACGTTGACCGGGTCCCGCCCGGTGCCCACCCGCAGCCGCAGTCGCTTGTCCGCCCCGGTGACCACCAGCGCCGCCAGGATCTGGTCGTCCGTCCGGTTGAGCGCCGCCGCGACGACGTGGTGGTTCTCCTCCGCCACCACCGGCACCGGGCCGCTGGCCTCGCCGGGGAAGGCGAGCGGGTGGATCGCCCCGTCGTACACGCAGAACCGCTGCGCGCTCTCGGACAACCGGTACACCGGGTTGACCGTGCGCTCCCGGTCCAGGTCGATGGTGCGCCGGGTCTGGTTACGGATCTTCAGATCGAGCGGGCCGTCCAGCCAGTCCAACGACCAGGCGAGCTGGGTGGCGAGCCGGTTCAGCTTGCCCGCGTCCTCGCCCGGCATGGCGAGGTTGACCTCCCACCGGTCGCCAGCGCCGGTGGCGTTGTTGATCAGGTCGGTGCGGTCCGGCAGCCGGGTGACGCCCCGGGAGAGCCACTCCGACGGCCCGCCGATCAGCCACCGGACCACCTCGTTGACCCGTCGCTCGTTGGGCACCGCGAGCGGCAGGTAGCGCTGGTCCGGCACCAGCCGGGTCTGGTCGCTGTTCCAGAAGTAGACCGTGCGGGGCTGGTAGTACTGTCGCAGCGCGGTGTCGCTGAGCAGCAGCACGTTCGGCGGGTCGGTCACGTACAGGCTGGGGTTGCTGTTCTCCACGCCGGCCGAGTCCGCGTAGCGCAGGGTGAAGCGGTACTCGGACTCGGTGGCCACCGGCGGCGCGAGGGTGCCGTCCGCGCGCAGCAGGCCGATCTGCTGCACCGCGATCCGCACCGAGAAGGTGCTGTCGCTGTTCGTGGTGATCACCGGGGACTCGCGCAGCCGGACCACGGTGAGGGCGACCTCGCTGCCCTGCTTGGCCTGGAGACGGTCCTGGCTCTCCTGGCCGATGAACTGCTTGGCCCGCGGATAGGCGCCGTCCGGCTCGCCGGCCGGGGCGGCGAGGAAGTTCAGCACGAACTTGCGCGGGTCACCGCCGGCGGCCGGCCGGCCCGGCGGCTCGTCCCGCACCCCGTTGGCCGAGCCGGCCTCACCGGCGGGCAGGCCGCGCCCGTCCACCTGCACCTCAGTGAAATCCGGGATGCCGCAGCCGGCCGACGCGGTGGCGAGCAGGGCGGCGCAGAGCAGCCCGGCCAGCCGGCGCCTCACGACCGGGCCTCCGCCCGCTCGGGGTCGGCACCGGTGGCCGGGCCGATCGCCAGCGCCCCGCCGCTGCCCGGCCCGATGGCCAGCCGGCCGCCGTCGCGCGGACCCCCGAACGGCAGCGGCGCGTCGGCGGGCACCAGGCGCAGCGGTGACGTGGTCAGCCGGTCGCCGGCCCGGGCGGGCAGGGTGAGCCGGAACTGGGCGCCCTGCCCCGGCGCGCCCCAGGCCTCCAGCCAGCCGCCGTGCAGCCGGGCGTCCTCCAGGCTGATCGACAGGCCCAGGCCGGTACCGCCGGTCTGCCGGGCCCGGGACGGGTCGGCCCGCCAGAACCGGTTGAAGACCAACTTCTCCTCGCCGGGCTTCAGCCCGACCCCGTGGTCGCGGACGGTGACCGCGACGGCGGTGTCGTCCGCGCCGAGGGTGATCACCACCGGCTTGGACTCGCCGTGCTCCACCGCGTTGCCGACCAGGTTGCGCAGCACCCGCTCCACCCGGCGCGGATCCACCTCGGCGATCACCGGTGTGGTGGGCACGTCCAGCTCGACGGTCACCCCGACCCGCTCGGCCAGCCCGGCCAGCCGGTCGGCCACCCGGTGCACCACCGGCACCAGGTCGGTCGGCTCGGCGTCGAGCATCGCGAACCCGGCGTCGAACCGGCTGATCTCCAGCAGGTCGGTCAGCAGCTCCTCGAACCGGTCCAGCTCGGCCTGGAGCAGCTCGGCGCTGCGGGCGACGGCAGGGTCGAACTCGTCCCGCTCGGCGAAGATCAGGTCGGCGGCCATCCGGACCGTGGTCAGCGGGGTACGCAGCTCGTGCGAGACGTCGGAGGTGAACCGCCGCTGCAACCGGGACATCTCCTCCAGCCGCAGGATCTGCCGCTGCAGGTTGGTCGCCATCTGGTTGAACGAGGCGGCGAGCAGCGCCAGGTCGTCCTCGCCGTTGACGGCCATCCGCTGGTCGAGGAGGCCGGCGGAGAGCCGCTGGGCGGTGCGCGCAGCCAACCGGACCGGAGTCACCACCAGCCGGGTCACCAGCGCGGCCAGCAGCCCGAGCAGGAGCACCAGAGCCACCCCGGTGGCCACCACGGTGGCCCGGGCGTCCGCCGCGGTGGCCTCCTGCCGGGTCAGCGGCACGAGGTAGTAGAGCTCGACCTGGCCGAACTGGGTCGGCACGGGCGAGCCGTACACGAGGTACTTGGTGCGGCCCTCGCCGGTGAGCCCGCCGGTGCGGATCTGGTGCGCGATGTTGCCGCCGGCCACGGAGGCCCGCAGCTCCCGGCTGATCAGCGGCTGGAAGTCCACGTCCGGCGAGCTGCGTGGCTTGATGACCGTGGTGTAGTTGTCGGCGGTCAGCGCGACCACCACCCCGCTGGTCTGCTGCGGGTCACCGCCGGCCAGGTAGTTGACCGTGCCGTCGATGGTGTCCTGGAACTGGGCCTCCTGGGGCTGGTTGAACAGGCTCAACTGCTTGGCCGAGTAGTCGCTGCCGCTCTGCAACCGCAGCAGCACGTCGGTCTTGGCGTTCTCCACCAGGATGCTGGTGATCTTGTCTGCGATCAGGTAGGCGAACCCGCCGACCAGCAGGCTGGAGGCGACCAGGGTGATGGTCACCACCCGCACCTGCAGCGACCGCCGCCAGGTCTGGTGCAGCCCCGCGACCAGCCGGGACGACCAGCCGGTCAGGGCGCGCCACAGCTCCACCGCGGCGGAGCGGCGGCGGGCGGCGGGGTTCGGGGGTACGCGGAGAGTAGCCACTGGGTGACCAGATTAGCCCGTGCCCGCCTTGTAGCCCACGCCCCGGACCGTGAGGATGATCTCCGGTCGCTCCGGATCCGGCTCGATCTTGGCGCGCAGCCGCTGCACGTGCACGTTGACCAGCCGGGTGTCGGCGGCGTGCCGGTAGCCCCAGACCTGCTCCAGCAGCACCTCCCGGGTGAACACCTGCCGCGGCTTGCGGGCGAGCGCGACCAGCAGGTCGAACTCCAGCGGGGTGAGCTTCACCTCCTCGCCGTCGCGGCTGACCATGTGCGCCGGGACGTCGATGGTGATCTGGTTGCCGGGCGGCCCGATGGTCAGCATCTCCGGCGCCACGTCCTCACCGCGCCGCAGCCGGGCCCGCATCCGGGCGACGAGTTCCTTCGGCTTGAACGGCTTGACCACGTAGTCGTCGGCGCCGGACTCCAGCCCGAGCACCACGTCGACGGTGTCGCTCTTGGCGGTCAGCATGACGATGGGCACGCCGGACTCGGCGCGGATGGCCCGCGCCACGTCGATGCCGCTCATGCCCGGCAGCATCAGATCGAGCAGGACGATGTCGGGTCGACTGTCCCGGAACGCGGCCAGCGCCCGCTCACCGTCGGCGACGAACGACGGCAGGAAGCCCTCGCTGCGCAGCACGATGCCGAGCATCTCGGCGAGCGCGGGGTCGTCGTCGACCACCAGTACCCGAGCTCTCATGGGGTTTATGATGCATCCCCGTTTCAGTTAGGTGGAATCGGCGTATCCGGCACGCTCGGGCCCCGGATCGGCCCGGGCGCACCCTTCGGTGCCGCACCGACGCCGCCGCGACCCGTGACGGATCCCCCCATGATCCCTGGTCCCGGGCCGGACCGCCAGCGCCCCGGCCGGTTCAGCCGAACAGGGCCCGCCCCCAATGGTCGCCGGCGTCCCGCACGCCGGGCGGGCAGGCGAACAGGGCGCTGGAGACATGCCGCAGATACTCGTTCATCGCGTCGTGCCGGGACAGCTGTGTCTGGACGGGCACGAACTGCCGTCGCGGGTCCCGCTGGTACGCGATGAAGAAGAGCCCCGCGTCCAGCCGGCCCAGCCCGTCCGAGCCGTCGACGAAGTTGTAGCCCCGGCGCAGCAGGTGCGCGCCGTTGTTGCGGCTCGGGTGGGCCAGCCGGACGTGGGCGGTCTCCGAGATCACCGGCTGGCCGTCCTCGCCCGGAGCCGCGAAGTCCGGCTCGTCGAACTCCTGCCGGCGGCCCAGCGGCGCCCCGCTGCCCTTGGTCCGCCCGACGATCTGCTCCTGCTCGGCCAGCGAGCTGCGGTCCCAGGTCTCGATCTGCATCCGGATCTTGCGGGTGACCAGGTACGACCCGCCGGTCATCCAGTCCGGCCCGTCCCCCGGCTGGGCCCAGAGCTGGTCGCGGAGCAGGTCGACGTCCTCCGCCTTGAGGTTCGCGGTGCCGTCCTTGAAGCCGAACAGGTTCCGTGGGGTGGCCTGCTGCCGCGAGGTCGACGAGGTACGCCCGAAGCCGAGCTGCGACCAGCGGACGCCCACCACGCCCATGCCGATCCGGGCCAGGTTGCGGATGGCGTGCACCGCCACCTGAGGATCGTTGGCGCAGGCCTGGACGCAGATGTCCCCGCCGGAGATTTCCGGGCGCAGCGCGTCCCCGGCGAAGTGCGGCAGGTCGGCCAGCGCCGGCGGACGCCGGTCGGCGATGCCGAACCGGTCCCGCCCCTCGGCGTCGCGGAACAGCGTCGGCCCGAAGCCGACGGTGAGGGTGAGCTGCGACGGGGGCAGGCCCAGCGCCTCACCCGTGTCGTCCGGCGGCGCCTCGGGCACCCCGCCCACCGCGCCGAACACCCCGGCGCCGTGCCCCGCGGTCATCCGGGCGGCGGCGGCCGACCACTCCTGGAGCATGGCGACCAGCCGGGCCCGGTCCTTGGTGATCACGTCGAAGGCGACGAAGTGCAGCCGGTCCTGGGCCGGGGTGGTGATGCCCGCCTGGTGCGCGCCGTGGAAGGGCACCGCGTCGGCTGCGGAGCCCGGGTTCGCCGACGCGTGGTCGGTCGCGCCCCGGATCAGCGCCCCGGCCCCGCCGGAAACCCCGGCGACACCGGCCACCCCGACGCCGGCCAGCGCGATCGCCCGGCGGCGGGACACCGTACCGCCGCGCCGGTTCTCCACCGGAGCGCCGGCCGATCCGGTCGGCTCGCCGCCGGGCGCCGGCCCGGTCGGTGCGGTGGCGTTGCTCATCGGGCCTCCTGCTTCGACGGGTGACCCGGCCGCGTGGCGAGCGGGCCGGGCCGCGGTCGGGCGGTCAGCGGGCGACGGCCGCGGCGACCCGGCTGACCGGCTCGGCGAGGGCGTTGACGCTGTCCGACAGTTCCTTCAGCTCGGCCGTGCTCAACGCGGTGTGCAGCTTCCAGCCGTCACCGGCCCGGTGCCGGCCGAGCACCTGCTCCACGTTGGCGAACTCCGCGTCGAGCTGCCTGACCAGGTCGGGCGCCCGCTGCTCCAGGGCCGGGCGCAGCGCGGCGATCGCCGCCTTGGAGCCCTCCAGGTTGGCGCTGAAGTCCCACAGGTCGGTGTGCGAGTACCGCTCCTCCTCGCCGGTGATCTTGCCGCTGGCCACCTCGTCGAGGAGCGCCTTGGCCCCGTTGGCGAGCTGGAGCGGGGTGAGCTTCTCGGCGTTGGCCTTCGCCACGATCGCCTTGACGTCGGTGAGGAGCTGGTCGGCGATCGGGCCGTCCTTGCTGATGTCGCCGGTGGTCCAGAGGTCCTTCTCGATCCGGTGGAAGCCGGTGAACTCCATGCCCTCCTCGACGACCTCCTCCCGGCCGTCGATCTTCGGGTCCAGGTCGCCGAAGCTCTCCGCGACCGGCTCGATCCGCTCCCAGTAGGTGCGGGTCACCGGGTAGAGCGCCTTGGCCCGGGCCACGTCGCCGGCCTTGACCGCGGCGACGAACTCGCCGGTCCTGGTCAGCAGCTCGGCGGTCTGGCTGGTCACGTAGCGCTGGTAGCCGGCGGTCGCCTCGGCCAGCGTGGCGTCGACCGCCTTCGGCGTCGCCGCCGCGCCGGTCACCTTGAGCGCGCCCCGGATGCCGCGGCCGCTCATCCCGGGCTTGCAGGCCGTCTCGTACGCCCCGGCCGGCAGCTCCACCCGCAGCTCGCGGGTCAGCCCCGGGGCGACGTTCTCCACCTCGCCCATCACCCGGTCACCGGCGGCGTAGACGTAGAACTCGTTGACCTTGCTGCCGGAGTTGCGTACCGAGAAGGTGATCTGGCCGGCGGTCAGCTCGGTGGTGCCGACCTCGCAGGTGGTGTCGGTGGCCTTGACGGTCACCGCGTCGCTGGTGGCGGCGTCCTTCTCGCCGTCCGCACCACAGGCGGTGACGCCGGCGACGGCCAGCACGCCGGCGGCGGCGAGCAGCACAGGGCGGATGGTACGCATGGTTGTCGTTCTCCTCGGGCGGAAGGCGGGTCAGGCGCGCTGCGGCGCGGAGGGGTCGGTGGGTGCGGTGCCGGCGGGCTTGTCGGCGTCCCGGGCGAGCGGGGCGCGCTTCGGCTTGGCCGGCTTGCGCAGGAAGAGCACCAGCACCGGGACCGCGTACGCCACCCAGGCGACCATCTCCAGCACGGTCGGGTTGGCGGTGATGTTGAACATGCCGCCGAGCAGCGCCGCGTACCAGGAGCTGGGGTCGAGCACCGAGGAGATGTCGAAGGCGTGATTGGTCAGGCCGGGCAGGACACCGGCCTCCTGGAAGTCGTGCACGCCGTACTTGAAGATGCCGGCGGCGACCAGGATCAGCAGCGCGCCGGTCCAGGTGAAGAACTTCGACAGGTTGATCTTCAGGGCGCTGCGGTAGAGCAGGAATCCGAGCACCACCGAGGTGGCGATGCCGCCGAGCAGCGCGAGCAGCGGGCCGCGGCCGGCGCCACCGGCCGCGCTCTGCGCGGCGGAGTAGAAGATCAGCGCGGTCTCCAGGCCCTCCCGGATCACCGCGAGGAAGGCCATCCCGGTCACCGCCACCGCGCCGACCGCGAGCGCCTCGGTCAGCCGGCCGCGCAACTCGCCACCGATGCTCCGCGCCGCCTTACGCATCCAGAAGATCATCCAGGTGACGAAGACCACGGCCGCCACGGACGTCACGGCGTCGAAGAGTTCGCGCTCGTCGGAGGTGTCGAGCAGACTGGTGGAGGTGTACTCGATCAGCCAGCCGAAGAGCACCGACAGCGCCACGGCCAAGGCGACACCGACCCAGACGTGTGGCAGCCGGTCGCGCCGGTGCGACTTGACCAGGAAGGCGACGAGGATGCTGACCACCAGGGTCGCTTCCAGGCCTTCTCGCAGGCCGATCAGGTACGTGGCGAACATCGGTACTCCGTGATCAGTTAGGCACGCCTCAGCTAAGTTAGGGCAGCCATACCTTCCTCCTGATCCGGGGTGCCGTCAAGTCGTTCATGGGCACATCACCCGGGGCAGTGACCCGCGCCGCGCTGTGGCAGGATCCGGCCCGTGGCGGGTGTGAAGGGGTTCCTCCCCTGGCTGGCGGTCCTGGCCGTGGTGCTGCTGCTCAGCGTGCTTCGGCTGCGGGCGCTGGCGGCCGCCGTCTCCCTCGGCTGGCTGGCCTGGTGCGTCTGGACCTGGGTCCGCCCCGCCCGCCGCCGCTGAACCGCCGCCGCCGCGTACCGAAAAGACCGGGCCGGCCGCGCGGCGGCCGACCCGGTCCTGCGCCGTGGCTCAGTAGCGGTAGTGCTCCGGCTTGAACGGGCCCTCGGGCGAGATGCCCAGGTAGGCGGCCTGCTCCTTGGTCAGCGTGCTCAGCTTGGCGCCGAGCGCCCCCAGGTGCAGCCGGGCGACCTTCTCGTCCAGGTGCTTGGGCAGCACGTAGACGCCGATCGGGTACTCGTCCGTCTTGGTGAAGAGCTCGATCTGGGCGATGGTCTGGTTGGCGAACGAGTTCGACATCACGAAGCTCGGGTGGCCGGTGGCGTTGCCCAGGTTCAGCAGGCGGCCCTCGGAGAGCACGATGATGGCGTGGCCGTCGGCGAACTTCCAGAGGTCGACCTGCGGCTTGATGTTCTCCCGGGTGACGTCCGAGCGCTTCGCCAGGCCGGCCATGTCGATCTCGTTGTCGAAGTGACCGATGTTGCCCACGATGGCCTGGTGCTTCATCCGGGCCATGTGCTCGTTGGTGATGACGTCGAAGCAACCGGTGGCGGTGACGAAGATGTCCGCCTGCTCGACCACGTCGTCCAGGGTGGCGACCTGGTAGCCGTCCATCGCCGCCTGAAGGGCGCAGATCGGGTCCACCTCGGTCACCACGACCCGGGCACCCTGGCCGCGCAGCGACTCGGCGCAACCCTTGCCCACGTCGCCGTAGCCCATGACCACGGCCATCTTGCCGCCGATCAGCACGTCGGTGGCCCGGTTGATGCCGTCGATGAGCGAGTGGCGGCAGCCGTACTTGTTGTCGAACTTGCTCTTGGTCACCGAGTCGTTGACGTTGATGGCCGGGAAGAGCAGCGTGCCGTCCCGGTGCATCTCGTAGAGCCGGTGCACGCCGGTGGTGGTCTCCTCGGTCACGCCCTTGATGCCGGCGGCGATCCGGGTCCACCGCTGGCCGTCCTCAGCCAGCGAACGGTGCAGCAGCTCGAGGATGACCGCGTACTCCTCGGAGTCGGCGGACTCGACCGGCGGGACGGCCCCGGCCTTCTCGAACTCGGCGCCCTTGTGGACGAGCAGGGTGGCGTCGCCACCGTCGTCCAGGATCATGTTCGGGCCCTGCCCGTCGGGCCAGTTCAGCGCCTTTTCGGTGCACCACCAGTACTCCGGCAGGCTCTCGCCCTTCCAGGCGTAGACCGGGACGCCGGCCGGGGCCTCGGGGGTGCCCTCCGGGCCGACCACGATCGCCGCGGCGGCGTGGTCCTGGGTGGAGAAGATGTTGCAGGACGCCCAGCGGACCTGCGCGCCGAGCGCCACCAGGGTCTCGATCAGGACGGCGGTCTGGATGGTCATGTGCAACGAGCCGGTGACCCGGGCGCCGGCCAGCGGCTGCGCCTCGGCGAACTCGCGCCGGATGGCCATCAGGCCCGGCATCTCATGCTCGGCGAGCCGGATCTCCTTGCGCCCGAACTCGGCGAGCGACAGATCCGCCACCTTGTAGTCGCCCTCGGCGAGAGTGCTCGGGCGGGCCTCGGTCGACGAGCCCACGGGGGCCGCCGGGAGGGTGCTGGTCATGGAAGCTCCTGTCGAACGGTTAGCTGCGCAGCCTTCTACCTTACGCGCCGGATAGACAACCGGCTTACGGGTGCGTGCGGACAGCGCACGGGGCGGTCGGCATGGACGAACTTTCCGTCCACGGGCCGGCCGCCCCGTGCATCCCCCCGGTTTGGTTCCCCCGCGCGCGTGCCCCGACGTTCGTCGCGACAACGCTGCGTACCCATAGAGTCACACTCCGCAGTCACCGCGTCAAGCGTTTCCGGAATTTCCGACTTGCGCGTGTCGGCACCGGGCCGGCCTCGCGGGGCCGCCCGTCAACGCAGGCCGGCGGTGGCCACGTACCCTTCGCCCGCGCCGCCGACGACCAGCGCGCCACCGGCCGCCGTGCCGACCGCGGCCTGCCCGGGACGCAGCGTCACCGCCGCCACCCCGTCGTCCACCGACAGCTCGCCGGAGCGACAGAGCACCACCCGCGGCCCGGGCAGCGCCAGCCGCACGTCCGGCACGGTCGCCGCGCCGACCCGCACCCGGTGCAGGGCGAAGTCCTCGACCGGCACCGGCCAGGTCACCACGCCCGGCGACACCGGGCGGGGCGCAACCACCGGGTCGTCGAGCACCTCGAAGCGCAGCACCCGCAGCAACTCGTCCACGTCGACCCGCTTCGGGGTCAACCCGCCGCGCAGCACGTTGTCGCTGGCCGCCATGATCTCCACGCCGGTGCCGCCCAGGTAGGCGTGCAGGTTGCCGGCCGGCATCCAGATCGCCTGCCCCGGGTCCAGCCGCACGTGGTTGAGCAGCAGCGCCACCAGCACCCCCGGATCGCCCGGGTAGGCGACGGCCAGCCACCGGACCAGCTCGGCGTCCGGGCCGGCGACGTCCGCCGCCACCACCGCCTCGACCAGCCCGGCCCGCTGCGCCGCGGGCCAGGTCAGCAGCGCGCGTACGGCCTCCCGCAGGCCCGCCGGGCCGTCCCGCAGCGCGGCCACCACCGGTGCCAACGCGGGTACGCCGAACCGGGCGAGCGCCTCGGCCGCGACCGCCGGGTCCCGGAAGCCGCAGAGCGCCTCCATCGGCGAGAGCGCGACCAGCAGCTCCGGCTTGTGGAACGGGTCGACGTAGTTACGCACGCCGGCCTCCCGCGCCGCGTCCGCCTCGTGCCCCGCCCGGGCCTGCTCCGCGTCCGGGTGGGCCTGCAGACTCAGCGGGGCGTCCGCCGCGAGCACCTTCAGCAGGAACGGCAGCCGGACGCCGAACCGGCCGACGATCCGCTCGCCGAGCCAGCGCTCCGGCTCGGCGACCAGCAGGTCGACCAGGCTGACCCGGCCACCCGCCCGGTCCACCGTGGCCGGTGCGCCCGGGTGGGCGCCCAGCCACAGCTCCGCCTCCGGGCCGGCGCTGGGCACCGGCCGCCCCTGCAACTCGGCGATCGCCGAGCGGGAACCCCAGGCGTAGTCGCGGATCGGCCCGTGCAGCAGTTCCATCGCTCAGCTCCCGGGGCGTCCGGCGATCTCGCCCGAGGGGTGCGCGTCGTCCGCCCCGGCGGCGGGATCCGGCTGCGGTACCGCGGTGGCCGCGGCGGACCCGGTGCCGGCCCGCTCGGCGGCGACGCTGTAGATGTCCGGCTCCAGGTAGATGACCCGGGCGATCGGCACGGCCGCCCGGATCCGCGCCTCCACGGCGTTGATGTCCCGGGCCACCTCCTCCGCCGTCTCGCAGGCGGGGACGCCGATCTTCGCCGCCACCAACAGCTCCTCCGGACCGAGGTAGAGCGTCTTCATGTGGATGATCCGCTCGACCTCCGGGCCGCCGGTGACGGCCTGCTCGATCGCCGCCAGATCCGTGGGCTCCGCGCCCTCACCGAGCAGCAGACTCTTGGTCTCGATCGCCAGCACGATCGCGATGACCACCAGCAGGACACCGATCATCGCGGTGCCCGCGGCGTCCCACCGGCCGTTGCCGGTGACCAGCGTCATGCCGACGCCGAACAGCGCGAAGACCAGACCGACCAGCGCCCCGAAGTCCTCCAGCAGCACCACCGGCAGCTCCGGGGCCTTGGCCCGGCGGATGAACCGGACCCAGGTCTGCTTGCCCCGGATCAGGTTGGACTCCTTGATGGCGGTCCGAAAGGAGAAGCTCTCCATGACGATGGCCGCCACCAGCACGGTGACCGGCACCCACTGCCAACTATTGATGCCGTGCGGATCGGCCCACTTGTGGTACGCCTCGTACAGGGCGAACAGGCCACCGAGGCTGAACAACACGATGGAGACGATGAACGCGTAGACGTACCGCTCGCGGCCGTAGCCGAAGGGGTGCTGCGGGGTGGCCTCCCGCTTGGCCCGCTTGCCACCGATCAGCAACAGCCCCTGGTTGCCGGAGTCGGCGACCGAGTGGATCGACTCGGCCAGCATCGACGAGGAGCCGGTCAGCAGGAACGCGATGAACTTGGTGACGGCGATGCCGACGTTGGCCAGCAGGGCGGCGATGATCGCCTTCGTCCCGCCGTTCGCGCTCACGCCGCCCCCGTCCCGACCGTGGCGGGTCGACCCGTACCGGGTCCGGTCGTTCTGTCGCTCACTGGTTAGCCAGCTCCTTCATCTCGGTGATCGCCGGGACCGCCATCGGGTCCAGGCCGTGGGCGAGCGCGAGGTAGACCGAGGCGAAATCCGGTACGGCCGTCAGCGAGGCGAGCCGCTCCAGCGCCGAACCGCCCTCGGCGGTCACCACGTCGCAGCGCACCCCGCGCCGCTCGGCCAGGGTCTGCACCGCGTCCGCCCGGCGTTCCTCCACCGCGAGCGGCTCGTCGGTGTCGTCCTCGGCGTTGAGCCCGCCGTCGCGCAGGATGACCAGCCGTAGCCGGGTGGCGTCACCGTCACCGTCGTCGGAGCCCGGGTCGGCGAAGATGTCCCGCGCGGACTCGAACAGGCCGCCGAACACTCCGTCGAGCAGCCCGACCCGGCCCCGGCCGGCCTCGCCGAGCGCGCCGCTCACCACCGGATAGCGGGCGTTGGCCGAGAGCGTGTCGCCGAACCGGCGGGCGGCCACCGTGGCCAGCGGCGACGAACCCCAGACGATCGGGATCGACCCGGCCAGCCCGAGGGCCAGCGACTTCGCGGGGTTGACGAACGACTCCGCGGTGGACCGGCAGCGGTCCGCGTCGGCGTCGAGCCGCGCGGCGGTCTCCGCGAGATCCGCCTCGTTCACCTTCACCAGGCCGAGGCTACGGGCGGCGAGCAGAACCGGCACGGTGAGCGCCCACAGGCTGGCCCGGGCGGGCGCGCGCCGGGGCACCGGGATGAACGGCGCCCGGGCCCGCTCGGCCACCGACTGCAACTGCGAGTCCGGCGCGCCCACGGCGACCAGCCGGGCGCCGCGCCGATGGGCGGCCTCGGCGGCACCGAGCGCCTCGGGGCTGCGCCCGGAGGCGCTGACCGCGATCACCACGTCGGCCGCGCCGACCCAGCCGGGCACGCCGGCGCTGCGGTGCGAGATGACCGGCACCGGGCAGCGCGGGCCGGCGACCGTGGCGAGCACGTCACCGGTACGCGCGGCGGTGCCGATGCCGGCGACGACCACCGCACGGGGCCGCAGGTCGTCGGTGAGCACCGACAGGTTCGCCTCGGCCGCCAGCGCGGCGGACTCCCGTACCTGGGCGCCGGCCGAGGCGGTGAACCGCAGCATCCCGCCCGGGTCGCGCTCGGCGAGCCGATCCGGGTCGTCGAGCAGCGCCTCGTCGGCGTGCCGGTGGCCGCTGACCCCGGCCGTACCGTCCATCTCCATCACCGGGTCGACTCGCCTCGCGTCCCGTCCACCGGGCCGCCGCGCGCCTCGTCCAGCAGCAGCACCGGCACGTCGTCGCGGACCTCGAAGACCCGGCCGCACTCGGTGCAGGTCAGGGTCTGCGCCTGCGCGTCGTAGTCGAGTGGGGCGTGGTGCGTGTCCGGGCAGGCGAGGATCTCGAGCAACTGCGGGTCCAGGGCCACGGCGCGGCTCCTTCCACGTATGCGGTCGACCGGTCGACGGTGCCGACCGGCGCACGCGATCTTATCGGCGAACCCGGTCGAGCACCTCGTCGCGGAGCGAGATCATCCGCTGCCGGGACGGGGCCTCGACGTTGAGCCGCAGCAACGGCTCCGTGTTGGAGGCGCGCAGGTTGAACCAGGCGCCGTCGGGGAAGCGGAGGGTGAGCCCGTCCAGCTCCTCGACCTCCGCGTCCGGGTACGCGGCGCGCACCTCGGCGACCTTCGCCGCCTGGTCCGGCACCGTCGAGTTGATCTCGCCCGAGGGGACGTACCGCTCGTACCGGGCGGCCAGCTCCGACAGCGGCAGCTCCTGCTCGCCCAGCGCGGCGAGGGTGTGCATGGCGGCCAGCATGCCGGTGTCGGCGAACCAGAAGTCCCGGAAGTAGTAGTGGGCGGAGTGCTCGCCACCGAAGATGGCGTTGGTGCGGGCCATCTCCGCCTTGATGAAGGAGTGGCCGACCCGCGCCACCACCGGCTCGCCGCCCTGCTCCCGGATGATCTCGGGCACCGCCGCCGAGGTGATCGGATTGTGGATCACCGTGGCGCCCGGGTGCTTGGCCAACTCCCGGACGGCCACCAGCGCGGTGATGGCGGACGGCGACACCGGCTCACCCCGCTCGTCAACCACGAAACAGCGGTCCGCGTCGCCGTCGAAGGCCAGGCCGAGGTCGGCGCCGTGCGCCACCACCGCCCGCTGGAGGTCGACCAGGTTGGCCGGGTCCAGCGGGTTCGCCTCGTGGTTGGGGAAGTTGCCGTCCAGCTCGAAGTAGAGCGGCACGACGGTCAGCGGCAGCGCCGGCAGCACCGCGTCACCCAGCACGCTCGGCACGGTGTGCCCACCCATGCCGTTGCCGGCGTCGACGACCACCTTCAGCGGGCGGATGCCGGAGAGGTCGACCAGGGTGCGCAGGTGGGCCGCGTACTCGGGGCGCAGGTCCCGCTGCTCGGCCGGGCGGGCCGGCTCGCCGGTCGGGGCGTCCTCGCCCTTGTCCAGCAGCGCCTGCGCCCGGTCCCGGATCTCCGCCAGGCCGCTGTCCTGCCCGATCGGGCGGGCGCCGGTGCGGCACATCTTGATGCCGTTGTACCGGGCCGGGTTGTGGCTGGCGGTGAACATCGCCCCGGGCAGGCCGAGCGCGCCGGAGGCGTAGTAGAGCATGTCGGTGGAGGCCAGGCCGATCTCGATCACCGTGCGGCCCTCGGCGCGTACGCCGGTGGCGAAGGCGGCGGCCAGGCCGGGCGACGTCTGCCGCATGTCGTGCCCGATCACCACCGCGTCGCCCGGCTCGCCGGTGGCCGCCAGGAACTGGGTGAAGGCGGCACCGATGGCCCTGGCGACCGGCTCGTCCCACTGGTCCGGCACCGTGCCCCGGACGTCGTAGGCCTTGATGATCTGGGACAGATCAGACACCGATTTCGCTCCTCAGCCGCAGGTCCTCAACGAACCTGAGCGTATCGGAGCGGTGACCTCCGCCCCGGCTCAGCCGGGCAGCCGGGGCATCACCGTGGTGGCGTCGCCCCCCGCCGGATCCGGCGGCGGGTTCTTTCCCGCCCCGGCGGGCGGCGCCGGAGGCCGGCCGGCCGGGCCCGGCTGGCCGGGGACCGGCGGCTGCGGCACGGCCCCGCCGTAGACCCCGCCGGACGGGCGCGGCGCGGAAGCGCCGTACACACCCCCGCCGGACGGGGCCGGCCGCTGGCCGTACACCTGACCGGTCGGGGCCGCCGCGGGCCCGCCGGCCGAGCGGTACGTGGTCGGGCCGGAACCGCCCGGCGCCGGCCCACCGGACCACGGCTCACCGCCGGTCTGCTCCCGCCCCGCCCGGTCGGCGCGGGACCGGCGGACCAGCAGCACGATCAGGCCCGCGCCGACGAGCACCAGGGCCAGGCCGACGAACATGATCGGGGAGATGCCGGAGCTCTTCTCCTGGGCGACCGGCCGGCCGCTCTGCTGGCCGACGGCGGCGGCGGCCGTCGGTGCGGCCACCGCGGCGGCGGTCGGCTCCACCGTGGCCACCGCGCTCGGGGTCGGGGTCGGGGTGGGCTTCCCGGTCGGGGTCGGCTCCGCCGCCCGGCCGCCGACCACCCGGGCCGTGTCGCTGCCGCGCTCGAACGCCTCGGCACCGGCGTCGGTCGCCTCGCCCACGATGGTCAGCCGCCCGGCCGGCGCGCCGGCCAGGAAGGCCACCCGGTACTTCACCGTGACGCTCTTGCCCTTGCACAGCCGGGGCTTGTTGGGTGTGGTCCGCCCGGTCTGCACCCCGCCGTTGCCGTCGCCGACCGGCACCGGCCACCAGCGCCCGCCGTAGTTCACCTTCACTTCGACCTGGTCGGCCGACAACCCGTCGAGCCGCAGGCCGAGCGCGGTGTGGACCAGAGCGCAGCCGTCGCTCTTCTTCCGCACCTCCAGTGACACGCCCTCGGCCGAGCCACCGGCGGTGAAGCTCCCGGCGGCGCGCACCCGCACCGAGTCGTCATCCGCGAGCGCCGGTGCCGCCCCGACGGCCACCAGGCCGACCAGCAGCGCGCAGGCCGTCGCGAGCCGCGCCACGTGCCGACGTACCGACATGATCACCTCGCAGTTTCGTCCCGATCGGTCCGGGCTGCTCCCGGCGGTCCGGCGGACAGGCTACTACCGGACCCTGTTCCCACCTGGTCATAGAGCGCCCCGGATGTGCGCCGCATTACCCGTCAGCCGGCCTCGCCCCGGGCGGAGAGGGCCGCCCGGCAGAGCCGATCGGCGGTCCGCGTCGTCTCCGGCAACCGGTGCCGCGGGGTGAGCGCCAGCACCCGCGCGCAGGCGTTGTCCAGACTCATCCGATGCCCGACGCTGACGAACACCGGCTTCACGCCATCCCGGGTCCGCAGCACCCGCCCGACCGTCCCACCCCGGTCGACCAGCGGCGCACCCGCCCCCCGCTCCCGGGCCGGCACCACCCACGTACCGACCAGCGGGCTCTTGCCCACGCCGATCGCCGGCAGCCCGGTCAGCACACCCAGATGACAGGCCAACCCGAACCGGCGCGGATGCGCCAGCCCGTGCCCGTCGCACACCAGGAGGTCGGGACGGACGGTCAACCGATCCAGCGCGTCGAGCAGCGCGGGCAACTCACGAAAGGCGAATAGCCCCGGCACGTAGGGAAAAGCCGGCCGACCCGCCACCACGGCCGAGTCGACGACCGCCAGGGTCCGCGCGTCCAGCACCGTCACGGCCGCCGCGAGCCGGCCACCGCTCTGGGCGTACGCGACGTCCAGGCCGGCAACCATCGCGGGCGCGGTCGGCCCCGGCCCGACCATATCGACCAGCGGGCGCAGCCGGTCCTGCACGGCGTACGCCCCCTCGACGGTGCGCGGGGCCGACCGGCCGCCCAGCGGCGAGGTCACGCCGACGTCCCATGACATGTCGCCTTCGCGCACGCCGACACGCTACCCGGCGGCCGGGACAGAACCCGATGTCCAGTTGGCCCGATCAGGTCTGTCGGCCCTGCCGAAACTAACCATGCCCGGAATCGAACCTTCAACGCGACACCCCCACGACCGGCACTGGCAGGCTCGGTCCAGTTGGATCCGCAACGTTGATCTCAGCTCAGTGGTACGGGACTCAACCGTCTTACTGCTCCGGATCACGCGCGAGATCCCCGCCGATGTTGGAGGGTCTTGCCAGCTCAGATTCACCCCCGCTTCATATCGGCCGTACACCCAACAACGCCGAGTGCGGTCTCCTTGCGCAGCAGATTCCTCGAACTCCTGGCCCTTTCCATGTCCGCCAACTGGCGGCTACGCCGGTGTCCGTCCTTGTAGGACGGTCCGCCCTGCACCTCACGGGTAGGGTGCTCGCCATGGAACACCGTCGCCTCGGCACCAGCGGCCTCATGATCAGTAGGGTCATATTCGGCAACTGGTTGACCCATGGAGAGACCATCTCCGAGCCCGCTGCGACGGCTTGCGTGCGGGCGGCGTTGGACGCTGGGATCGACACTTTCGACACCGCGGACGTCTATGCGAAGGGCGCTGCCGAGACTCTGCTGGGCGAGGCTCTCCGGGGCACTCCCCGGTCTTCGTTGACGATCGCCTCGAAGGTCTGCCTCCCAGTGGGCAGCGGTCCAAACGACCGGGGACTGTCCCGAAAGCACATCATGGAGTCCTGCCACGGCTCGCTGCGCCGGCTCGGCACTGACTACATCGACCTATATCAGGCGCACCGCTTCGACGAGAACACGCCGCTGGAGGAGACGTTCCAGGCGTTCGACGACCTGATCCGACAGGGCAAGATCTTGTACGTCGGGGTGTCCGAGTGGACGGCGAAGCAACTGGAAGCGGGGCTGGCCGCGAGCGACGGACTCCGCTCCCGGATCGTCTCGAACCAGCCGCAGTACAACATGTTGTGGCGGGTACCTGAGCCGGAGGTGGTGCCGGCGTGTGCGAGTGCCGGCATCGGTCAAATCGTCTTCCAGCCCCTCGCCCAAGGCGTACTTTCGGGTAAGTACCGACCCGGTGAGGCAGCACCCGTCGATTCGCGGGCCGCCGCCGGTGGCCGGGCGCCGACGTTCATCCGCCGGGTCCTCGGTGCGGAGCTGCTCGAGCGGGTCCAGCAGCTCCGGCCGATCGCCGACGCCGCAGGCATCTCGATGGCCCAGCTCGCGGTGGCATGGACACTGCAGCGCCCGACCGTCTCGGCGGCCATCATCGGTGCCTCGCGTCCGCAGCAGGTCACCGAAAACGCCGCCGCCGCCGGGGTGCGGCTCGGGGACGACCTGATGGCACGGGTCGACCAGGTCCTCGGTGACCTAATCGACCGTGACCCCACCAAGACCGCACGCATGATGGCCGTCGAACCAAGCTGGGCGGCGGGTACCAGCTAGAACTGAGAGCGGGCAGCCCGCCAGGCCGGTTCGTTGCGGGCCGGGGCCACTAGCCCTTGTCAGTCCTCGGCGAGCGTCGGATCCGCTCCTGGATCACCGGTGGCCTGGAGTTCCCGCTCGAACATGACGAAGGTCTTGCGTCGGATCCCATACACCAGGGCCCACTCCGTCGGAGTCAACTGTCTCCGTTCCCGCTCCTGGACGTCGAGAATCGCCTGCACGGTCTCGTAGAGAGCGAAGACCGGACCGCTGCCCTTGAGGTGATGCGCACGTGCCCGTTCAGTCAGTTGAACGAACTGATCGCGGGAGATCTCGTGAATCTCGTCGCCCCCGACGAGCAGCAATTTGTTGATCAAGCGGTCGGCAGAAGTCCAGCCTCCCGTTTCGCTGGAGAGGCGCCATGCGATGCGCCCACCACCCACCGAACTAACGATCTTGACTGGAGAGTCGAAGTAGTCGAAGAACCTCACCATTCGACGGTCCCGCTCCTGGCTCAACCCTGCCCCTCCTGGACACCCTTCGACAAAGCTCGGCGGTAGGCCATCCGACCGCTACGGAGCAAGCGTGGCGCACGGCGCCAAGGGCGACATCGAGCTGCACCACCATCCGCTGGTCCGCGCCTACCTGGACGGCCTTCCCGCCGGTCACCTGGTGCGCGGCGGCGACCGGCACGCCGAGCTGATCGTCGTCTCCGATGTCCTGCACGAGTACGACCACCGCGCAACGGCGGGTGAGCCGACGTTGACCGGAGGCGAGGCGCGGGCGCTGCTCGCCGCCAGCGGGCTCCAGGTCTTCCAGATCCGCGAACCCGGCGACCGCGACGGCGGTGAGGTTCGGGATCTCTGCGAGTCCTGCACGAGGGTGCTGGTGGCCTTCGACGTCCTGCCGTGGGGCGAGCTGGGTCGCCTGGTGGAAACACCTCCCCTGCCCGCCAGGTACCGGACCCCGACCGCTTTCCGCCGGCGGTCGCCCAGGCCCTGGCCGACGCGGGCTGGGATCAGAGCGAGTTCAACTGGGCGATGGCCGAGGGCGCGATGGCGGAACCTGCGAGGTGTTGGGGAGAAACCACCGCCACGAGCCGTTCCCCGCCGCCGAACGCGTATTCCTCGATTTCCCCGGAATTCTGACCTTCCGGCGCCGTCCCGGCCGGGACGTCTTCATCCGTGTTCGCCACCAACCCGACCTGGGCGGCGCACACCGCCGAGACCCTCGCCGACTTCGGGCGGGCGCTCGGCGTCCGGCTCTTCCCGGTCGGCCGGGAACGGCACGACAGCATCCTGGCCGTCGACGAGCACGGGCGCATCTTCGCGCTCGACCAGGCCGGCGAGTGGTTCGTCGGCGCGGACGTCGACACCGCCCTCACCAACCTGCTGCTCGGCCACGCCCCCGCCCGGGTGCGCGACGACGGCACCTGGTGACGACGGGCTACAACTCCACGCCGGTCAGCACCATGACCCGCGGTTCGGTGTAGTCCTCCATCGCGCTGCGCAGCCCCTCCCGGCCGACGCCGGACCCCTTCACCCCGCCGTACGGCATCTGGTCCGCCCGGTATGACGGCACGTCCCCGACGATCACCCCGCCGACCTCCAGCGTCCGGGCTGCGCGGAAGGCGGTCTGTAGATTGTGCGTGAACACGCCAGCCTGCAACCCGTACGCCGAGTCGTTGACGGCGCTGAACGCGGCCCGGTCGTCCGCGACCGGGGCGACCACCAGCACCGGCCCGAACACCTCCTCCCGGCACACCCTGGCGTCGGCGGGCACCCCGGTGAGTACGGTCGGCGGGTAACCGGCGCCCTCGCGCCGTCCGCCGGTCTCGATGGTGGCACCGGCGGCGACCGCCTCGTCGACCCACGCCTCGACCCGGCGCGCCGCGTCCTCGGAGACCAGCGGCCCGACGTCGGTCAGCGGGTCCGTGGGGTCGCCGCTGCGCAGCGCCTCGACGGAGGCGACGAGCCGGGGCAGGAACCCGTCGTAGAGCCATTCGTGCACGTAGACCCGCTGCACGGCGATGCAGGACTGCCCGGCCTGGTAGTTGGAGAAGGTGGCGATCCGGTGCGCCGCGAAGGTCAGGTCCTCGTCGGAGTTCCAGTCCTCGCAGATCACCGCCGCCGCGTTGCCGCCGAGTTCCAGGGTGACGTGCTTCTCCGGGGCGGCCCGGCGGATGGCCGCGCCGACCGGCCCGGAACCGGTGAACGACACCACCGGCAGCCGGGGGTCGGCGACCAGTTCGGCGGCCCGATCGTTGGGCAGCGGCAGCACCGAGAACATCCCCTCGGGCAGCTCGGCCTCGGCCAGGAGTTCGCCGAGCAGCAGCGCCGACAGCGGGGTGGCCGGGGCCGGCTTCACGATGATCGGCGCGCCGACGGCGATGGCCGGGGCGACCTTGTGGGCGACCAGATTGAGCGGGAAGTTGAACGGCGCGATCCCGAGGACGGGCCCGCGCGGCACCCGTCGGACCAGCGCGATCCGTCCGGTGGCCGCCGGGTCGGTGTCCAGGCGTTGCAGTTCGCCGGAGAACCGCCGGGCCTCCTCGGCCGCCCACCGGAAGGTGGACACGGCCCGCCCCACCTCGGCTTTTGCCCACTTGACCGGCTTGCCGTTCTCGGCGGTGATCAGCGCCGCCACCTCGTCGGCCCGCTCGGCGAGCCGGCGGGAGACGTGGTCCAGGGCGGCGGCGCGGACGTGCGCGGGCAGGGCCGCGGCCTGCGCGGCCACCCCGGCCGCTGCCGCGACGGCGGCTTCGACCTGGTCGGGCGTGGCCAAGGTGGTACGCCCCACCGTCCGGCCGTTGTAGGGGTGGGTGACGGTCAGCTCGCCCTCGCCGTGCGCGGGGCGGCCGGCGACGAAGATTGCGGTCGGCTCCACAATCCGGGAGCGTAGACCAGAGCGGCCCGCGCGGAAACAGTGGCTCAAAGCCTTGTCTGCCGCGAATTCAGTAGCCAAGATGGCAGTCAGATTGCGAATACCTCCGCTGACCTCGTCCCCCGGCCACCCCTCGGAGAAGATCCCATGAGCGACCAGCAGCAGCTGCGCAACTTCGTCAACGGCGAGTACGTCGATCCGGTGGACGGCGGCTACGCCGATCTGATCGACCCGTGCACCGGCGAGGTCTTCGCCCAGGCGCCCGTCTCCGGCCGGGCGGACGTGGACGCGGCCATGACGGCCGCCGCCACCGCCTTCGAGAGCTGGCGGGACACCACCCCGGCCGAACGGCAGAAGGCGATGCTCAAGCTCGCCGACGCGGTCGAGGCTCGGGCGGCGGAGCTGGTCGACGCCGAGGTTCGCAACACCGGCAAGCCCCGCCAGCTCACCACCGAGGAGGAGCTGCCCCCGGCGGTGGACCAGTTCCGCTTCTTCGCCGGTGCCGCCCGCCTGCTGGAGGGGCGCTCCGCCGGTGAATACCTGGCCGGCCACACCTCGTACGTGCGGCGCGAGCCGATCGGCGTCTGCGCGCAGGTGACGCCCTGGAACTACCCGCTGATGATGGCGGTCTGGAAGATCGCCCCGGCGCTGGCCGCCGGGAACACGGTGGTGCTCAAGCCCTCCGACACCACCCCGGTGTCGACGCTGCTGCTGGCCGAGATCGCCGCCGAGTTCTTCCCGCCGGGCGTGTTCAACGTGGTCTGCGGCGACCGGGACACCGGCCGTGCCCTCGTCGCGCACCCGACCCCGCAGCTGGTGTCGATCACCGGCTCGACCCGGGCGGGCATGGAGGTGGCCTCGGCCGCCGCACCCGACCTCAAGCGCACCCACCTCGAGCTGGGCGGCAAGGCCCCGGTGGTGATCTTCGACGACGCGGACGTGGCGGCGGCGGCCGAGGCGATCGCGGTCGGCGGCTACTTCAACGCCGGCCAGGACTGCACCGCCGCCACCCGGGTGCTCGCCGGCCCCGGCATCCACGACGACTTCGTCGCGGCGCTGGCCGAGCAGGCCCGCAACACGAAGACCGGCGCGCCGGACGACGCCGACGTGCTCTACGGCCCGCTGAACAACGCCAACCAGCTGGCCCGGGTCAGTGGCTTCCTCGACGGCCTGCCCGACCACGCGAACGTGCAGGCCGGCGGATCGCGGGTGGGCGAGCGTGGCTACTTCTACTCCCCGACCGTGGTCTCCGGGGTGCGCCAGGCCGACGACATCATCCAGCAGGAGGTGTTCGGGCCGGTCATCACCGTGCAGCGCTTCTCGGACGAGGACGAGGCGGTGCGCTGGGCGAACGGCGTCGACTACGGCCTGTCCGCCTCGGTGTGGACGAAGGACCACGGCCGGGCGATGCGGATGACCCGCCGGCTGGACTTCGGCTGCGTCTGGGTGAACACCCACATCCCGTTCGTGTCCGAGATGCCGCACGGCGGCTTCAAGCACTCCGGGCACGGCAAGGACCTCTCGGTCTACAGCCTGGAGGACTACACCCGGATCAAGCACGTCATGCACAACATCGAGGGCTGACGTGAGCGCGAGGAGCGAGCCGGGCCGGCGAGCCCCGCAGCCGCGAACGAAAGACGGCACAGCACTTATGGCTTCTTCCGACGAACTGCACAAGCGGCGGGGGGCGGCGGTGGCCCGCGGCGTCGGCAGCGTGATCCCGGCGTACGTCGACCGGGCCGGCGGCGGGACGATCACCGACGTCGACGGGCGGGAGTGGATCGACTTCGCCGCCGGCATCGCGGTGACCAACGTGGGCAACTCCGCCCCGAGGGTGGTCGCGGCGATCCGGGAGCAGGTGGAACGCTTCACCCACACCTGCTTCATGGTGGCGCCGTACGAGTCGTACGTGGCGGTCTGCGAGCAGCTCAACGCGCTCACCCCGGGCGGGTTCGAGAAGCGCTCGGCGTTGTTCAACTCCGGCGCCGAGGCGGTGGAGAACGCGGTGAAGATCGCCCGGCACGCCACCGGGCGGCCGGCCGTGGTGGTCTTCGACCACGCGTACCACGGCCGGACCAACCTGACCATGGCGTTGACCGCGAAGAACATGCCGTACAAGCACCGGTTCGGGCCGTTCGCCGGGGAGATCTACCGGGTGCCGATGTCGTACCCGCTGCGGGACGGCGGCCTGACCGGGGCGACCGCCGCGGCCCGGGCGATCGAGATGATCGAGAAGCAGGTCGGCGCGGAGAACGTGGCCGCGCTGCTGATCGAGCCGATCCAGGGCGAGGGCGGGTTCGTCGTACCCGCGTCGGGGTTCCTGCCGGCGCTGCGGGAGTGGGCGACGGCGGCCGGGGTGGTCTTCGTCGCCGACGAGATCCAGACCGGCTTCTGCCGGACCGGGGACTGGTTCGCCTGCCAGCACGAGGGGGTCGAGCCGGACCTGATCACCCTCGCCAAGGGCATCGCGGGCGGGCTGCCGCTGGCGGCGGTGACCGGGCGGGCGGAGCTGATGGACGCGGTGCACGTCGGCGGCCTGGGCGGCACGTACGGGGGCAACCCGATCGCCTGCGCCGCCGCGCTGGCGGCGATCGAGACCATGCACGAGTTGGACCTGGCCGCGGCGGCCCGGCGGATCGAGGCGGTGATGGGCGAGCGGCTGCGCGCGATCGCCGGGCGCGACCCGCGCGTCGCCGAGGTACGCGGCCGGGGCGGGATGCTCGCCGTGGAGATCGTGCAGCCGGGCACGCTGACCCCGGACCCGGTCGCCACGGCGGCGGTCTCCGCGGCCTGCCACGCCGCCGGCCTGCTCACCCTGACCTGCGGCACCTACGGCAACGTGCTGCGTTTCCTGCCGCCGCTGGTCATCTCCGACGACGAGCTGGCCCGCGGCCTGGACATCCTCGACGCGGCCTTCGGCTGACTGTGAGGCTGGCTTGGTCGGTCCGCAAGTGATGGGCTGATGGTCGGCAGCAGTGGGCGTGACTCTTCGTCTGACTGGCTTCGTGCCTTTC
>NZ_JBFAID010000049.1:0-53140 GCF_040654475.1 Micromonospora sp. NPDC050686
TGGCACTGGCTTATCAATAGCACCCTGTTGAGTTCTCAAAGAACAACCACACACCATCCGAAGCCCCACAACCGCAGGACCCCATCCGGGGCAACTCGTCCACCATGCCCGCCGCTCTCGCGCCGGGCACTTTTACTACGTTACCCGGTGGTTTCCGCAGTGTCAAACCGATGTTTCGCGGTTTGTCGCGCTTCGAACCAATTCCGGGCACCACAATTGAGCCGGCTCCCGCCGGGCCCCGTCGTGGATTCGGCAGGACGGCCGCCGCGGTTGCCCGATCGTCCGTTTCCCTGCCAGCCGAGAACCTTACCCGGTCGGTTCCGCCTCGCCAAATCCGCCTCCCGGCGAATCCGGGGCACCGCCCGTTTTCCGGTCCCGCGCTCCGGCCGCTCCAGGTCTTTCGCCCTGTTTCGTCCGTTCCGCGCTGGCAGAGAGAAAGTTACGCGCCCGGCGGTTTGATCGTCAAATCCGCCGGGCGCGTCCCGCGTCACACCGTCGATCGGCAGCTATCTTGCCAGCTCAACCCCAGCGAAGGAGCGCTTGCCCCGACGCAGCACGAGGTACCGACCGTGCAGCAGCTCGTCGGTGGACACCGTGGCGCCCACGTCGCTGACCCGCACGTTGTTGACGTAGGCACCACCCTCGGTGATCACCCGGCGGGCCTCCTTCATGCTCGGCACCAGGCCCGACTCCTTCAGCAGGCCGGCGACGTCGAGCAGCTCCGTCAGGTGCACCAGGCCCGCCTCGGTCAGCGCGGCGCGCAGCGTCGCCGCGGAGAGTTCCGCCAGCGAGCCGCGACCGAAGAGCGCCTGGCTGGCCGCCACCGCTTGGGCCATCTCCCGCTCCCCGTGCACCAGGGTGGTGAGCTCCTCGGCCAGCGCCCGCTGGGCGAGCCGCGCCTGCGGCCGTTCCGCGGTCGCCTTCTCCAGCTCCTCCAGCTCCCCCCGGGAACGGAAGCTGAAGTAGCGCAGGTAGCGGCTGACGTCCCGGTCGTCGGCGTTGACCCAGAACTGGTAGAAGGCGTACGGGCTGGTCATCTCCGGGTCCAGCCAGACCGCGCCGCCCTCGGTCTTGCCGAACTTGGTGCCGTCGGAGCGGGTGACGAGCGGCGTGGTGAAGGCCTGCACCGGCCCGGCGCCGCGCCGGCGAATGTAGTCGACGCCGGCGGTGATGTTGCCCCACTGGTCGGAGCCGCCGTACTGGAGCTGGCAGCCGTGGCGGCGGTGCAGCTCGAAGAAGTCGTTGGCCTGGAGCAGCTGGTAGCTGAACTCGGTGAAGCTGATCCCGCTCTCCAGCCGGGCCTTCACCACCTCGCGCGCCAGCATCTTGTTGACCGGGAAGTGCTTGCCCACGTCGCGGAGGAACTCCACCACCGACATCTCGCCGGTCCAGTCCAGGTTGTTGACCAGCTGGGCCGCGTTCTCCCCGGTGTACGACACGAACGGGGCCAGCTGGTCGCGGATCCGCCGCACCCAGCCGGCGACGACCTCGGGCGAGTTGAGGGTGCGCTCCGCGCTCTCCTTGGGGTCGCCGATCTGCCCGGTCGCGCCGCCGACGAGCAGCAGCGGGCGGTGCCCGGCGAGCTGGAGCCGGCGGGCCGTCATGACCTGCATGAGGTGGCCGACGTGCAGGCTGGGCGCTGTCGGATCGAAGCCCACATAGAAGGTGGCCGTCCCGCCGTCGAGCAGCTCACGCAGCTCGTCGGGGCCGGTCGAGTCCTGGATCAGGCCCCGCCACCGCAGGTCTTCGGTCAGGGAGTCCCGCCCGTGCGGGAGGTTGCTGTCGGTCACGGCCACCGATTCTCCCCCATCACGGCGGCGGAACCGTACCGGGTTTGGCCGGGCGGGGCCGCCGGCGCCGTCCCCGGGCGGCGGGACGCGCGGGTCAGCGGTGGCTCAGCACGTTGATCACGCGGCCGTTGGGGTCGCGGACGAAGAACCGCCGCACACCCCACTCCTCGTCCTGCAGCGGGTGGACGATCTCCGCGCCGCTGTCCCGCACCGCCGCGTACGCCGCGTCGACGTCGTCGACCTCGACGCTCATGTCGGGGGTCACCGGGGCGGTCTGGTCGCTGCTCATGACGCTGACCTGTGCCGCCGGGCTGGACGGCGAGGCGAACGTCATGATCCAGCCGAGGTCCATGACTTCCTCGAAGCCCAGCAGGCCATAGAACTCCCGACTCTCCTGCGCGGCCTCGGACCGGATGACGGGCATGACACGACGTACGGCCATCGTTTCCTCCGTGGTGAAAGAGCACGGGTCCGGGACGGCCCAGTCCTACTACGGCCGGCCCCTCGCCGGCAAGCGCGGGCTACCCCGGGTGCCGGTGCGCCGGCCGGGCGGCCCGGCGCACTAGGCTGGCGCCGCAGCCGGGTGAGGTGGTGTTGAGCGGGGCCCCCGCCTTGCACCTCAGCTGGCGCCGCGACCGGGTGAGGAGGAGCAGCAGTGGAGCTGCCGGACATGAACACGGGCCTGGCGGCCCTGCTGGGCCTGAAGATGGACGTGATGACCGGCGATCGGGTGGTCATCCGCTGGCAGGTCCGGCCGGAGCTGCACCAGCCGTTCGGCATCCAGCACGGCGGGGTCTACTGCTCGGTGGTGGAGACGGCTGCCAGCATCGGCGGCGCGATCTGGCTGGGCGAGCGGGGCCGGGTGGTCGGCGTGGCGAACCAGACCGACTTCCTGCGGGCGGTCCGCGACGGGGAACTGACCGCCGTGGGCACCCCGGTGCACCGGGGGCGCAGTCAGCAGCTGTGGCAGGTGGAGATCACCGACGCCGAGGACCGGCTGGTCGCGCGTGGCCAGGTCCGCCTGCAGAACCTCGGCGCCTGACCGGAACGTACGCGGCGGAGGCGCCGCCACCGGCCGGCGTGACGCGGCCCGGTACGGGATGTACCAATTGTCCCGACAAGAGCGGATAGTTGGGAATATCGTCGCTGCGATGACACCCGACCGCCGTGCGCCGTGAAAAGGCTGCTGGCCGCCACCCTCGGGATCCTCTCCGCCATCGGCGGTTTCGTCGACGTCGGCGACCTGGTGGCGGCGAGCCAGGCCGGCGCCCGCTTCGGGATGGCGCACGCCTGGGTGCTGCTCGTCGGCGTGCTCGGCATCTGCGCGTACGCCGAGATGGCCGGCCGGATCGCGGCGGTGAGCGGCCGGGCGGTCTTCGACCTGGTCCGGGAACGGCTCGGACCCCGGGTGGCGTTGCTCAACCTGGTGGCGTCCTGGCTGGTCACGGTGATCACCCTGGCCGCCGAGCTGGGCGGGGTGGCCCTGGCGTTGCAGCTGGCCTCCGGAATCGGCTACCTGATCTGGGTGCCGGTGGCCGCCGGCGCGGTCTGGCTGGTGCTCTGGCGGATGCGCTTCGAGCTGATGGAACGGGTCTTCGGCCTGGCCGGACTGAGCCTGCTGATCTTCGTGGTCGTGCTGTTCCTGCTGCCCACCGACTGGGGACGGCTGGGGCACGGCACCCTGCACCTGAGCGCCGGTGGGCACGGCTGGGCCGCCTACTGGTTCGTGGCGGTGGCGCTGTTCGCCTCCACGGTCAGCCCGTACGAGGTGTTCTTCTTCTCCTCCGGCGGGGTGGAGGAGAAGTGGAGCGCGGCCGACCTGGCCCGGTCCCGGTCCAACGTGCTGATCGGCTTCCCGGCGGGCGGGCTGCTCGCGCTGTCGCTGATCGCCGCCGCAGCGGTGATCTACCACCCGAGCGGTACGTCCCTGACCTCCCTCGACCAGGTGGCGCAGCCGGTGGTGCTGGTGCTGGGTGGCGTGGGGCTGGCCATCGCCGCGCTGGCCTTCTTCGCGGTGACCTTCGGCGCGGCGCTGGAGACCGGCATCTCCGCCGCGTACGCCGCCGCGCAGTACTTCGGCTGGCAGTGGGGCAAGCGGGTCAGCCCGCGCGAGGCGGCCCGGTTCCACAGCGTGCTGCTGGTCGGCGTGCTGCTCGCGGTGCTGCTGCTGATGACCACCGTCGACCCGGTGCAGCTGACCGAGTACATGCTGGTGCTCAGCGCGGTGGTGCTGCCGCTGACGTACCTGCCGATCCTGGTGGTGGCCAACGACCGCGCCTACCTGGGCGACCGGGTGAACGGGAGGTGGAACAACCTGCTCGGCGCGCTGTTCCTGCTGATCATCGTCGTCGCGTCGGTCGCGGCGATCCCGTTGGCGATCGTGACGAGGATGGGACAGTGAGGGTCCAACTCGCCAAGCAGCTGCTCGACCGGCAGATCGTCGACTCCGACGGCGGGCTGGTCGGGCGGGTCGACGACATCGCCTTCGCCGTCGACGACGAGGGCTTTCCGTACGTGGCGTACCTGCTCACCGGGCAGGGCGCGCTCGGTCAGCGGATCGGCGGCCGGATCGGGCGAGTCCTGGTGGCGATCGCCAACCGGTTCGTCGACGACCCACCGGTGCAACCGCTGCGCATCCCCCTCGACCAGGTCGCCCACGTGGGCAGCGCGGTCCGGCTGCGCTGCCCGGCGTCCGTACTGCCGCCCTCGCCCGTGGAGTCGTGGCTGCGCCGGCACCTGCTCGACCGGATCCCGGGGGCGAACCGTGCGAGCGGGTGAGCTGCTCGGACGGACCGCGTACGACCTGCACGGGCGCCGGCTCGGGCGGGTGGTGGACGTGGTGGTCCGGGGCGGTTGGCCCCCGCAGCGGCTGCGGATCACCGACGTGATCGTCGCCGGGCACTGGTGGACCCGGGTGACCAGCCGGCTGATCGGGCCGGAGCTGCACCCGTCGGGGCCCTGGCTGCTGCGGGCCGTCGCCCGGCTGATCGGCCGCAGTACCCACCAGGTCCCCGCCGACCGGGTGCGGTTGGTGCCGCCGGTGCCCGGCTTCCCGTTCGGCCCACCCGCCGGCCGGCGCTGAGGCCAGCCAGGCCCGGCCGGCACTGAGGCCGACCCGGCGCCGACAAGGCGCTGAGGCCGACCGGGCACCGGCCGGCGCCCGAAGGCGGTCAGCGGCGCGCCTCGTCGAGCGCCGGGGCGTCGGCCGGGTGGATGCCGTCCGCCGGGTCGGTGCCGTCCGCGTCGCCGTCTGTCCGCTCGCGGCGCGGGCGACGCCGGATGTGCACCTCGGTGATGGCGCGCTGGTCGACGTCGGCCACCGCCAGCTCCCAACCGTCGATGGTGACCCGCTCCCCCGCCACCGTCGGGATGTGCCCGAGGCAGATCAGCACCAGCCCGGCGACAGTGGTGTAGTCGCCGGCCGGCCGGTTGGGCAGTTCCACCCCGAGGTCGGTGAGGTCGTGCACCGGGAAGGTGCCGGGCAGCACCAGCGTGCCGTCCGCCTCGGTGCGGACCGCCTGCAGGTCCCGGTCGGTCTCGTCGTAGATCTCACCGACGATCTCCTCGAGGATGTCCTCCAGCGTCACGATCCCGTCGACCGCGCCGCGCTCGTCCACCACCAGGGCGATGTGCTGACGCTCGGCCTTGAAATGGCGCAACGCGTCGACCACGGGCAGCGAGTCGGGCAGCAGCATCGGCGGGCGGGCGATCTCGTCGACCGACCGGTCGTCGGAGACGCCGACCAGGTCACGCAGGTGGATGACCCCGACCGCGTCGTCCAGGCCGCCGTGCCGGACCACCGGCGCCCGGGAGTGGCCGGTCGCCGCGAGGACGAGCCGAGCGGCGTCCGCGGTGGTGCCGCTGTCGAGCGTGAAGACCTGCAACCGGGGTACGAGGACGGCACGCAGCTGCCGGTCGGCGATCTCCACGGCGCCGGCGATGATCGTGCGTTGTTCCTTGGTGAAGCCGTGGTTGCCGGCCACGATGTCCCGCAGCTCGTCCGGGCCGATCTCGTCCGGCTCGTGCTTCGGGTCGAGGCCGAAGAGGCGGACCACCATGTCGCTGGTGGCGCCGAGCAGCCAGACCGCTGGCCGGGTCAGGCTCGCCAGCACGTCCAGCGGGCGGGCCACCACCAGCGCCCACCGTTCGGCGGACTGCATGGCGATGCGCTTGGGTGCCAGTTCGCCGAAGACCAGCGTGACGAACGTGAGCACCAGGGTGACCCCGACGATGGCGGCCGTCTCCGCGGCGTTGCCGAAGAAGCCGAGCAGCGGCACGAGCGGTCGGGCCAGGGAGACGGCCGCCGCCGCGGAGGCGAGGAACCCGGCGAGGGTGATGCCGATCTGGATGGTGGCCAGGAAGCGGTTCGGGTCCTTGGCCAACCGGGCCAGCGTGCGGCCGCCGCGGCCGCTGCGCTCCAACCGTTGCAGTTGGCTGTCCCGCAGCGAGACCAGGGCCATCTCGCTGCCGGCGAAGGCCGCGTTGACGATCACCAGCACACCGATCAGGGCCAACTGGCTCCAGTAGCTCTGCACGACCGGTTCTCTCCCTCGGCCCGATCCGGGTCGGCCAATGGCCGACTCGCCGGCCAGCAGATCCGGTCGGCGTGGCCCCTCTGTGCCCAACCTGCCGGCGACTGAATCCGGTGTAAAGACCGACGCCCTTGCTCGCCGGCGAGCTGGCGCTGGCCGGGATCCGGCCGGTGGTGTGCGACCGGCTGTCCGCGCCGACCACCGAGAACCGGGCCAACGGGCTGATCGGCCAGGTGGTCCGGCTGCTCGATCGGCGTGGCCTGCACCAGCGCCTCAGCGGGGACGCCGGGCCGCCGCGGCCGGCGCCCGGGTTCGTCTTCGGCGCGCTGCCGCTGGACCTGCGCGGCATCACCGACAACCCGCTCTACGGGCTGCCGGTGCCACAGCGGCAGGTCGAGCGGGTGCTCGCCGAGCGGGCCGCCGAGCTGGGCGTGCGGGTCCGTCGCGGGTGCGAGCTGACCGGGCTGCGGCAGCGGCCCGACGCGGTGGAGCTCGGCTTCGCCGACGGCACGACGCTCACCTGCCGCTACCTGGTCGGCGCGGACGGCGGGCGCAGCACGGTCCGGAAGCTGGCCGGGATCGGCTTCCCCGGCGTCACCACGGACCGCTCGGTCTCGCGTACGGCCCAGGTCAGCGTGCCGCCGGAGCTGATCGACCCGGCCACCGGCGGCCGCGCGGTGCCCGGGTACGGGATCGTCCCGCCGTTCCGCCACACCCGCACCGAGCACGGGCTCATCGTCTGGGCGCCGTTTCCCGACCGGCCGCCCCTGGTCAGTACGAGCGAGTGGCCGGACACGACGGAGACGGACGCGCCGATGACGCTCGCCGCGTTGCGGGCCAGCGTGGCCCGGGTGCTCGGCGACGAAGTGCCGCTCGGCCCGCCGGCCGGGGACGGGCCGCACCTGCTGCGCCGCCTGGTCGGCGGCAACACCCGCCTCGCCGAGCGCTACCGCGCCGGCCGGGTGCTGCTGCTCGGCGACGCCGCGCACGTCCACTCCGCGATCGGCGGGCCGGGGTTGAACCTGGGCCTGCAGGACGCGGTGAACCTCGGCTGGAAGCTGGCCGCCCGGCTGCACGGCTGGGCCCCGGACGGGCTGCTCGACACCTACGAGGCCGAGCGCCGTCCGGCGGCCCAGCGGGTCACCATGTCGACCCAGGCCCAGTCCGCGTTGATCGCGCCGGGAACCGAGGTCACCGCGCTGCGCGAACTCGTCGGCGAGCTGCTCGCCCGGCCGGAGAACACCGCCCACGTCGCCGGGCTGCTGGCCGGCGCCGACATCCGATACGACGAGGGACCGGACGGGGTCGGCAGCTGGGCGCCGGACCTGGTGGTGCACGGCGACGCCGGGCCGGTGCCGCTGGCCCGGCTGACCCGCGACGGGCGCCCGCTGCTGCTCGACGGCACCGGCACCCTCGACGCGGCGGCCGAGCCGTGGCGGGACCGGGTCGACGTGATCACCGGCCGGCTGGCGGGAACCGCGTCGACCGCGCTGCTGCTGCGTCCGGACTGCTACCTGGCCTGGACGTCCACCTCGGCGGCGCCGGACCGCGACGAGCTGCGCGCCGCGCTCACCCGCTGGTTCGGCCGGCCCCGGGACTGAGCGGGCTCAGGCCGGGCCGGGCAGGTCGAGCACGTACGCGTCGCCCTCCCGCCGGAAGCCGAGCCGGTGGTAGTACGGGGCGATCATGCCGGGCGGGCTGACCACCCGGTGGAAGCCCCGGTCGGTGAAGAGGCGGCTGCGCCGGTAGACGAACTCGCCCGGGGTGAAGTCGCGGAACGGCGGGGTGACGTAGTCCAGGTCGATCTGGGCGACCCCGCCGGCCTCGGCGTGCGACACCACCACGCCGACCACCTGGTCGCCGCGGACCACCAAGAACGCCGAGCGCTCGGCGGCGGCCGGGTCCCAGCGGAAGTCGGGGTTGAACCGGGCGATGTCGGCGGCGTGCACCCGCAGCGTGTGGGCCAGGAACGCGTCGCCGGTGCCCACCTCGACCACCTGGTACGTCTGCTCGTCGTGCCGGGTGGCCAGCATCCTCCGCAGGTACCAGACGTTGATCACGGCGAGCACCACGTTGAGCCCGACCATCGGCCAGACGTGCACGGCGGCGTTGTAACCGATCAGGATCAGGCAGCCGATCAGGTTCAACGCGCGCAGCCGCAGGATGCGTGTCTGCAGCAGGGACCAGACCAGCAGCGCGGAGCCGGCCCAGCCGACGAGTTCCAGCCAGTTCACCCGGGGGACCCTAGTGGTTGCCCAGCTCAGCGCCGTCGGCGGGCAGCCGCAGCACCCATTCCTCCACCTCGGCGCCGCGCCCGTTGGCGTACCCGGAGTCCTCGCCGACGACGGCGAAGCCGCACTTGCGCAGCACCGCCAGGGAGGCGGCGTTGTCCTTGGCGGCGCGGGCGTACACCGGCCGTTGCGGCAGCTCGCGCAGCAGCGCGGCGAGCGCGGCGGTGGCGTACCCGCGACCCCACCGGGCCGGGTCGATCCAGTAGCTGACCTCCGTCCGGTCGCTCACCGGGAAGGCGTTCACGTGGCCGACCACCTGGCCGCCGGCGGTGACGGTGCGGGCGATGATCCGCTGGTCGGCCAGGATGCGCTTCCAGTGCGCGTCGAAGGCCGCCCGGTCGGCCGGGTCCGCCGGGCCGAACGCGGCCATCCAGTTGGCCTGCGGGTCCTGCTCGTGGGCGAAGAACACGGGCAGGTCGTCGTCACGTACCGGGCGGAGCCGCACCTCACTGGTCACCGCCGGAGGATACGTGGGCCGGCCGACACACTCGGGACCTCCGGCCCGGCCCCGGTCCCGTCCGGCCCTGCCGCGCCCGCCGGTCGCCCCGGTACGAAGAAGGAGGAACGACGCAGCCGAGGTGGCCGGACCATGCCGAAGTACGTCTACGACTTCATCGAGGGTGACCGGCGGGCCCGGGGCCGGTTCGCCGAGCGGGGGTCACGGCCTACTGACCGGCGTGGGGTAGCCGTACAGGTCCAGCAGCCGCACCCGGGACGCCTGGAGCCGGTCCACCACCACGGCCATGAACCGAGTGGTCAACTCCCGGCCAAGGCGGTCGTCGGACGCCATCAGCCGGCGCACCCCCTCGGCGGTGAACTCCACCGTCGTGGTACGCCGCACGGCGACCGCCCCGAACTGCCAGCGGTACGGCGGGAAGAGCCAGGACCAGCCGAGCACCCCACCCGGGCCGATCGTCTCGATCCCCACGTCGCCTCGCCCCGGCACCGGGAAGTCCAGTGCCACCTCGCCGCCGCGGACGAGCCAGAACCGTTCCGCCGGTTGCCCGGCCCGGAACAGCCGATGGCCGGGATGCCAGACCACCGGCCGCGCATACCCGTCCAGCCGGGGCAGCCACTGCGCGGGCAGGTCGGCCAGGAAGGGATGTTCACGGAGCATCTCCAGTGGCGTCATGCGAGGTCCCTCCGGTGACGGGGCGGGGCCCGGCGGACGACCGGGCCCCTGTGGTCGGCTCAGCGCTTCCCACCGTGCTCGACGGTCACCGGGATCTCCTGTGCGGTCGGCTCGGCCTCGCCGACCGTCGCGGTGATCTGGAGGATCCCGTCGGCGTAGCGGGCGGCGATGGTCTCCGGCCTGACGCCCGCCGGCAGCGGGAGCAGGCGGGAGAAGGATCCGTAGTGGAACTCGGAGCGGACCTTGTCCGCGTGACCCTCCCGGCGTACCACGTCCAGCCGCAGCGTGTCACCGGCGCGGGTGATGCGGACGTCCTTGGCCGGGTCGATCCCCGGCAGCTCGGCGCGCACCACGTACCGGTCTCCGTCGAGGTAGTCCTCGACCCGGATCGTCGGCGCCAGCAGCGGGAACCAGGAGAGATTCGTCCAGTCGAACGGCGCGAGCGCGCCGCCCCGGAACTTCGTGACGGTGGACATCGTCGACCTCCTTGTCGCTGGTCCTGTCTCCATCCGACTCCGGTGCGCGGCCACGCGTCAGGGCCGTTGGTCCCGGCCTCGCCAGGCGCATCGCCTCTGTCCCCGAGGCCAGCGCGGCGGGAGGGTGAGACGGGACGGCGTGCCCGCGACGCGCCGCGCGAAGCGGGGAGGAGATCGGTGGCCACGACCGGCGGGCGAGGCGGGACGTTGGAAAGCACCGTGCGGCGCGAGCTCGTCCCGGCCGGGTTGCGCGCCGACGAGGCCGCCGCCCGGCTACGCGCCGACGGACCGAACTCGGTGCTCCCCCCGCCCCGCCGGCATCTCGCTGTCCGCGTCCTGCGCCAGCTCACCGATCCGCTGGTCGCGTTGTTGCTCGCCGCCGCCGTGGTCACCACGCTGCTCGGCGACCTGCCGGACACCGCGGTGATCGTCCTGGTGGTCGTGGTGAACACGGTGATCGGGGTGGTGCAGGAGGTACGCGCGGACCATGCCATCGCCGCGCTGGACCGGCTCGCCGCGCCGACCGCCCGGGTGATCCGCGACGGTGTCGACACGGTGGTGCCCGCCGCCGATGTGGTCCGCGGTGATCTGGTCCGCGTCGAGGCCGGCGACGTCGTCCCGGCCGACCTGTCGCTGGTCGAGGCGAGCCGGCTGCACCTGGACGAGTCGGCGCTGACCGGCGAGTCGGTGCCGGTCGGGCGGGAGGTCGGCCAGGAGGTTCTCGCCGGGACGGTGGTCACCACCGGCCGGGGTGCCGGCGTCGTGGTCCGCACCGCCGGGGCGAGCGCCCTGGGTCGGATCAGCACGCTGGTCGCCGGCACCCGCCCCACCGCCACACCGTTGCAGCGCCGGCTGTCCGCCCTGGGGCGGGTGCTCGGGCTCGTGGTGGTGGCGTTGTCTGGGCTGGTCTTCGCCATCGGGGTGCTCGGCGGGCGGCCGGTGGTGGACATGGCGATCACCGCGGTCAGCCTGGTGGTCGCGGCGGTACCCGAGTCGCTGCCGGCGGTGGTGACGCTCGCGTTGGCCGTGGGCGCCCGCCGGATGGCCGGCGCGCAGGCCATCCCGCGGCGGCTGCACGCGGTGGAGACACTCGGCTCGGTGACCGTGATCGCCTCCGACAAGACCGGCACCCTCACCGAGGGGCGGATGGCGGTGCAGGCGGCCGTCACCGCCGACGGCGCCGCGTACGGCGTGACCGGGGCGGGCTACGCCCCGCACGGCACGGTGCACCGCGACGGCACGACGGTCGACGTACCGGAGGAGCTGCGCCGGCTGGCGCGGGCCGGCCTGCTCTGCAACGACGCCACGCTGTCGCCGCCGGACGACGAGCGACCGGACTGGGGCGCGATCGGTGACCCGCTGGAGGCGGCGCTGGTCGCCTTCGCGGCCCGCGCCGGTCTCGACCCCCAGCGCACCCGGGCCGCCTGGCCCCGCGTCGCCGAGCACCCGTTCGACCAGGCCACCCGGCGGATGGTCACGGTGCACCGGTCCTGCGACCGGGGATACCTGGTGGTGTGCAAGGGCGCGCCGGAGAGCGTACTGGCCGCGCCGCTGGTCGACGCCACGGCCGAGGAACTCGCCGAACTGACCGCCACCGCGCGCCGTCTCGCCGGCGAGGGGCTGCGCGTCCTCGCGGTGGCCACCGCCGTGGTGGACACGCCACCCGATCCCGCCGCACCGACCGGGCTGCGGCCGGTGGGTCTGGTCGCCGTCGGTGACCCGCTGCGCGCCGGCGCCCCGGAGATCGCCGAGAGCTTCGGCACCGCCGGGGTGCGGCTGCTGCTGATCACCGGCGACCACCCGGCCACCGCCGCCGCGATCGGTGGTCAGCTGGGCCTGTGGCGCGACGGTGACCCCCTGGCCCGGGGCGACGACGACGATCCGGCCGCCGCGCACCCGGAGACCCGGGTCTTCGCCCGCACCCAGCCGGAACAGAAGCTCGACATCATCGCCGGCCTCCAGGCGCGGGGGCACGTGGTGGCGATGACCGGTGACGGGGTCAACGACGCCCCGGCGCTGCGCCGCGCCGACATCGGGGTGGCGATGGGCGGCGGCACGGAGGTCGCCCGGCAGGCCGCCGACCTGGTGCTGGTCGACGACGACCTGTCCAGCGTGGCCACCGCGATCGGTGAGGGACGCCGGATCTACGACAACATCCGCCGGTTCCTGCGCTACGGGCTCTCCGGTGGGGTCGCGGAGATCCTGGTGATGCTGATCGGCCCGCTGTTCGGGCTGGCGGTGCCGCTGCTACCGGCGCAGATCCTCTGGGTCAACCTGCTCACCCATGGGGTGCCGGGGGTGGCGCTCGGGGCGGAGCCGGCCGAGCCGGGCACACTACGCCGCCCGCCCCGCTCGCCGCAGGAGTCGGTGCTCGGTGCCGGCCTGGGCCGGGACGTCCTGGTCACCGGCACCCTGATCGCGGCCGTGGTGCTCGGCGCCGGGGTTCGCCGCCGCCCGGGAGCTGCCCTGGCAGTCGGTGGTGTTCGTGGTCCTCGGGCTGGCGCAGCTCGGCGTGGCGCTGGCGGTACGGGCACCTCGTCCGGCGGGGACGCGGCGGGCCAACCCGGGGTTGCTGGTCGCGGTCGCCGCGTCGGCGGCGTTGCAGGTCGCCGGGGTGCTCGTCGGGCCGCTGCGGGAGCTGCTCGGCACCGATCCGCTGGGCGGGGGCGTGCTGCTGGCCTGTGCGGCGGTCAGCGCGCTGCCCGGTCTCGCGCTGCGACTGGCCCGCCACCGCCCCCGGCCCGACGGGGACGGCTGTGCGACGGTCCGGGGCGGGGCGAAGGACCCGGGTCCGGGTGTCCGACGCCTCTGACCGCCGCCACGGCCCGGGGGGATGCTGAGGACGAAGGAAGGAGGACGTGATGACCATCAGATCCGGTGCTCCCGTCGTGGTGGGTGTGGACGGTTCGGCCGGCGCCCTGGACGCCGTACGGTTCGCCGCCCGGGAGGCCGCGCTGCGGCACCGTCCGCTGCGGGTGGTGCACGCGTTCATCTGGCCGCTCATGGGCCGGCCGCTCGGACCGGCGCCGGGCGCCCCGCCGAACGCGGGCCTGCGGCCCCAGGCCGAGCGGTACGTCACGGACGCGGTCGCCGAGGCCGGCAAGATCTCCCCCGAGGTCGCCGTGACCGGCGAGCTGATCGACGGCGCGCCCACGCCGGTGCTGCTGGGCGAGTCCCGCGACGCGGCGCTGATCGTGCTCGGCAACCGGGGACTGGGCGGCTTCGCCGGGCTGCTGATCGGTTCGGCGGCCGTGCAGGTCTCCGCCCGGGCCGACGGCCCGGTGCTGGTGGTCAAGGGCGAGCCGCGGGCCGACGGCCCGGTGCTGGTCGGTGTGGACGGCTCGGCGCTGTCCACCGAGGCGCTCGGCTTCGCGTTCGAGGAGGCGTCGCTGCGCGGCACCTCGGTGGTGGCGGTGCACGCCTGGCTGGCTCCGATGCCGCTCGGCCCGGGCGACATGCTTCCCTTGGTCTACGACGTGGAGGCGGTCGCCGCCGAGGAGAGGCGGGTGCTGGCCGAGGCCGTGGCCGGCTGGGCGGCGAAGTACCCGGACGTGCCGGTGCGCCAGCTCGTCGCGCACGGTTCGGCGGCCCGGGTGCTGGTGGAACAGTCCGCCACGGCGCAGCTGACCGTGGTCGGCGCGCACGGCCGGGGCGCCTTCACCGGGCTGCTGCTCGGCTCGGTGAGCCACGCGGTGCTGCACCACTCGCACAGCCCGCTGGCGATCCTGCGGCACCGCAAGGGGGACGCGGCGGCCTGACCCCGCACCGTCCGCGCCGGCCGCTGACCCGGCCGGCGCGGGCGTGCGGCATCCGGCCGGCCGTCGACCGGCGGTCCTCCCGGCGGGCGGGGTGCGGGTCGGACGCGTCGGCGCGTCCCGGCCGAATGCCCGCGCCACGGGCCGGGTACGTCGACAATTATCGGACCGACCGTGGAGAGTGCCGATGAACCGACCTGTCGTGGTGGGCGTCGACGGATCGCCGTCCAGCCTGGTCGCCGCCGAACACGCGGCCCGCGCCGCCGTGCTGCGGCGCCTGCCGCTGCACCTGGTGCACGGGTATCTGCACCCGCTCGGCTACGGGGTGCCGCTCAACCCGTACGACCTGGGGCTGCCGGCACCCACCGAGGAGTCGCGGCGGATGCTGGAGAAGGCGGCGGGCGGGTTGGTCGACCGCTGGCCCGGGCTGACCGTGCAGGTACGCCAGATCGCCGGTGGGCCGGGCGCGTCGCTGATCGAGGCGTCCCGCCACGCCGCACTCGTCGTGGTGGGCAGTCGCGGGCTTGGTGGCTTCGCCGGGCTGCTGCTCGGGTCGGTGGGCAGCCAGGTGGCGGCGCACGCGCACTGCCCGGTGCTGGTGGTCCGGCCCGAGGAGCAGCCTTTCCCGGTCGACGGGCCGGTGCTGGCCGCGGTGGACGGCTCGGACGGGGCACGGCTGGCCGTCGAGCGCGCCGCCGAGGAGGCAACGCTGCGCGGAGCGCCGCTGGTGCTGGTGCATGTCGGCCCACCCGACGGGGACCGTCCGGTGCCGGAGGAGGTCGAGGAGTCGCAGGCCGCGTACCAGGCGCAGGCGGTGCGGCTGCTCGCGGCGGCGTCCGCGGCGGTCCGCGCCGACCACCCGGACCTGGTGGTGCGCGAGCATCCGGTACGGGCGGCCGGCGTGGTGCAGGGCCTGGTGGAGGCGAGCGGGGCGGCGTCGATGATCGCCGTGGGGACCCGTGGTCGGGGCGGGTTCACCGGCCTGCTGCTCGGCTCGGTCAGCCAGGCGCTGGTGCAGCACGCGCACTGCCCGGTGCTCATCGCCCATCCGTACGAGTGAGGCTCAGTCCTCCCGGCCGCCCAGCAGCTGGGCGAAGTCGGTGGTGAGGGCGAACGGGTCCGCCGGGCTGGTCGCGGCGGGGCGGCGCTCCACCTCCTCGGCCAGCTCGGCGGCGGCCCGCCGGATGCGGGACCGCAGCGCGCTCTCGTCGCGGTCGCCGGACCAGTCCTCCGGCGCCGCGAAGACCGCGGTCGGCACCACCACAGACCGCAGGTACGCGAACATCGGCCGGACGGCGTGCTCCAGGGCGAGCGAGTGCCGGGCGGTGCCGCCGGTCGCGCCGATCAGCACCGGCCGGCCGGTCAGGGCGTCCCGGTCGACCACGTCGAAGAACGCCTTGAACAGTCCGTTGTACGAGGCGTTGAAGATCGGCGTGACGGCGATCAGCCCGTCGGCGCCGGCAACCGTGTCCAGCGCCTGGCGCAGGCCCGCCGACGGGAAGCCGGTGAGCAGGTGGTTGACCACGTCGTGGGCGTGCTCACGCAGCTCGATCACCCGCAGCTCGACGTCGGTGCCGCGCCGGGTCAGCTCGTCGCGGGCGGCGGCGGCGAGCTGGTCGGCGAGCAGCCGGCTGGAGGACGGCTGGTTGAGACCGGCGGAGACGACCGCCAGGGTGCGGCGGCTCATCGGGCGGCCTCCGTGGCGGCGGCGTCGCGGGCGGCGAGCAGGCTGGCGTGGGTGGGCGCCTCGGGCACGTGCGCGGGACGCAGTGAGTCGAACTCCTTGCGCAGCACCGGGACGACCTCCTCGCCGAGCAGGTCCAACTGCTCCAGGACGGTCTTCAGCGGCAGGCCGGCGTGGTCGACCAGGAAGAGCTGGCGCTGGTAGTCACCGACGTACTCGCGGAAGCCGAGGGTACGGTCGATCACCTGCTGCGGGCTGCCCACGGTCAGCGGCGTCTCCCGGGTGAACTCCTCCAGCGACGGCCCGTGCCCGTACACCGGGGCGTTGTCGAAGTACGGCCGGAACTCCCGGACGGCGTCCTGCGAGTTGCGGCGCATGAACACCTGGCCGCCGAGGCCGACGATGGCCTGCTCGGCGGAGCCGTGGCCGTAGTGCGCGAAGCGCTGCCGGTACAGCCCGACCATCCGCTGGGTGTGCTCCTTGGGCCAGAAGATGTGGTTGGCGAAGAAGCCGTCGCCGTAGTACGCGGCCTGCTCGGCGATCTCCGGGCTGCGGATCGAGCCGTGCCAGACGAACGGCGGGACGCCGTCGAGCGGGCGCGGGGTCGAGGTGAACGACTGCAGCGGGGTGCGGAACTTGCCCTGCCAGTCGACCACGTCCTCGCGCCAGAGCCGGCGCAGCAGGTCGTAGTTCTCGATGGCGAGCGGGATGCCGTTGCGGATGTCCTGCCCGAACCAGGGGTAGACCGGCCCGGTGTTGCCGCGTCCCATCATCAGGTCGACCCGGCCGTCGGCCAGGTGCTGGAGCATCGCGTAGTCCTCGGCGATCTTCACCGGGTCGTTGGTGGTGATCAGCGTGGTCGAGGTGGACAGCAGCAGCCGCTCGGTGCGGGCGGCGATGTGGCCCAGCATGGTGGTGGGCGAGGAGGGCACGAACGGCGGGTTGTGGTGCTCACCGGTGGCGAAGACGTCGAGGCCGACCTCTTCCGCCTTGAGCGCGATGGTGACCATCGCCTTGATCCGCTCACGCTCGGTCGGCTCCTGGCCGGTGGTCGGGTCGACCGTGACGTCGCCGACGGTGAAGATTCCGAACTGCATGACCAGCTCCTCGCACGGCCGACCGGGGTCGGGAGAACAGTACGTCGCGCACAACATATTTGACGAGTCAACTATTCCGCCGGGGATGGCGTCCGGGGTGGCCCGGATCACCCGCTCAGCGCCGGCTGCGCGGCACGTGCCGCCGGTACGCGCTCACCGCCGGATCGCCGGTCACCCAGAACCGCCACGGCACGTCGTGCGCCCCGGTCACCCCGACCCGGGGCCCGGCGGAGACCGCCGCGTCCGGAACCGGGACCGCGGCGGGGCGCAGCCGCACCGGGCCGTCGCCGAGCAGGTCCACGCCGTACGCCGCGCGGTCGATGCCGAGGGTGGCGCACAGCCGCGCCGGGCCGCGCGCCAGGTCCACGTCCCGGCGTACGGCCGGCCGGCGGGCGCGGGCCACGTCGAGGCCGTCGACCACCTCGCCGGCACGCAGCAGCACCGCCGACGCCTCCCCGTCCGGCCCGGTGACCACGTTGACGCACCAGTGCATGCCGTAGGTGAAGTAGACGTAGGCGTGCCCGGCCGGACCGAACATCACCGCGTTGCGCGGGGTGCGCCCGCGGTGCGCGTGCGAGGCCGGGTCGCCGGCGGTGCCCGCGTACGCCTCGACCTCGGTGATCCGCACGGTCACGTCGTGGGCGGTCAGGGTGCAGCCGAGCAGCCCCCGGGCGGCCGGCACCACGGGACCGGCGAGCAGGTCGGCCAGCGGGGCGAGATCGGTGCCGGTCATCCGACCCGGCTCCGGACGGTGCGGCGGGGCATGGCCCGACGATATCCGCCCGCGCCGGCGCCGGCCCGCGCCACCGGGTTCGGCACGAGGTCGGCCCAGCCGCCAACTGTCGGCCAGCCGACGCAACCGGACACCGCCACCAACGGTGTAACTGCTGTCACCGCCGGACGACCTCGCGTTGCCGGGCCGGGTGACCGGGCCGACGACAGCCCCGGCACGGGGCCGGGGGCACGCCGTCGCGGCACCATCCGCCGAGGAAGGACCACCATGAACCTGTCCCGCATCCGCGTCCCACTGGCCGGCGCCGCCCTCGCCCTGGGGGCGACCCTCTCCTTCGCCGCGCCGGCCCAGGCCGACGTCGCCACCCAGGCCGACCCGGGCTGGATCCAGTCGTTCGCGCTCGGCGACCCGCTGACCGTCGCCGGCAACGGCCTGGTCGCGTACGTGCCGGTCTCGATCACCTGCACCGACGCCTCGCCGGCGATCTCCGGGGTGAGCGTCAGCCTCCGGCAGACCCGGGGGCAGGACGTCATCACCGCCTACGGCAGCACCCGGCTGACCTGCGACGGCACCGCGCAGAACCTGGTGGTGACGGTGACCGCGCAGGACCAGCGGTTCCTGCCGCGCGAGGTGTACGCCACGGCGCACGCCCAGGCCTGTGACGCCTGGGGCTACGAGTGCAGCTTCGCCGACGACGCGGCGTTCACCCGACTGGTGTACGCCGCCGGCTGACCGGCCACTGGCCGCCGGGACCACGTAGCGGATGGTCCCGGCGGGCACAGCCACGGTACGCCGGGCGGTGTGATCCGCGCCGCCCGGCACGCCGCGCTTCCCGACGGGGACTACCAAATTAGGGCAGGCTTACCTTAGAGTCTGTCCGCGTGACCTCCCCGCCCGAGCTGCTGCCGGCCACCGGCGCGGTGCCCTTCGTCCGCGACCTGGCCAGCCACGGCAGCCGCCCCGCCGTCGTCACCGCCGATGGCACGCTCTCCTACGCCGAGCTGGCCGCCCGGGTCGAGGAGGTCGCCCGCACCCTCGGCGCGCGGCGGCGACTGGTCCTGGTCGCCGGGGCGAACACCGTCGACGCGCTGGTGGCCTACCTGGCCGCCCTGCGCGGCGGCCACCCGGTGCTGCTGGTGCCCGGCACCGGGCCGTCGACCCGGGCGCTGGTCGAGGCGTACGACCCGGACGTGGTGATCGGGCCGGTCCACGGGACCTGGACGATCCAGGAACGGCGCCCCGGCACCGCCCACGAGCTGCACCCCGAGCTGGCGCTGCTGTTGAGCACCTCCGGCTCGACCGGCTCGCCGAAACTGGTCCGGCTCTCCGCGGCGAACCTGACCGCCAACGCCGAGTCGATCGCCGGCTACCTGGGCATCCGGGACACCGACCGGGCGGCGACCAGCCTGCCGCTGCACTACTGCTACGGGCTGTCCGTGGTGAACAGCCACCTGGCCCGGGGCGCCACGCTGATCCTGACCGACCTGTCGGTGGCCGACCGCTGCTTCTGGGAGCTGTTCCGGGCCGCGCAGGGCACCACGTTCGCCGGCGTGCCGTACACCTTCGACCTGCTGGACCGGGTCGGCTTCGCCGGCCTGGACCTACCGCACCTGCGGTACGTCACCCAGGCCGGCGGCCGGCTCGCCCCGGAGACCGTGCTGCGCTACGCCGAGCTGGGCCGCCGCCGGGGCTTCGACCTGTTCGTCATGTACGGGCAGACCGAGGCGACCGCCCGGATGGCGTACCTGCCGCCGGACCTGGCGCGCACCCGCCCCGAGGCGATCGGGGTGCCGGTGCCGGGCGGGGAGTTCCGCCTGGCCCCAGCACCGGACCAGCCCGACGGCGTCGGCGAGCTGGTGTACACCGGCCCGAACGTGATGCTCGGCTACGCGCGGACCCCCGCCGACCTCGCGTCGGGGCGTACCGTCGACGAGCTGGCCACCGGCGACCTGGCCCGCCGGGGCCCGGACGGCCTGTGGGAGATCGTCGGCCGGCGCAGCCGGTTCGCCAAGCTCCTCGGCCTACGGGTCGACCCGCAGGCGGTCGAGGCGCTGCTGGCCCGGCACGGGGTCGACGTGGCCTGCCTCGGCGCCGACGACGAACTGGTGGTGGCCGTCGCCGGTGGCGCCGCACCGGCCCGGATCCGGCGGCTGGTCGCCGACGAGGTCGGCCTGCCACCCCGGGCGGTCCGGGTGCTGGCGGTGCCGCGACTGCCCCGGCTGGCCACCGGCAAGGTCGACTACCCCGGGCTGCGCACCCTCGCCGCCGTCCTCGACTCCCCCGCCGCGCCGGCCGTCGACCACGACCTGTGCCGGCTCTACGCCGAGGTGCTGGAGCGCGACGACGTCACCCCGGACCGCAGCTTCGTCGACCTCGGCGGCGACTCGCTGTCGTACGTGGAGATGTCGGTCCGCCTGGAGCGGGTCCTCGGCCAACTCCCGCCGGACTGGCACACCCGGCCGATCACGGCGCTGCCCGCCCCGACCGCCGGGCGCCCCCGCCGGCGGGCGCTGGAGACCAGCGTGGCGCTGCGGGCGGCGGCGATCGTGCTGATCGTCGGCTCGCACATCCCGCTGTTCACCCTGACCGGCGGCGCGCACCTGCTGCTGGCGGTGGCCGGGTTCAACTTCGCCCGGTTCCAGCTGACCGACGGCTCCCGGCCGGACCGGCTGCGCCAGATCCGGGCCGGGCTGGTCCGGATCGTGCTGCCCACCACCGCCTGGATCGCGGCGATGCTGGTGGTCACCGACCAGTACCGGCTGAGCACCCTGCTGCTGGCGCACAGCCTCATCGGGCCGGCCGACGGCGCGACCGAGTGGCACTTCTGGTTCATCGAGGCGCTGGTCTACCTCCTGGTGGCGGTGGGCGCGCTGCTCGCGCTGCCCCGGGTGGACCGGTGGGAGCGGCGGTTCCCGTTCGGGCTGCCGATCGCGCTGGCCGGGCTGGGACTGCTCGGCCGCTACGACGTGTTCGGCCTCGACGCCCGGTACGGGCTGCCCACCGCCCTCGTGGCGGGCTGGCTCTTCGCGCTCGGCTGGGCGGCGGCCCGGGCCCGCGACGCGCGGCAACGGCTGCTGGTGACCGTCGCGGCGGCGGCCACCGTGCCGGGCTTCTTCGGCGAGCCGGCGCGGGAGGCGCTGATCGTCGCCGGGTTCGCGCTGCTGACCTGGTTGCCGACCGTGCCCAGCCTCGGGGCGGTGAACCGGGTGGCCGGGGTGCTCGCCGGCAGCTCGCTCTACATCTACCTGACCCACTGGCAGGTCTTTCCGCACCTGCGGGACCAGCCGCTGCTGGCGTTGCTGCTGTCGCTGGCGCTGGGCGTGGCGTACGGGGCGGTGGTCGAGCGGCTCTGGCGACGGGACTTCAACAGGATGTTGAAAATGAGGCGTTGATGTGCTGGGGTGGGTCCATGACCGACTCCTTCACCACACCCGACGCCTTCACCGCCCCCGACGCGGCCCGCGCCCGGGCCGAGCGCACCTACGCGGCCCTGCACCGGATCACCGAACGGCACGCCGGCACCCCGGCCCGCCGGCACCGGCAGGCCAACCCGTACGTCGCCGACCCCTGGGAGGCGGTCACCCTGGTCACCGCGCTCGCCGCCGGCGGCGCCGAGCTGGCGGCCGGCGAGGAGCCCGTCGACGGCGCGGACGTGATCGCCGCGCTCACCCTGCTGCCCCACCTGCGCGCCGAGGTCGACGCGCTCGAGGCGGGCCTGCTCACGATGGCCCGCGCCCGCGGGCTCACCTGGCAGGCGATCGCCTTCGGCCTGGGCCTGGGCAGCGCCCAGGCGGCCAAGCAGCGGTTCGAGCGGCTGGCCGCCCGGACGAGCTGACGGCCACGGCCGGCGGACCGCCCGGCTGTCGGGGGTGGCGGGCAGACTGTCCGGCGAGGACGCTTCGACGGGAGGGCGCGATGACCCGCGCGGAACTGCTGGCGTACTGCCTGGCCAAGCCGGGCGCCTGGCTGGACCGGCCGTGGGAGGCCGACGAGGTGGTCAAGGTGGGCAGCAAGATCTTCGCCTTCCTCGGCGCGCCCGACGGCGAGCCCCGGGTCTGGGCCAAGTGCGGGCCGGACCGGGAGGAGGCCGACGAGTGGCTACGCCGCTTCCCCGACGACGCCACCGCCGCCCCCTACCTCGGCCGGTACGGCTGGAACGCGCTGCGGCTGGGCGGCGCGATCCCGGACGAGGACCTGCGCGACGCGGTCGACGGCTCGTACGACGCGGTGGTGGCGCGGCTACCGCGCCGCGAGCGGCCCTGAGCGCCGCCGACCCGGTTCCGATCAGCCGCCGAGCAGGGGCGCCAACGCGTCGAGCAGCGGGCCGGCGTCATCGACCGTGACGTCGGCCCCCTCGGCGACCTCGAACTCCGCGATCTCCACGCCGACGATCTCGTGCTCGGCGAGCACCGCGGCGGCGCCGGCGAGATCGGCCAGGGTCAGCCCGCCGGGCACCCGGTAGTCGGTCGGCACCAGGCCGGGTTCCAGCACGTCGCAGTCGAGGTGGACGTAGACGGGACGGCCCGCCACCAGCCGCCGCAACCGGGCGGGCAGGTCGAGGCCCACCCCGGCCAGCGCCACCGTCCCGTCGGCCACCAACCGCCGCTCGTCCGGGTCGAGGTCCCGCGCCCCGGCCAGCACCACGTTGCCCAGGGCGAGCCCGGCGCCGAGGCCGGAGTCCCAACGCCCGGTGACGCCGGAGAGCACCATTCCGCCGAGGTAAGCGCTGGCGCTGCCGTCCGGGACGTTGAGGTCGCCGTGCGCGTCGAACCAGACCACGCAGGCGTCCGGCCGGTGCCGGGCGAGCACCGGCAGGGTGGCCAGGGCCGCCGCGCACCGGGTGAGGGCGACCACCGGCACCCGACCGGCCGCCAGGATCGCGTCCTGGGTGGCCGCCAGCTCGCGCAGCGCGGGAAGCGCGACCGGCAGCTCGACGTCCCACCGGGCCGGCGCCGCCGGTCGCGGCTCCCCCACCACCGTCACCGGCAGCCGGAGCCGCCGGGCCAGCTCGCCGGCCACCAGCGCGGCGCCCGGCACCGCCCGGTCGTTGTGGTCGCCCGCGGGCCCCTGGTACCGGACCAGCGCGACCCGTTCGGCCGCGCCGGCCCCGTCCGCCCTCGTCACCGCCCGGGTACGACCCGCTCGGCGGCCCAGTCCCGCCAGCCGGCCAACCGGTCCGCCGCGGCGGCGAGCTGGTCGGCGACCGGCCCCGGCCCAGTGGAACCCGGGGTGATGCGCGCGGCCAGCGCGGAGCGCACCGAGAGCACGTCCCGCACCGACGGGTCGAGGTGCTCGCTGACCGTGGCGAGGTCGGCGTCGGACACCTCGTCGAGGGCGCAGTCCCGGGCCACGCAGAGCGCCACCAGCTTGCCGGTGATCTCGTGCGCGTCGCGGAACGGCACGCCCTTGCGGACCAGCCAGTCGGCCACCTCGGTGGCCAGCGAGAAGCCGACCGGCGCGGCGGCGACCAGCCGGTCGACGCGTACCGTCATCGTGGAGATCATCCCGGCCAGGGCCGGCAGCAGCAGTTCCAGGGTGTCGACCGCGTCGAACGCCGGCTCCTTGTCCTCCTGCATGTCCCGGTCGTACGTCATGGGCAGGCCCTTGAGCATGGTGAGCACGCTCATCAGCCCGCCGACGAGGCGGCCGGACTTGCCCCGGGCCAGCTCGGCGATGTCCGCGTTCTTCTTCTGCGGCATGATCGACGACCCGGTGGCGAACGCGTCGTCCAACTCCACCCAGCCGAACTCGTGCGACGTCCAGAGCACCACCTCCTCGCCGAGGCGGGACAGGTGCACGCCGATCATCGCGGTGACGAAGAGGAACTCGGCGACGAAGTCCCGGTCGGCCACCGCGTCCATCGAGTTGGCGAACGACGTACGGAAGCCCAGCTCCTTGGCGACGGCCACCGGGTCCAGCGGCAACCCGGAGCCGGCCAGCGCGCCCGCGCCGAGCGGGCTGACCGCCGTCCGGTCGTCCCAGTCGCGCAGCCGCTCCAGGTCGCGCAGCAGCGGCTGCACGTGGGCGAGCAGCCAGTGCCCGAAGGTGACCGGCTGGGCGTGCTGGAGGTGGGTCATGCCGGGGGCGGCGGTGTCGACGTGCCGCTCGGCCTGCTCGACCAGGGCCTCGGCCAGCTCGACCAGCCGCCCGGCCACTCCCCGGGCGTGATCGCGCAGATAGAGCCGCAGGTCGGTGGCGACCTGGTCGTTGCGGGACCGGCCGGCGCGCAGCTTGCCGCCGAGGCTGCCGAGCCGTTCCAGCAGGCCGCGTTCCAGGGCGGTGTGCACGTCCTCGTCGTCGACGGTGGGGCGGAACTGCCCGGAGGCGCAGGCCGCCTCCAGGTCGTCCAGCGCGGCGAGGATCCGGCCGAGTTCCTCCGGGTCGAGCAGGCCGGCACCGGCCAGCACCCGGGCGTGCGCCCGGGAGCCGGCGATGTCGTACGGGGCGAGGCGCCAGTCGAACTGGACGCTCACCGACAGCCGGGCCAGGGCCTCGGCGGGGCCGCCGGCGAACCGGCCACCCCACAGGCTGGTCCGGTTGGTGGCGGCGCTGTTCTCGGTCAGGCTCTTGTCGTCCACCCCACCCATTGTGAAGGTCACTACTGCGGCCCGCCCAACCGGGCGTCCCGCGCGGCGGCCATCTTGCTGGGCAGGCCCCAGAGCTGCACAAAGCCCTTGGCGAGGGACTGGTCGAAGGTGTCACCGGTGTCGTAGGTGGCCATGCCGAAGTCGTAGAGGCTGGCCTCGGAGCGCCGGCCGGTCACCACGGCCCGGCCGCCGTGCAGGGTGAGGCGCACCTCGCCGGTCACCTGCCGCTGGGCGTCGTCGATGAACGCGTCGAGCGAGTTCTTCAGCGGCGAGAACCACAGGCCGTCGTAGACCAGCTCGCCCCAGCGCTGGTCGACGCCGCGCTTGAACCGGGCCAGGTCCCGCTCGACGGTGACCGCCTCCAGCTCCTGGTGGGCGGTGATCAGGGCGATCGCGCCGGGAGCCTCGTACACCTCGCGGCTCTTGATGCCGACGAGCCGGTCCTCGACCATGTCGAGCCGGCCCACGCCCTGGGCGCCGGCGCGCCGGTTCAGCTCCAGGATCGCCTGGTACGGGGTGACCGTCTCGCCGTCGACCGCGACCGGCACGCCGGCGTCGAAGGTGATGACCACCTCGTCGGCGTCGCGCTCCTGCGCCGGGTCGGCGGTGTACGCGTACAGGTCCTCGATCGGACCGTTCCAGATGTCCTCCAGGAAGCCGGTCTCCACGGCCCGCCCCCACAGGTTCTGGTCGATCGAGTACGGCGACTTCGCCGTCACGTCGATCGGCAGCCCCTTCTCCTCGGCGAAGGCGATCGCCTTGTCCCGGGTCCAGGCGAAGTCCCGAGCCGGCGCGATGATCTTCAGGTCGGGGGCGAGCGCCGCCAGGCCCACCTCGAACCGGACCTGGTCGTTGCCCTTGCCGGTGCAGCCGTGCGAGACGATCGTGCCGCCGTGCTTCTTCGCGGCGGTAACCAGGTGCTTGACGATCAGCGGCCGGGACAGCGCGGAGACCAGCGGGTAGCGGTCCATGTAGAGGGCGTTGGCCCGGATGGCCGGCAGGCAGTACTCGGCGGCGAACTCGTCGCGCGCGTCGATCACCTCGGACTCGACCGCGCCGCAGTCCAGGGCGCGCTGCCGGATGACGTTCATGTCCTCGCCGCCCTGCCCGAGGTCGACCGCCACCGCGATCACCTCGGCGCCGGTCTGCTCGGCCAGGTACGGAATGGCGACGGAGGTGTCCAGACCTCCGGAGTACGCCAGGACGACCCGCTCGGTCATGTGGTGCTCCCTTCAACGTTCTCTTCCCGGCGGGCCCACGCGGCGAGCTGGTCGCCCAACGCGGCGCCGCCGTCGGCCTCGCGGGCCACGACGAGGATGGTGTCGTCGCCGGCGATGGTGCCGACGACCTCGGGCAGGCCCGCTCGGTCCAACGCGCTGGCCAGGTACTGGGCTGCGCCCGGCGGGGTGCGCAGCACGGCGATGTTGCCGCTGGAGTCGACCCCGTTGAGCAGCTCGCGCAGCAGCCGGACCAGCCGGGCCGGCGCGGCCTCGGCGTCGCGCAGCGGCCGGTGGCCGTCCTCCGGGATCAGGTAGACGCCCCGCCCGTCGCCGCCGCGCGCGGTCACCGCGCCCAACTCCTTCAGGTCCCGGGACAGGGTGGCCTGGGTGACCTGGATGCCGTCACCGGCGAGCAGTTCGGCCAGCTCGGTCTGCGAGTGGACGGCCCGGTCGCGGATCAGCTCGACGATGCGGGCGTGCCGGGCGGCGCGGGTCGACGGGGCGGTCATGGGGATGCCTCCAGGAGAAACGTCAGCAGCGCCTTCTGGGCGTGCAGCCGATTCTCCGCCTGGTCGAAGACCGCGCTGCGCGGCCCGTCGAGCGCCTCGTCGGTGATCTCCTCACCCCGGTGGGCGGGCAGGCAGTGCAGCACGATCACGTCGGCTGCGGCGTGGCCGAGCAGCGCGTCGTTCACCTGGTACGGCCGGAACGGGGTGGTCCGGTCCAGGCCGTCGGACTCCTGGCCCATCGAGGTCCAGGTGTCGGTGGCGACCACGTGGGCGCCGCGCACCGCCTCGACCGGGTCGGTGAGCGCGCGTACCGAACCGCCGGTACCGACGGCGATCTTCTCGGCCCGGGCGACGATCTCCGGGTCGGGCTGGAAGCCGGCCGGCCCGGCGACCCGGACGTGCATCCCGGCGGTCGCCCCGGCCAGCAGGTACGAGTGGGACATGTTGTTCGCCGCGTCCCCCACGTACGCCAGGGTCCGCCCGGCGGTGGCGCCGAACCGCTCCCGGACGGTGAGCAGGTCGGCCAGCAACTGGCACGGGTGGTACGTGTCGGTGAGCGCGTTGACCACCGGCACTCCCGCGTGCGCCGCGACCTCGGCGATCCGGTCGTCGCCGTGGGTGCGCAGCACGATCGCGGCGACGTAACGGGACAGCACCCGCCCCGCGTCGCCCAGGGTCTCGCCCCGCCCGAAGTGGGTCACCTGGGTGTCCACCACCAGCGGGTGACCGCCGAGTTCGGCGATGCCCACGTCGAAGGAGAACCGGGTGCGCAGGCTCTGCTTGTCGAAGAGCACCGCCACCGACCGCGGCCCGTCCAGCGGCTTGTACGCGTACCGGTCAGCCTTCATCCGGGCGGCGAGGTCGAGCACGGCCGACTGCTCGGCGGGCGTGAGGTCGTCGTCGCGCAGGAAGTGGCGGGTCATGCGGGGGCCTCCGTACGGCTCGTGGCGGTCGCCGCCGCCGCGACGGTGCCGGCGGTCGGAGTGGGCGCGGCGGCGGTGAGCGCGGAGGGCAGGGCGGCGAGGAACGCCTCCACCTGCGCGGCGGTCAGGACCAGCGGCGGGGCGAGCCGGACCACGCCGGGCTGCACCGGGTTGACCAGGAAGCCGGCCGCGCGCAGGGCGTCGGCCACCGCGCCGGAGACCGGCGCGGCGAGCGCCACGCCGAGCAGCAGGCCCGCGCCGCGTACCTCGCGCACCAGCGGGTGCCCGAGCGCCTCGATCCCCCGCCGCAGCCGCTCCCCGATCCGCTTGACATGGTCGAGCAGCCCCTCGTTGGCGATGGTGGCGATCACCGCGAGCGCCGCGGCGCAGCTAACCGGGTTGCCGCCGAAGGTGGTGCCGTGCGAGCCGGGGGTGAGCAGGTCGGCGGCCGGACCGAAGGCCAGGCAGGCGCCGATCGGCAGGCCGCCGCCGAGCCCCTTGGCGAGGGTGACCAGGTCCGGTTCGACACCCTCGGCCTGGTGGGCGAACCAGTGCCCGGTGCGGCCGACGCCGGTCTGCACCTCGTCGAGCACCAGCAGCGCGCCCCGGGCCGCGGTGATCCGCCGGGCCTCGGCGAAGTACCCGGGCGGCGGGACGACCACGCCGTTCTCCCCCTGGACCGGTTCCAGGATCACCATGGCGGTGGCGTCGGTGACGGCCGCGTCGAGGGCGGCGGCGTCGCCGTACGGGACGTGGGTGACGTCGCCGGGCAGCGGGCGGAACGGGTCGGCCTTGGCCGGCTGGCCGGTGAGCGCCAGGGCGCCCATGGTCCGGCCGTGGAACCCGCCCTGCGCGGCGACCACGTGGCTGCGCCCGGTCAGCCGGGAGAGCTTGAACGCCGCCTCGTTCGCCTCGGCGCCCGAGTTGGCGAAGAAGACCCGGCCGGGGCGGCCGGCCAGGGCCAGCAGCAGTTCGGCCAGGGCCACCGGCGGTTCGGCGACGAACAGGTTCGACACGTGCCCAAGGGTGGCGACCTGCCGGCTGACGGCGGCCACCACGGCCGGGTGGGCGTGGCCGAGGGCGTTGACGGCGATGCCGCCGAGCAGGTCCACGTACTCCCGGCCGGCCTCGTCGACCACGACGGCGCCGGCGCCGGAGACGAGCGCCAGCGGCGGGGTGCCGTAGGTGTCCATCATCGTCGCGCCCCAGCGCTGCACCAGCGTGCTCATGACGGAATCACCATCGTGCCGAACCCTTCCGAGGTGAAGACCTCAAGCAACGTGGAGTGGGCGACCCGGCCGTCGACGACGTGCGCGGCCGGCACTCCCCCGCGCACCGCCCGCAGGCAGGCCTCCATCTTCGGGACCATCCCGGACTCCAGCGTCGGCAGCAGCTTCGCCAGGTCGTCGGCGGTGATCTCGCCGACCAGGCTGGACGTGTCTGGCCAGTCCGCGTACAGGCCGGGCACGTCGGTGAGGACGACCAGCTTGCGGGCGTCCAGGGCGACGGCGAGCGCGGCGGCGGCGGTGTCGGCGTTCAGGTTGTGCAGCACCCCGTCGGCGTCCGGCGCGACGGTGGAGATCACCGGGATCCGGCCGGCCGCGATCAGATCGGCCACCGCGGAGACGTTCACCGACTCCACGTCGCCGACCTGCCCGACGTCGACCGGCTCGCCGTCCACATACGCCGGGCGGCGCACCGCGGTGAACAGGCCGGCGTCCTCGCCGGAGAGGCCGACCGCGTACGGGCCGTGCGCGTTGATCAGCCCGACCAGTTCCCGGCCCACCTGGCCGACCAGGACCATCCGGACCACGTCCATCGCCTCCGCGGTGGTGACCCGCAGGCCGCCCTTGAACTCGCTGGCGATGCCGAGCCTGGCGAGCATGGCGGAGATCTGTGGGCCGCCGCCGTGCACGACGACCGGCTTGAGGCCGGCGTACCGGAGGAAGACCATGTCGGCGGCGAAGGCGCGCTGGAGGTCGGGGTCGACCATGGCGTTGCCGCCGTACTTGACCACCACGGCGGCCCCGGAGAACCGGGCCAGCCAGGGCAGTGCCTCGATCAGGGTCTCGGCCTTGGCCTGGGCCCGGGTGAGGTCAGTGGAGAGGTTCATGTGGAATACGCCGAATTCTCGTGCACGTACGCGTGCGACAGGTCGTTGGTCCAGATGGTCGCGGCGGCGTCACCGGCGTGCAGGTCGATCCGGATGGTCACGTCCCGGCCGGTCAGGTCCACCTTGGACCGGTCCTCGGCGGCAGCGCCGTCGCGGCAGACCCAGACCCCGTTGACCGCGACGTCCACGCCGTCCGGCTCGAAGGCGGCGGCGGTGGTGCCTACGGCGGCGAGGATCCGCCCCCAGTTCGGGTCGTTGCCGAACAGCGCGGTCTTGACCAGGTTGTTCCGGGCCACCGAGCGCCCCGCCTCGACCGCGTCGTCCTCGTCCGCCGCGCCGGTCACCTCGATGGCGATCTGCTTGGTGGCGCCCTCCGCGTCGGCGATCAACTGCTGGGCCAGGTCGTGGCAGGCGGCGGTGACCGCCGCGGTCAGCTCCGCCTCGGTGGGTTCGACCCCGGACGCGCCGCTGGCCAGCAGCAGCAGGGTGTCGTTGGTGGACATGCAGCCGTCGGAGTCGACCCGGTCGAAGGTGACCCGGGTGGCGGCGCGCAGCGCGGCGTCCAGCAGCTCCGGCCCGGCCACCGCGTCGGTGGTGAGCACACAGAGCATGGTGGCCATCGCCGGGGCGAGCATGCCGGCGCCCTTGGCCATCCCGCCGACCGTCCAGCCGCTCCCCTTCGCCACGGTGGTCTTCGGCCGGGTGTCGGTGGTCATGATCGCCTCGGCGGCCGGCTGGCCGCCGTCGCGGGACAGCCGCCGTACGGCGGAGCGGACGCCGGAGAGCAGCGCGGGCATGGGGAGCCGCTCGCCGATCAGGCCGGTGGAGCAGACGGCGACCTCGCCGGCGCCGACCATCAACCGGGCGCTGCTGCCGGTGAGGGCGGCGGCGGCGTGCTCGGCGGTGGCGTGGGTGTCCTGGAAGCCGGCCGGGCCGGTGCAGGCGTTCGCGCCGCCGGAGTTGAGCACCACGGCGCGGACCACGCCGCCCCGCACGACCTGCTGGGTCCAGAGCACCGGGGCGGCCTTGACCCGGTTGGCGGTGAAGACACCGGCGACCGTGGCGTCCGGCCCGTCGTTGACGACGAGCGCGACGTCGGCGGCCCCACTGGTCTTCAGGCCGGCGGCGACGCCCGCCGCGCGGAAGCCCCGGGGGGTGGTGACGCTCATGGCTTCACTCCGAACACGGAGAGTCCGGTGGTCTCGGGGAGGTCGAACATCAGGTTGGCGTTCTGCACCGCCTGGCCGGCCGCGCCCTTACCCAGGTTGTCGACGGCGCTGACCACGATCACCCGGCCGGAGTCGACGTCGACGCTCGCCTGGAGGTGGCAGGAGTTGGAGCCGGCGGTGGCGGCGGTGTGCGGCCAGGTCCCCTCCGGCAGCACGTGCACGAAGGGCTCGTCCGCGTAGGCCGCGGCGAGGACCTCGCGCGGGTCGGCGTCCCCGGTCGGCACGGCGGTGACGGTGGCCAGGATGCCGCGCGGCATCGGCGCGAGAACCGGGGTGAAGGAGAGGCTGTGGGCGCCGGTGGCCTGCTTGATCTCCGGCACATGCTGGTGCGCGCCCACCTTGTAGGGCGACAGGTCGCCCATCACCTCACTGCCGAGCAGGTGGGCCTTGGCGGACCGGCCGGCGCCGGAGGTGCCGGACGCGGCGACCACCACGATGTCGGTCGGCCGGACCGCGCCGGCTGCGATCAGCGGGGCGAGCGCGAGGGTGGTGGCGACGGCGTAGCAGCCGGTGTTGGCGACCCGACCGGCGGCCGCGATCGCCGCCCGCTGGCTGGGCAGTTCGGGCAGCCCGTAGGTCCAGGCGCCGGCGTGCGGTCCGCCGTAGTAGCGGGCCCAGGCGTCCGCGTCGCGCAGCCGGTGGTCGGCGCCGAGGTCGACCACGGTGACCGTCTCCGGCAGGGCCGCGGCCAGGGCCGCCGACTCGCCGTGCGGCAGGGCCAGGAAGACCAGATCCGCGTCGGCCAGGGCCGCCGGGTCGGTCGCCCCGAGGACCAGGTCCAGGCCCGCGAGCTGCGGGTGTACGGCGGCGACGGGCTGGCCGGCCTGCGAGTGCGCGGTGGCGGCGGCGAGGTCGAACTCGGGGTGTCCGGCGATCAGGCGCAGCAGCTCGCCGCCGGCGTAGCCGCTCGCACCCGCGACCGCGACTCGGATACCCATACCCACCTCCGCATGACTATGCAGCTAAGCTAGCAGGATCATTGCGACGCTGCAAGTTCATACAGCAGGCCGCATGAAGTTCGACGCCGATGGAGCGGCCCGAGCGCGACCGACCGGTGCGGGCGGAGGCGGCGCGTCAGCCCCTGCCCGGCACATCCGGCGGTGGCGCCGCCTCCCTCGGAGACAGCCGCCAGGTGATCACGTTGGAGGTGGCGACGCCGGCCAGCACCAAGGCAGCGGCCAGGGCCACCACCAGGGGCGGCAGCACGTGGACCGCCGGGACCATGATCGCGAGCAGCACCAACGCGATCGGCCGCGACCAGGAGACGCGACTGAAGGAGGCGTAGTCGAGCATCCCCCGGCCGACCAGGAACAACGCCGGTCCGCCGAGGATGACCGTGATCCGCGCCGTCGTGGTCGCACCGAACGGTTCCATGATGATCAGCCGATCCCCCACGGCGCTGACCGCGACGCCGATGACCATGAGCAGGTGCGCGTACGACGCGACCTCACCGACATAGGCCGGGGCCCGGGACGACGCGATGGCGGCCGGGAGCAACTCGCCCGCCCGGTAGTAGTAGATCTGCCAGAGGAGCACGGTGATCACGAACGCCACCAGCAGGGCAGACGTCCGCTCGCGCTGGAAGCCGTACGGGCTGATCTGGATGCCGGAGGTCAGGATGGTCTCACCGAAGGCGATGATGAGCACCTGCCGGTAGCGCTCCGTCAGGTGCCCCTCCGCGATCGGTTGGCCCCGTAGCCCGGCGCGCCCCAGCCACGGGGTCGGGAAGTCCAGCAGCCCGGCGGCGTAGTCGACGAGAACCGCCACGGTCCAGCAGGCCAGTCGCAGGTCGCCGGCCGCGAAGATCCCCGCGATCCACGGCACCGCCGATACACAGGCCCAAAAGAGGATCCGGATGCTCACCCCGCGCGCGTAACCGTCCCCGCCAAACAGCACGAGCCAGAGGTGCCGGAGCACCTGGACGGCGACGTAGACCCCCGCGAAGACCGCCGCGTGAGCCTCCAAGGCTGCCGGCAACGAGGCGGCCATCAACAGGGCACCGAGCATGGTCACGATGACCATGACCTGGATCATCGGGCGGGTGGGGTCGTACCGGTTGGCCGTCCAGGCCATCCGGTACCAGAGCCACCAGATGGCCAGCGTCAGCACCATCGCCGAGTAGAAGCCGTGCCAGTTCAGGTGCTCGACCAGACGGTCGGAAAGGCGGGTGAGGGCGAAGACGAGCACCACATCGAACAGCAGTTCGACGAAGCCGGCCCGCTGTGGGGGCTTACGGCTTCCCGGCAGTTCCGCCGCCTCACCACGCGTGGTCATCTGGGTACCTCGTTTTGCCCAGTTTTGACCATTATCTTCAGTATCAGGCCGGATGTACGCCGGACCAGAGGATTCGACCCGACGCCGAGGAGCGCCTCGGCGATCAGCGCGGACAGGACACCGCGACCGGGCCGGATACGCCGAGGGCCCCGCCCGCCGCCGCGGAAGGGGCCCTCGATCGATAAGTCAGCCGCCTCGCAGGGTGGCGCCGAACCGCTCCGCCGCGCGGGCCACCGCCGCGTCGCGGGCGGCCACCGCCTCCTCGACGGTCAGCGTCCGGTCCGGGGCGCGGAACGTCAGCTTGTACGCCAGCGACCGGCGACCCGCGCCGAGCTGCTCCGAGGTGTACACGTCGAAGAGCCGGACGTCCTCCAGCAACGGGCCGGCGCCCTCGACGAGCGCCCGCTGCACCTCCGCGGCGGGTACCGCGGCGTCCAGCACCAGCGCCACGTCGATCAGCGCCGGTGGGAAGGAGGAGATGGCCGGCCCGGTCAGCATCGGCGGGGCCGGCAACGCGTCCAGGTTCAGCTCCATCGCGCAGCCGCGGCGGGGCAGTTCCAGGGTTGCCAGCACGGCCGGGTGCAGCTCGCCGGCGTACCCGACGACCTCGTCGTCCACCAGCAGCTCGGCGCAGCGCCCCGGGTGCCAGGGGGCGTGTTCGGCGGCCCGGACGGTGACCCGGTCGGCCGGGATGCCGGCGGCGGCGAGGACGTCACGGCCCGCCTCCACGGCGTCCGCCCAGCCGGCCGGGCGGCCCGCACCCCACCAGCCGGCCGGCTCGAGGTCACCCGCGGTCACCGTGGCCACGTGCCGCGGCTGGTCCGGCACCACCGCGTCGGCGGCGGCGAACTCCTCGTCGGTCGGGCGCCGGTCCACGCCCATCGCGGGCGGGGCGCCGACGCCGGGACGCGGGTGGAACACCGCCCCGATCTCGTAGATCGCCACGTCCCGCTGGCCCCGCCCGATGTTGCGCTTGAGCGTGCCGAGCAGCGGCCCGAGCAGCGAGGTCCGCATCAGCGGCTCCTCCTCCGACAGCGGATTCGCCAGCCGCACCGCCGGGCGGCGCGGGTCGTCGGCCGGCAGGCCGAGCTGGTCGGCCAGCTCCACCGAGACGAACGGGTGGGACAGCACCTCGGCGTACCCCCGTTCGGCCAGCGACCGGGCGACCGCCCGGCGGCGCCGCTGCTGCCAGGTCAGGCCACGGCCGGCGGGCGCGGCCGGCAGCACCGACGGCACCCGGTCGTACCCGTCGAGGCGGACCACCTCCTCGACCAGGTCGGCCGGGTCGGTGAGGTCGGGCCGCCAGCTCGGCGGGGTGACGACGAGCACCTCGCCGTCACCCGCGGCCACGCCGACCTCGCCCGGGTCCTCCCCGAGCCGGTCGGCGCCCCGGGTGACCGTGCAGCCGACCTGCTCCAGCAGCTCGACCACCCGCTCGGTGGAGTAAGTCACCCCGATCCGGCGCGACGGCTGGTCGGCCGGCAGGGTGACCGGCGCGCCCGGCCGGACGTGGTCGATGTCGAGGATCTCGGGGCCGGCGCTGCCCCCGCCGTGCTCGGTGAGCAGCCGGACCGCCTTCTCCAGCGCGACCAGCGCCAGGGTCGGGTCGACGCCCCGCTCCCACCGCTTGGCCGCCTCGCTGAACAGCTTGTGCCGCCGCGCGGTACGCCCGACCATCGCTGGGTCCCAGTGCGCCGCCTCGAAGAGCACGTTCGTGGTGGAGGCGATGACCTCGCTGGTCTCGCCGCCCATCACCGCGGCCAACGAGATCGGGACGCCGGCGCCCTCGCCGGCGACGGCGTCGGGAATCCCGGCGTCGCAGATCACCATGTCGTCGGCGACCAGGGTGCGGGTGACGCCGTCCAGCGTGGTCAGCTTCTCCCCCGGCTCGGCCCGACGGACCACCAGCGGGCCGGTGATCCGGTCGGCGTCGAAGGCGTGCATCGGCTGGCCGAGTTCCAGCATCAGGTAGTTGGTGATGTCCACCGGCAGCGAGATGCTGCGGATGCCGGCCACGGTGAGCCGCTGCGCCATCCAGCCGGGGGTCTGCGCGGTCGGATCCACGCCGCGGACCATCCGGGCGGCGAACCGGTCGCAGCCGACCGTGTCCCGCACATGCACCGGGTACGCCGGCTCGTCGGTCGCCCCGGGCGCCGCGGCCAGCGCCGGGTCGCGGAACGGCACGCCGAGGGCGTGCGACAGCTCGCGGGCGAGGCCGCGCACGCTCAACGCGTAACCCCGGTCGGGGGTGATCTCCAACTCGACCACGGTGTCGTCGAGGCCGACCACCGGGCGGGCGTCGTCGCCGGGCTTGGCCGGGGTGTCCTCGGGCAGCACGATGATGCCCGAGTGGTCGTCGCCCAGGCCCAGCTCCTTGGCCGAGCAGATCATGCCGTTGGAGTTGCGCCCGTACGTCTTGCGCGCGCCGATGGCGAAGTTGCCGGGCAGCACGCCGCCGGGGAGGATCACCACCACCCGGTCGCCCGGGGCGAAGTTGCGCGCCCCGCAGACGATCTCCTGCGGCTCGCCGGTGCCGTTGGCGGCGCCGACGTCGACCCGGCAGAACCGGATCGGCTTCTTGAAGCCGGTCAGCTCCTCGATCTCCAGGACCTCGCCGACCACCAGCGGGCCGGTGACGGTTCCCCGCAGGTCCACGATCGACTCGACCTCGATGCCGAGGTCGACGAGCGCCTGCTCCAGGTCGTCGGTGGGCAGGTCGGTGGGGAGGTCGACGTACTCCCGCAGCCAACTGACAGAAACTCGCATGACTCAGACCACCGTCTCCGTTGTCCGTACCCGCATCGCCTACGCCCCGGTGCCCAGCGCCCGGGTGAACCGCACGTCGCCCTCGAACAGGTCGCGGATGTCGCCGACCCCGTGCCGGACCATCAGCGTGCGCTCGATGCCCATGCCGAAGGCGAATCCGGAGTAGACCTCCGGGTCGATGCCGCAGGCGCGCAGCACCCGCGGGTTGACCATGCCGCAGCCGCCCCACTCGACCCACTGCGGGCCGTTGCGGTGCTCCGGGAACCACACGTCGAACTCGGCCGACGGCTCGGTGAACGGGAAGTAGTGCGGCCGCCAGCGGGTCTTCGCTCCCTCGCCGAACATCGCCCGGGCGAAGTGGTCCAGCGTGCCGCGCAGGTGCGCCATCGTGATGCCCTTGTCGACCACGAGCCCCTCGGCCTGGTGGAAGACCGGGCTGTGGGTCGCGTCGACCTCGTCGGTGCGGTAGACCCGGCCGGGCACGATCACGTGGATCGGCGGCCTGCGGCTGAGCATGGTGCGGACCTGCACCGTGGAGGTGTGGGTACGCAGCACCAGGCCGGAGCCCTCCGTGCCGGACGGCGCGGCGATGTGGAAGGTGTCCATCAACCCGCGCGCCGGGTGGTCGGCGGGGATGTTCAACGCGTCGAAGTTGCTCCACTCCAGCTCGACCTCGGGGCCCTCGGCCACCTCGTAGCCCATTCCGACGAACAGGTCGCTGATCTGCTCCATCAGGGTGGCCAGCGGGTGGCGGGCCCCCCGGGGCCGGCGGTCGTACGGCAGGGTCACGTCGACCCGCTCCTCGACCAGCACCCGCGCGGCCTGCTCCCGCTCCAGCACCTCCTGCCGGGCGGCGTACGCGGCCTCGACGGCGCGGCGGGCCTCGTTGACCCGCTTGCCGGCGTCGGACTTCGCGGCCGGCGGCAGCGCGCCGATCTCGCGGCGGGCCAGCGACACCGGCGACCGGTCCCCCAGATGGACGGGGCGCAGCGCGGTCAGCGCGTCCGGATCGGCGGCGGCGGCGAACGCCTGCTCGGCGTCGGCCACGGCCTCGGCCAGGGCGGCCGGGTCGAGCAGGGCGACCTGCTTCGGGTCGTACGGATCGTTGCGGTAGCTCATGGCGTACGGGCACTCCCTCACGGCGGCGCCGGCCCTCGCGGGCGGCTAGGCGAGTCTACGGACGCGCGGCTGTGCCGCAGCCCGCCGGTGGGAGGTTCGCAGGGAGCAGGTCAGGCCCGCCGCCCGCCGACACCGGCGGGCTGGCTAAACGAACGCCATGTCGCGTTCACGGGCGGACGCTCTCCTCTGCTGGGCGACCGCCGTGCCCCGCGGTTGCGACAGTTTCGCCGACACAACGGGTGGCACGCGCGGTCATCGATGTGCTCTCGCTGAAGCGTACAGGCAGACCGCCGCGGCCGCAGCCAGGTTCAGGCTCTCGGCGCGCCCGTGCAGCGGCACCCGCACCCGCTCGTCGGCGGCCTCGGTGAGCGCCGGGGGCAGCCCGTGCGCCTCGGAGCCGAAGAGCCAGGCGGTGGGGGCGGCCAGCCGGCCGGCGTCGGCCAGGTCGTCCAGGTCGGCGGCGCCGTACCCGGTGGTGGCGAAGATCGAGAGCCCGGCGGTACGTAGCGCTTCGACCGCGTGGACCGGGTCGGCGGCGCGGACCACGTCGACGTGGAAAAGGCTGCCGGCCGAGGCCCGCACGCACTTGCCGTTGTACGGGTCGACCGCGTCGCCGGCGAAGACCACCGCGCCGGCGCCGGCGGCGTCGGCGGTGCGCAGCACGGTGCCGGCGTTGCCCGGGTCGCGGATCTCGGCGAGCACCGCCACCAGCCGCGGCCGGCGGGCGAGGGCCCGCTCCAGGGGTACGTCGAGCTGCCGGCAGACGGCGACCAGGCCCTGCGGGGCGACGGTCTCGGCGAGCGCGGCGAGCGCCTCGTCGGTCACCTCGGAGACGGGCACGTCCGCCCCGGCGGCGGTCGCGGCGAGGTCGGCGTACCGGTCCAGGGCGGCCGGGGTGCCGAACAGCTCGACCACCGTGCCCGTGTGGGCCAGGGCCTCCCGGACTGCCTGCGGTCCCTCGGCCAGGAACCGGCCGGCGCCGTCTCGGTCCCGGCGACGCTGGAGCCGGCGGGCCGCGACGACCCTGGGGGTACGCGGGGTGAACAACCCGGGGACAGCGTCGAGGCGCCTCCCGCGCGATGGTGACGGCATGGGAGACGCCTCGATCTGTCGGTACGGGTGGATCAGGCGGCCTGGGCCGCGGCGCCACCGGTGCCCTCGGCCGCCACGGCGGCGCGGGCCAGCTCGACGATCGCGGCGAACGCCGCGGCGTCGTTGACGGCCAGGTCGGCCAGGATCTTACGGTCGACCTCGATGCCGGCCAGGCGCAGGCCCTGGATCAGCCGGTTGTAGGTCATGCCGTTGGCCCGGGCGCCGGCGTTGATCCGCTGGATCCAGAGCTGCCGGAAGTCGCCCTTGCGGTCGCGGCGGTCCCGGTAGGCGTACTGCATCGAGTGCAGCACCTGCTCCTTGGCCTTGCGGTACAGCCGGGAGCGCTGACCGCGGTAGCCGCTCGCGGTCTCCAGCAGGGTACGGCGCTTCTTCTGGGCGTTCACAGCCCGCTTGACGCGTGCCATCTCAACTTCTCCTTCAGGTCAGGTGGCGCGCGTCAGCGGCCGAGCAGCTTCTTGATGCGCTTGACGTCGGCCTTGGCCACCTCGACCGTGCCGGACAGCCGGCGGGTCTGGGTGGAGGGCTTCTTCTCCAGCTTGTGACGGAGGCCGGCCTGCTGGGCAACGATCTTGCCCTTGCCGGTCACCTTGACCCGCTTGCCCATACCCGTGTGGCTCTTCATCTTCGGCATGTGGAACGTCTCTCCCCTGTTACTGGCCGCTGGTGTCAGCGGTCGTGCCGGTCTCACCGGCTACTGCGGTCTCGCCGGCCGCCGGGGTCTCGCCACCTGCCGGGGCGGCCGACTCCTCCGCGACCCGTTCCCGAGGTCCACCACGGGACGCCGTCGCGGCGACCGCGGAGGCCTTCACGGCCCGGTGCGGAGCGAGAACCATGATCATGTTTCGGCCGTCCTGCTTCGGCGCGGCCTCGACGTATCCCAGGTCCGTGATCTCGGACTCGAGCCGGCGCAGGAGCCGGTAACCCAGCTCCGGGCGGCTCTGCTCGCGACCGCGGAACATGATCGTCACCTTGACCTTGTCGCCCGCCTTGAGGAACCGCACCACGTGACCCTTCTTGGTCTCGTAGTCGTGCGGGTCGATCTTCGGCCGGAGCTTCATCTCCTTGATGACGGTCTGCTGCTGGTTACGCCGCGCTTCGCGCGCCTTCAGTGCGCTCTCGTACTTGAACTTGCCGAAGTCCATGAGCTTGCACACCGGCGGGCGCGCCATCGGCGCAACCTCGACCAGGTCCAGGTCGACGTCCGCGGCCAGCTGCAGGGCGCGCTCCAGCGGGACGATGCCCACCTGCTCACCCTCAGGACCGACCAGTCGGACCTCACGTGCCCGGATCTGCTCGTTCACGCGTGGTTCGACGCTGATGGGGCCTCCTCGAGTCGAGTCTCCTGCGGTGCCGACCCCGCGAGCTCCCGGGTGGGAGCGACCCGGAAAGCAGTAAGGCCCCGGCGCATGCCAGGGCCCACTCGACCGGTCGGCACGACCCCATGGTCGCGCATCCGGAACCGGGATGTCCCCGGAACCGGTGACCGGACCCGGCCGCCGCGCGGCGACTCGGGTGGGAGCAGGCGCTCCGCTTCAACGACCGCCCACTCGTGAACACGGGACGGTCTGGTCGACTCCGCAACACTACACCCCCGGCCACCGGCCCCCCAACCCGGGGCACCCCGCACCGGGCGGCAGTCGGCCGGGGGAAGATCAGCGGCCGGGGTCGGCGGTCTCGGCGGGCGCGCCGAGGTGGGCCTGGTGCAACCGGCGCAGCGCACGCACCCCCTCGACCGCGAGATCCTTGTCCGCCGCCTGGAGGGCGACCATCGGCAGCAGGTCGTCGTCGTGCAGTTCGAGGCTGGCCCACGGGGCACCCCGGTCGAACCGGACACCCCGGACGACCTCCCAGGGCAGCTCGTAGGAGCCGATGATGTTCCGCACCCGGACACCCCGGGCGTCCGCCACCACCCGGGGGCGGGTGAACAGCAGGATGCCGAGCGCGCCGAGCACGCCCAGGCCGATCATCGCGAACTGGTCACCGCGCTGGAAGGTGCCGAAGCCGCTGCCGGTCGGGCCGGTCAGCGAGGTGGCCACCAGGCTGAAGACCACCAGCAGGGCGATCGCTCCCGTCCAGCAGACCATCCGGATCCGGCGGGGCCGCAGGCTGACCCGGTCGTCGTCACTCACCCCACCAGTCTGCCATCCGGCTCCCGCTCCGGTTCAGCTGACACCCGGGTCGCCGGCCGGCGCGGCCGGACGCCGGCCACCAGCACGGCCAACCCGGTCAGCACCGCGCCGGCCAGCACCGGCAGCCGCAGCCCGGCGCCACCGGGCACCAGCAGGTCGAGCAGGAGCGCCCCGGCGAGCTGACCGGCGACCAGGGCCAGCCCCGCGCGCAGCACCCCCACTGCGCGGACCCCGACCACCAGCGCCGCCACGATCCCCACCCCGAGCAGGCCGCCCAGGTAGAGGTGCCAGGCGTGCGGCCAGTCCGGCGCGGGGCCGGCCAGGACCCCGGCGGCCACCGCCACCAGCAGCACGACCGGGGTGCTGGTGGCGAAGTTGACCGCCACCGAGGCCGAGGCGGTGCCGGCCGCCGAGACCCGCCCGTTCAGGGCCGACTGCACCGCCACCGCCACCCCGCCGCCCACGGCCAGCAGCACCAGCCCGACCGCCAGGTCGCCGAGGGGCCGGCCCAGCTGGGCCAGCGCCACCGCGGCCACCCCGAGCAGCGCCCCGGCCAGCCGGGGCAGGGTCAGCCGCAGCCGCCCCACCGGGGCCAACCCGGCCCGGTCCACCGCGAGGCCGCCCAGGCTGCCGCCGGCCACCTGGGCGATGGTGAACACCGCCACCCCGAGCACCGGTACGACGTAGGTGCCGACCACCACGATCGCCGCGCCGCCCAGCCCACCCAGGTACGTCCACCAGGGCAGCCGGGCCCGGCGCAGCGCGGCCAGCCCGGCCCGCATCGACGGCGACGCGACCAGCCCGAGCAGGATCAGCAGCGAGCCGCCGAGATTGTTCGCCACCGCGCCGAGCACCGGGTTGCCGGCCCGCTCGCCCAACTCGGCGTTGACCACCCCCTGGGCCGCCGCGGCCACCCCGCCCAGGACGACGAGGACGAGCGCGACCGCCGGCGGCAGGTGCTTCACAGCCGGCAGGCGTGGATGTTGGTGACCAGAATGGCCCGGGCGCCCAGCTCGTACAGCTCGTCCATGATCCGGTGCACGTCGTCGCGGAGCACCATCGCCTGCACCGCGACCCAGCCCTCCCGGTGCAGCGGGGAGACCGTCGGCGACTCGATGCCCGGGGTCAACGAGCTGGCCCGGTCCAGCAACCCGGCCGGCACGTCGTAGGCGAGCATCACGTACCGGCGGGCCACCAGCACGCCCTGCAGGCGGCGCAGCAGCTGGTCGGCCTGGGCGCAGCCGGGTGCGCCGGCGCGGCGGACCAGCACCGCCGAGGAGCGCAGCAGCGGCTCGCCGAAGACGACCAGGCCGGCCTGGCGCAGCGTGGCGCCGGTCTCCACCACGTCGGCGACCACGTCGGCGACGCCGAGCCGGATGGCGTTCTCCACCGCCCCGTCCAGGCGGATCACGTCGGCCTTCACGCCCAGCTCGGCCAGGTGCCGCTCGACCAGCCCGGGGTACGCGGTGGCGATCCGGTGGCCACCCAGCTCCCGTACGTCGTCGACGTCGTCGGGGCGGGCGGCGAAGCGGAACGTGGCTCGGCCGAAGGCCAGGTCGATGATCTCCTCGGCCGGCGCGCCCGAGTCGATCAGCAGGTCCCGGCCGGTGATGCCGACGTCCAGGTCACCCGAGCCGACGTAGGTGGCGATGTCCTTGGGCCGCAGGTAGAAGAACTCGATGTCGTTGTCCTCGTCCCGGCGGACGAGGTCCTTCGGGTCGGTGCGCTGGCGGTAGCCCGCCTCGCGCAGCATCTGGGCGGCCTTCTCGGCCAGAGTGCCCTTGTTCGGTACGGCGACACGCAGCATGACGGAGTGCTCCTTCGATCGAATGTGATCAGCGAAAGGGGGCACTCACAGATGTCGGTAGACGTCCTTGAGCTCGAGACCGCAGGCGAGCATCAGCACCTGGACCTGGTAGAGCAGCTGGGAGATCTCCTCGGCGGTGCGCTCCGGCCCCTCGTGCTCGGCGGCCATCCACGACTCGGCCGCCTCCTCGACGACCTTCTTGCCGACGAAGTGCACCCCCTTGGACAGGGCGGCGACCGTGCCCGAGCCCGGGGTGCCGGCGGCGGCCTTGGCCTGCAGCTCGGCGAACAACTCCTCGAACGTCTTCACGGGAGACGATTCTTCCAGCCGGCCCCGGCGCCACCGCCCGCCGGGTCAGGCGAAGCCGACCCGGTGGGCGTTGGCGGCGGCCACGCCGCGGATGGCCAGGGCGGCGTCCAGCGCCGCCACGGTGGCCGCCCAGCCCTTGTCCTCGGCCGACCCCGGCAGCCCGGCCCGATCCCGGGCCTGCTCGATGGTGTCGACGGTGAGCACCCCGTGCGCCACCGGCTTCCCCTCGTCCAGCGCCACCCGGGTCAGCCCCTCGGTCACCGACTTGCAGACGTAGTCGAAGTGGGCGGTGGCGCCGCGGACCACCACGCCGAGGGCGACCACCACGTCGCAGCGGCGGGCCAGGGCCTGGGCCACCACGGGCAGCTCCACCGACCCGGCCACCCGGGCCACCACCGCCCGCGCGCCGCACGCCTGCGCCGCGGCGACCGCCCGGTCCAGCATGTGGTCGGTCAGGTCGCCGTGCCAGCGGGCCGCGACCACGCCGACCGTCAGGCCGGCGGCGTCCACCGCGTCCGTCCCGGGCTCGCCGAATCCCGCCATGTCCTACGCTCCGATCTCGTCGCCGGTGACCGGACGCCCCATCGGCGCCTCGGTCCGCTCGTCCAGGTCCTCCAGCAGGTGCCCCATCCGGTCCCGCTTGGTCCGCAGGTACCGCACGTTCTCCGGGTTGGACCGGACCGGCAGCCCCTCGCGGCCGGTGACGGTCAGGCCGTACCCCTCCAGCCCGGCCCGCTTGGCCGGGTTGTTGGTGAGCAGCCGCATGGACCGTACGCCCACGTCGTAGAGGATCTGCGCGCCGGTGCCGTAGTCCCGGGCGTCGGCCGGCAGCCCCAGGTCCAGGTTCGCGTCGACGGTGTCCCGGCCGAGGTCCTGCAACTGGTAGGCCCGCAGCTTGTGCAGCAGGCCGATCCCGCGTCCCTCGTGGCCGCGCACGTAGAGCACCACCCCGCGCCCCTCCCCGGCCACCCGGGCCAGGGCGGCCTGCAGCTGCGGGCCGCAGTCGCAGCGCAGCGAGCCGAACACGTCCCCGGTGAGGCACTCGGAGTGCACCCGGACCAGCACGTCCCGCCCGTCGCCGAGCTCCCCCATCACCAGGGCGACGTGCTCGGCCGGGTCGTGCTCGGCGCGGTAGCCCAGCGCCCGGAACACCCCGTACGGGGTGGGCATCCGGGCCTCGGCCACCCGCTCGACCTGCTTCTCGTGCCGCCGCCGGTACGCCACCAGGTCGGCGATGGTGACCAGGGTCAGCTCGTGTTCGGCGCAGAACTTCTCCAGCTCCGGCAGCCGCATCATGGTGCCGTCGTCGTTGACCAGCTCGCAGAGCACCCCGGCGGGGCGCAGCCCGGCCAGCCGGGTCAGGTCGACGGCCGCCTCGGTGTGCCCGGCGCGCCGCAGCACGCCGCCCTCGCGGGCCCGCAGCGGCACCACGTGCCCGGGGCGGGCCAGGTCGGTCGGGGCGGTCGACGGGTCGGCGAGCAGCCGGATGGTGTGCGACCGGTCGGCGGCGGAGATGCCGGTGCTGACCCCCTCCCGGGCGTCCACGGTCACCGTGTAGGCGGTGCCCCGCCGGTCCTGGTTGGTGTGGTGCATCGGCGGCAGGTCCAGTCGGTCGCACTCGCTCTCGGTCAGCGGCACGCAGACGTAGCCCGAGGTGTACCGGACCATGAAGGCCAGCAGCTGCGGCGTCGCCAGCTCGGCGGCGAAGATCAGGTCGCCCTCGTTCTCCCGGTCCTCGTCGTCGACCACGACGACGGGCCGGCCGGCGGCCACGTCGGCCAGGGCCTGCTCGATGCTGCCGAAAGTGTTCATGCCGCGACCTCCGAGTAGGTGGGCGGGATCGGGGTGACGGGGGCGGTGGCCCGACGCGAGGTGCGCCACCAGGCGACCAGCCCCCAGCCGCAGAACCCGCCGTAGACCAGGTACATCGCCGCCGAGGGATAGAAGCCGCCCTGGAGCAGCAACGGCACCCCGACCGCGTCGACGGCGATCCAGATCAGCCAGAACTCGACCCAGCCGCGGGCCATGCCGTACGTGGCGAGCAGGCTGCCGACCAGGATCCAGGCGTCCGGCAGCGGCCCCCAGGAGCCGAGCGCGGCGAGCACGGGGTACGCCGCCGCCGTGCCCAGCGCCGCGGCGGCCAGCAGGCCCAGCCGCTCCCGGCCGGTGGCCCAGCGCGGGGTCACGGCGGGCTGCTGTCCCGCGCCGGCCCGGCGGTTGCGCGACCAGCGCCACCAGCCGTAGACGCTGACCGCGAAGAAGAAGACCTGCCGGCCGGCCTGGCCGTAGAGGTCGTGCGCCTGCGGGGTGGCGAAGACCGCGCCGAGGAAGACGGTGAACAGCAGCGCGTTGCCGATCATGCCGACCGGCCAGGCCCAGACCACCCGGCGCAGGCCGAGCAGCGCGGAGCCGAGGCCGAAGACGTTGCCGACGATCTCCCGGACCAGCACCGGCGAGCCGGCCACCTGGACCTGGGCGTCGAGCAGCCAGCCGAGCGGGCCCATCAGCGCGCACCCCCCGGCGCCGGCGTGCCGAGCAGCCGCTCGACGTACTTGGCCAGCACGTCCACCTCGAGGTTGACCGGGTCACCGACGCCCTTGGCGCCGAGCGTGGTGAGCTGTCGGGTGGTGGGGATCAGTCCGACGTCGAACCAGTCGGCGCCGACCGCGGCGACGGTGAGCGACACGCCGTCGACGGTGATCGAGCCCTTCTCCACCACGTATCGGGCCAGCTCGGCGGGGAGCCGGAAGCGGACCGTCTCCCACTGCTCGGCGGGCTCCCGGGCGACGATCTCACCGACCCCGTCGACGTGCCCCTGGACCAGGTGCCCGCCGAGCCGGCTGCCCAGCGCCGCGGCCCGCTCCAGGTTGACCGGGGCGCCGGTGCGCAGCGCGCCCAACGCCGAGCGGCGCAGCGTCTCGCCCATCACGTCGGCGGTGAACACGCCGCCGTCGACGTCGACCACGGTCAGGCAGACGCCGTTGACCGCGATCGAGTCGCCGTGCCGGGCGTCCGAGGTGACCAGCGGGCCGCGGACGGCGACCAACGCCGAGTCGCCCCCGGTCGCGGTCACCCCGGCGACCTCGCCCAACTCCTCCACGATGCCGGTGAACATGTCAGCTCTCCCTCTTTCGGGGCTGGGCGGTGATCCGCACGTCGGGACCGATCCGGGTGACGTCGGTGATCTCCAGGTCGATGGCCTCGGCGATGGTGGTGACGCCGGCGTCGACCAGCGCGGTCGGCCCGGCGCCGAGCAGCCGGGGCGCGACGTACCCGACGACCTGGTCGACCAGGCCGGCGGCGAGGAACGCCCCGGCCAGCCGGGGGCCGCCCTCCAGCAGCGCGGCGCGCACGCCGCGCCGGTGCAGCTCGGCCAGGAGCGCGGGCAGGTCGACCCGGCCGTCCGGGCCGGCGCCAACCTCGGTGGCGGTGGCGACCCAGGTGGGCGCGGCGGCGTCGCGGACCCGGGCGTCGACCGGGGTACGCCCGGCGCTGTCCACCACGACGCGCAGCGGCTGCCGGATGGCCAGGGTGCCGTCGCGCAGGTTGCGGGCGGTGAGCCGGGGGTCGTCGGCGAGCACCGTGCCCACCCCGGCGATCACCGCGTCGACGGTGCCGCGCAGGGCGTGCACGTCCGTCCGGGCCGCCTCGGAGGTGATCCACATGCTGGTGCCGTCGGCGGCGGCCGAGCGGCCGTCGAGGGTGGCGGCGTACTTCCAGACCACGTACGGCCAGCCGCGCCGGGTGGAGGTCAGCCAGGCGACGTTGCCGGCCTCGGCCTCGGCGGCGCGGACGCCGAACTCGACCTGGACGCCGGCGTCGCGCAGGGTGCGGGCGCCACCCGCGGCGACCGGGTTGGGATCCGGCACGGCGATCACCACCCGGTTCACCCCGGCGTTGATCAGCGCGAGGCTGCACGGGCCGGTGCGGCCGACGTGGTCGCAGGGTTCCAGGGTGACCACCGCGGTGCCGCCCTTGGCCCGGCGGCCGGCCTGGGCGAGCGCGACGATCTCGGCGTGCGGTCCGCCGGCGTACGCGTGGAAGCCCTCACCGACGACCGCGCCGTCCGGGTCGAGCAGGACGCAGCCGACCACCGGGTTGGGGCTGGCGGTGCCGAGGCCCCGGGCGGCGAGCGCGACGGCACGCCGCATCGCCTCGTCGACTCCAACGCCGGCCATCGCCCTTGCCCTGCCCTCTCAACTCGCCGGTGGCGCGCGGGCGGTTCGGGAGGCGTGGCCACAGGGCCGCGGGCAGGCGGCGGCGGAGAATCCGGGGGACGGCACAGCCGACCCCGGGGAGCCCGGCGATGGTCGGACAGCGACCGGCGCAGGGCCCTCCCCCGTCCCGCGCGCTGTCTCCCATCCGGACTTTCTGGCAGCGGACGAGCCGCCACCAACCGTCGGCCCCGGATTCTCACCAGGTCCACCGTCCGGCCGAAGCCGTCCGGGTCGCGGGCTTACCACGGTCGGGCCGTGGATCACCGCCGGTTCGGAATTTCACCGAGCCCCGCCAGCGCGTGGTGGGTACTTCCGAAGTCTTACACGCAACCGGGGGGGTCGCGCCACCGAGGCGAGCTACCTCACAGCAAAGACCGCACGATCACGTAACGCCCCGTCGCCGGTCGACCGCGACGTACGAGCCGGGTTGGCTCTTGGCGACCGATTTCATCTCCGACGCGACGGCGATGGCCTCCAGCGGGTCGGTGAACCGCTTGCCGGGGTCGGAGAGCGAGACGCCGATGGAGAGGGTGACCAGCGCGGCCCGGCGGATGTTGCCCCGACGGTCCTTGAGCTCCACGAACCCGCGCTCCCGGTCGGTCGGGTCGTAGAGCGTGTCGGCGGCCTTCTCGAAGTCGACCACCGCCTGGGAGGTCAGCGGGCGGACCTGGTCGGGGGTGCAGACGATGACGAAGTCGTCGCCGCCGACGTGGCCGAGGAAGGCCGGCGGCAGGCCGATCGAGACCACCGCCCGGTGCAGGCTGCGGGCCAGTGCGGAGATGAATTCGTCGCCCCGGACGAAGCCGTACCGGTCGTTGACGCTCTTGAACCGGTCGATGTCGACGTAGCCGACGGCGTAGTCGGCCCGGTTGCGGACCCGGTCGGCGATCTCCCGGCGGATCCGGCTGTTGCCGGGCAGCCCGGTCAGCGGGGAGACCTCGCGGAACTCCTTGTTGCGGCGCAACGTGGAGGCGACCCGGGCCACCAGCTCGGCGGTGTCGAAGGGCTTGACCAGGTAGTCGTCCGCCCCGGCGCTGAGCCCGTGGACCTTGTCCACGGTCATCCCCTTGGCGGTCAGCATGATCACCGGCAGCGCCGAGGTCATCGGGTCGGCGCGCAGCCGCCGGGTCAGCTCCAGGCCGTCGACGCGGGGCATCATCAGGTCCACCACGGCCAGGTCGGGCCGCTGTCGCTCGATCAGCTCGAGGGCCTCCTGGCCGTCGCTGGCGTGGATCACCTCGAAGCCGTGCAGCCGCAGGTTGAACTCGACGAAACGGGCGATGTCCTCGTCGTCGTCGACGACCAGGATGACGTCGGGTCGTTCCTCGGCCGGGTCCACGTCAGCCCCCGGCGGCGGCGCGCTCCGCGAGGCCCCGCAGCCGGCGTACCGCCTCGGCCGGGTCGTCGGCGCCGTAGACGGCGGTGCCGGCGACGAAGGCGTCCGCACCGGCCGCCGCCGCCTGCTCGATGGTGTCGGCGGCGATCCCGCCGTCGACCTCGATGCGCAGCTCGAGGTGGCCGGCGTCGACGTGCCGCCTCGCGGTGCGCACCTTGTCCAGCAGGTGCGGGACGAACCGCTGCCCGCCGAAGCCCGCCTTGATCGTCATGATCAGCAGGGTGTCGAAGCCGGGCAGCAGGTCCAGGTACGGCTCGATCGGGGTGTCCCGGTCGATGGCCAGCCCCGCCTTGGCCCCCGCCGAACGCAGGTCCTTGGCCAGCGCCACCGGGTCGTCGCAGGCCTCCGCGTGGAAGGTCACGTTGTACGCCCCGGCGTCGGCGTACCCGGGCGCCCAGCGCCGCGGGTCCTCGATCATGAGGTGCACGTCGAACGGCAGCTGGGTCGCGGCCCGCAGGCTCTGCACCACCGGCAGCCCGATGGTCAGGTTGGGCACGAAATGGTTGTCCATCACGTCCACGTGCAGCCAGTCCGCGGCGTGCTCGACGGCGCGGACCTCATCGGCGAGGTGGGCGAAGTCGGCGGCCAGGATGCTCGGCGCGAGGATCGGCGGCGGTACGGTCACCGGGCCAGTGTACGAACGCCGCCATCGGCCGTCCGCAGCGCGGCACCCGCAGCGGCGTACGGTGAGCCGACCGTCACTCCCCGTGCAGGATTGACCGTTCCGGTGACGCCCGCAGGGACGAATATCGATGCGCCACTGGCCGAACGACCGAAACGGGGCAACACTCCATCGAGGACGGTGACATATGCTGCACGCCCGGTGGCGGCCGACGCCGCGCCGGCCGCGGTGTTCCGGCCGTCAGTTCCCGGGAGGGCGGACGATGCGACGGTGGCTCGCGCTGGTGCTGGCCGGCACGGTGACGGCGCTGCTCGGCGGCTGCGTACGGCCACACCAGGCGGACGGTGACCTCACCGACGACTGGCCGGCGCTGCACCCGCCGGCCCTGTTCGTCCCGGCCACCGACGCCTGCCTGCCCCGGATGTCCTCGGTCGTGCAGGCGGCCAGCTACGAGACCGTCGACTGCGCCCGCAGCCACCTCGCCGAGGCCGTCCACGTCGGCTCCTTCACCGGCCCGGTGGCCCGCGCCGCCCAGCGACCCGAGCCCGGCTCCGCCGCCCTGCGCACGGCCCGCGCCGAGTGCGACCAGCGGGCCCGCGAGGTGCTCGGCGGGGACTGGCACGCCGCCCGGCTGACCCTGACCATGGCGCTGCCCACCCTCGCGGCCTGGGCGGCGGGCGCCCGCTGGTTCCGCTGCGACCTGAGCGAGACCGACAGCATCGACAACACCCGGCCGGTGAACCGCGCCGGCAGCCTGCGCGGGGCGATGGTCGGCGACAGCCCGCTGACCCACCGCTGCTTCGACCCGAAGCTGATCGACGACAACCTGAACTACATGGCGCCGGTGCTGTGCAGCGAGCCGCACCGCGCCGAGTTCGTCGGGGTCTACCTGGAACGGGACATGCCGTGGGCCGCGTTCCTCCGGATCGACCAGCAGGTGCACCGCCGCTGCATGGCGCTGATCGCCCGGTTCGCCGCCGTGCCCGACAACAGCGACCTGCCGTACCGGGCCGGGTCGATCTTCTATCCCCCGTCCCAGCGGGAGTGGGAGGAGGGCGACCGGGGCATCCGCTGTTTCCTGTGGAGCGACGACCGGAAACTGACCCGGTCGATGAAGGGGGCCGGCCCCGAGGGCCTGCCGGCGGGCTGACCGGGCGGCCCGGCCCGCGCACGGCGGACCGGGACACCCGGCGGGGTCAGGTGCGGCGCAGCACCGCGAGGAACATGGCGTCGGTGCCGTGCCGGTGCGGCCACAACTGCACCGTCGGGCCGTCGCCCAGCCCCGGCATCCCGGCCGGCAGCAGCGGGCGGGCGTCGACGAAGTCGGCCGGCACCCCGGCCCGGCGGGCCGCCTCGGTCACCGTCACGTGCGTCTCCACGATGTGCGGGGAGCAGGTCACGTACGCCACCAGGCCGCCCGGTCGCACCGCGCGCAACCCCGCGCCGAGCAGCTCGCGTTGCAGCCGGGTCAGCGGCGGCAGATCCGACGGCTGCCGCCGCCAGCGGGACTCCGGGCGGCGGCGCAGCGACCCGAGCCCGGTGCAGGGCGCGTCGACCAGCACCCGGTCGAAGTGCTGCTCGGGCAGCTTCGGGTGGCCGCCGACATCCCGGCCGTCCATGGCCAGCACGGTCACCGGCAACCCCCGGGTGGCCTGCTCGACCAGCCGGGCCCGGTGCTCGGCCACCTCGACGGCGGTCACCCGGGCGTCCCGCTGCGCGGCCAGGGCGCCGAGCAGGCCGGCCTTGCCGCCCGGCCCCGCGCACAGGTCCAGCCAGCGCCCGTCCGGGCCGTCCAGCGGGGCGCCGGCCAGCGCGGCGGCCACCAGCTGGGAGCCCTCGTCCTGCACGTGCGCCCGGCCCTCGGCGACCGCGCGCAGCTCGCCCGGCGCGCCGCCGGGCAGGTACACCGCGTACGGGGAGAAGGCGCCCGGCGCGCCGCCGACCTGGTCGGCCAGCTCCACCGGGTCGGCCAGGCCGGGCCGCGCGCACAGGTGCACCGGGGGTCGCTCGTTGTCCTCGATCAGCAGCCGCTCCGTCTCGGCCAGGTCGCCGCCGAGCGCCTCGGCGAACGCCCGCACGATCCACTGCGGATGGCTGTACGCCAGCGCCAGGTGCCCGACCGGATCGGTCTCGGTGGCCGGGGCGAGCCGGGCCACCCAGGCGTCGTGGTCCCGGGTGGTGATCTCGCGCAGCACCGCGTTGGCGAACCCGGTCGCGCCCGGGCCGACCGCCCGGACCAGGTCCACCGTCGACGACACCGCCGCGTGCGCCGGCACCCGCGTGTGCAGCAGTTGGTACGCCCCGATCCGCAGCGCGTCGCGTACCGGCGGGTCGATCCGCTGCACGTCCCGCCCGGCGGCGTCGGTGACGATCGCGTCCAGGGTGCCGGTGTGGCGCAGCGTGCCGTAGGTCAGCTCGGTGGCGAACGCGGCGTCCCGGCCGGTCAGCCCCTCCTCGCGCAGCATCGCCGGCAGCACCAGGTTGGCGTACGCGTCGTCCCGGTGCACCGCCGCGACCGCCTGGTACGCGACGTACCGGGGCAGGTCGACGGGAGGCCGCCGGGGCCCGCCGCGCGGCCGCTCCCCCGGGCGCTCGCCGCGCCGGTTTGGCCGGTCGCCGCGGCCGGACCCGCCGCGCGGGCCGTCAGCACCGTCGAACCGGGCCCGCCGGGCGTCGCCCCGATCGGCGCGGTCGCGGGCACCGCCGCCCGCCGGCCGCCCGGTCGACTGCCCCCGATCGGCGGAGCGATCGTTGCGGGGCTCGACCGGCCCCGTCACGCGAGCACCTCGCCGGCGGCGACCCGGACGCCCCGCGCCCAGTCGCCGGCCGGCATGGCCTTCTTGCCGGCCGCCCGCACCTCGCCGAGCCGCACCGGGGTGGTGGCCGTGCCCACGAGCACCCGGGACTTCTCCACCAGCAGCTCGCCGGGCTTCAGCTCCGGGCCGTTCGCCACCGGGCTGACCGGGCCGAGCTTGACCCGGTCGTCGCGGAACGTCGTCCACGCCCCCGGGGCGGGGGTGCAGGCGCGGACCCGCCGGTCCACCGCGAAGGAGGGGTCCGACCAGCGCACCCGGGCGTCGTCCACGGTCAGCTTCGGCGCGAGGGAGACCCCGTCGGCCGGCTGCGGCTCGGCCCGCGCGGTGCCGGCCCCGATCGCGTCGAGCACCGCCACCAGCAGCCCGGCTCCCGAATGGGCCAGCCGCTCCAGCAGGTCCCCGGAGGTGTCGGTGGGCCGGATCTCGTCGGTCACCGTGCCGTAGACGGGGCCGGTGTCCAGCCCCTGCTCCAGCTCGAAGACGCTGGCGCCGGTCAGCTCGTCACCGTGCAGCACGGCGTGCTGCACGGGGGCGGCGCCACGCCAGGCGGGCAGCAGGGAGAAGTGCAGGTTGATCCACCCGTGCCGGGGGATCTCCAGCGCCACCGGCGGCACCAGCGCGCCGTAGGCGACCACCGGCACGCAGTCCGGGGCCAGCTCGCGCAGCCGGTCCAGGAATTCCGGCTCCCGCGGCCGGGCCGGGGTGAGCACCTCCACCCCGCGCGCGTCGGCCCAGGCGCCGACCGGCGAGCGGGCCAGGCCCCGGCCCCGGCCGGCGGGCGCGTCGGGACGGGTGACCACGGCCAGCAGCTCGTGGCCGGAGGCGGCGATGGCGTCCAGGGCGGGCACCGCGACGGCCGGCGTACCGGCGAAGATCAGGCGCACCCGGTCACCGCCCCAGGCCGAACGGGCTGCCGCTGGCGTGCGGGCTGAGCCTCACCGTCGGCGGGGCGGCCTCGTCGTACCACTCGGCCTGGCGGATCGCCTTCATCGCGGCCTTGCGCCCGGCCGGGTCGAGCCGGTCGACGAAGAGCACCCCGTCGAGGTGGTCGGTCTCGTGCTGGACGCAGCGGGCCATCAGGCCGGTCCCGACGATCTGGAGCGGGTCGCCGTACCCGTTGAAACCCTTGGCGATCACGTTCTGCCGGCGCTTGGTGTCGAAGTACAGCCCGGGAATGGACAGGCAGCCCTCGGGGCCGTCCTGTTCCTCCTCGTCGGGAAACTCCAGCACCGGGTTCACCAGGTGGCCGAGCACGTCGTCGACGTCGAAGGTGAACACCCGCAGGCCCACGCCGAGCTGAGGCGCGGCCAGGCCGGCGCCGCTCTGCTCACGCATCGTGTCGGTCAGGTCGGCGATGAGCTTGCGCAGCTCCACGTCGAAGTCGACCACCGGGTCGGCCGGCGTGCGCAGCACCGGATCGCCGAACAGACGGATGGGCTGAACGGTCACGCGGGCAGACTCCTTCGGTGGGACGGACGGTGCCGTACCAGTCTACGGAGTGGCCCCGGACGCACCGGCTCGCGTACCGCGATCGGTGAGCGGGGACTCGTCGCCCACGGTGACCGGCAGGCTGGCGTACCCACGCAGGGTCAGCCGCACCCGGCGCCGCGGCGCGCCGGCCAGCGCCAGGCCGGGCAGCCGGCGCAGCAGCAGCGGGAAGGCGACCTGTGCCTCCAGCCGGGCCAGCGCGGCCCCGAGACAGTAGTGCGGCCCGGCGCCGAAGGAGAGCGGGTGGAGCTGCGGGCGCCACGGGTCGAAGCGGTCCGGCTCCGGATAGCGGCGGGGGCTATTCGCAGGTGCCGCATCAAGCATCTCTGACGCTCTTAGGGTTGCTATGGTGGACGACCTATGAACTTGAAGGAGTGGGCGGCGTCGCAGGGCATCGCGTACGTCACCGCACGGCGGCAGTACGCAGCCGGTGCGCTGCCCGTTCCCACATACCGGCTCGGCCGGCTCATCATGGTCGGTGAACCACTCAGCCCCGCAGAGACGAACAGCGGGCAGGTCGTGGTGTACGCCCGCGTCTCATCCACCGACCAGAAACCCGACCTCGACCGGCAGGTCGCCCGGGTCGCTACCTGGGCCACCGGGCAGCGTCTTTCCGTGGACCGGGTGGTGACTGAGGTTGGGTCCGCACTCAACGGGCACCGCAAGAAGTTCCTCGCCCTACTACGCGACCCGGCCGTGACGACCATCGTGGTCGAGCACCGCGACCGGTTCGCCCGCTTCGGGGCTGAATACGTCGAAGCGGCGCTCGCCGCGCAGGGCCGCCGGTTACTGGTGGTCGACCCGGCCGAGGTGGACGACGACCTCGTCGGCGATATCACCGAGATCCTGACATCACTGTGCGCCCGCCTGTACGGCCGTCGCGCCGCAGCGAACCGCGCCCGCCGTGCCGTTGAGGCGGCGACGGAGGACCCGACGTGAAGACGATCCAGGCGTACCGGTTCGCCCTTGATCTCACCCCGGCGCAGGAACGCGCGGTGCTCGCGCACGCCGGT
>NZ_JBFAID010000050.1:0-50944 GCF_040654475.1 Micromonospora sp. NPDC050686
CCCACACATCACCACCCGACCGCACCACATACAACGAAATCCGACCATCCAACCCCACCACCACACCATCCCGCGACACATCATCCGGCGAACCGTACGGGTTGTTGCGCCACTGCTCGACGGTCTCGCCCCGCAGCACGCTCAGCAGCGCCTGCTTGTTCTCGAGGCTCGTCACCTTGTCCCGGTCCTCGCTGAGGTGGATGTGCCACAGGTGTGACGAGTCGGAGGTGGCGGCCCGCTTGTACCGGAAGTCCCAGCCCTCCACGGTGCTGTCGCTGTTCGCCTGGCCGAAGAACTCCCGCCAGCCGTCGAGTCGCGGATCGTTCGAGTCCTTGCCGGACGCCAACAGGCGGCTGGAGTAACGGGCGATGTTGCTGTAGTCAGCGCTGGTGGTCCGCACGTCGGAGGGCAGAATCAGATCCGGTTGCGGGTCCGACTGGATCGCGGCCAGCGCGAAACTCTGGGCTTCCGGGAAGGTCCAGTCGTAGGCGGCCGCCTTGTCCGACGGGCCGCCCTGATCCTCGGCGTCCCGGACGGAATAGTCGGTGGGGGCATTTCCCGCCCGAGTGTTGTGGTAGCCGGGCTTGTTGGCATAGATCCCGCCGTTCTGCGTTCCCGGCTCCAGTTTCAGCAGTTGCTCCATGAGCCACCACGACGGATCGGTGATCCTCGCCGGATTCGGGTTGTCCGCGGCACTGGCCGGTGGAGGTTCCACGACGACGACGCCGGCGGCGAGCATCGCTGAAATGAGGGCGAAAGCGAAGAATTTGAATAGTGGCCTGCCCACCCTGATGAGTCTGTTCTTCATGTCGACCTTCCCTGGACGCGTGTGAATCGGTGAGGGAGAGGGTGGCGGCTCCTCCTCCACGAGCGGTTCCGTCGGTCTCAAGAACTTCTCCAACCTGCTTCATGCCGGGAGCGCGGGCAGGTACGGCCGCTTGGTCGGCGGCTGTGATGCCGGACACCGACGTCCGTGGCGGGCCCGTCGGGCCCGTGGGTGCGCATAGGGTCTGGCCATGGGAGATCCGTTCCGGGTGCGCATCACCGTCCGTGGTTACGAGCTGGACACCCAGGGCCACCTGAACCAGGCGGTCTACCTCCAGTACGCCGAGCACGCCCGGTGGGAGTGCCTACGCGCCGCCGGCATCTCGCAGGACCAACTCCTCGCCACCGGCGTAGGTCCCGTCGCCCTCGAGGTCACCCTGCGGTACCTGCGGGAGCTGCGCGGCGGGGACGAGGTGGACGTGACCTGCGAGTTCCGCTGGGGCGAGGGGAAGACGTTCCAGCTCGTCCAGGACTACACCCGCGCGGACGGCACCGCGGTGGCGGCGCTGACCGGGGTGGGTGGACTGCTCGACCTGTCGGCCCGGCGGCTGGTCGCCGACCCGCGGGAACGGTTCCGGGCGCTGGCCGCCGATCCCGGGCCGCTCGACCTCTGAGAGCCTTCACCGGGCTCACCCGCTCGGCATCGTTCCTTGTCAACGGCCACTGGTCGCATCCGCGGCGCCGCTCATCGCACCATACGGCCCACTGACCGCATTGATCTCATCTACTCACATCTTTGCGTTGCCTCCTGATCACGTTGCGTGATTCCATCGTCGCGCTGGCCAGCCAGTTGTTCGACTGGACGAGGGAGCCAAGTGTGAGATCACAACGCATGCGAGTTCGTCTGGCCGCCGTCGGCGCGATAGCCGTCGTGCTCGGCCTCCTGCCCACCACCGCGGTGGCCCAGCCCAACGGGCGTATCGACTGGATCGGTAGCTGGACCGCGTCCGTGGCCGAACCCAGGACGACCGGCACGTCGGCCACGGGCTTCACCGACACCACCCTGCGCCAGGTGGCGCACCTGTCGGTCGGTGGCGACAGCCTCCGCGTACGCATCAGCAACGTCTACGGGACGACGCCGCTGGCCGTCGGCGCGGTCACCGTGGCGCCCCGCGCCACCGGCGCGGGCACCCCGCAGGTCGACGCGCAGGCGCTGCGGCCGGTGACCTTCGACGGCGCGCGGTCGGTGACCATCCCCATCGGCGTCGAGTGGCGCTCCGACCCGCTGCCGATCCCGGTTCCGGCCGACACCGACCTGGTGGTCAGCCTGTACCTTCCCGGACCTACCGGGCCCACCACCTGGCACCCGGCCGGCTACGCCACGTCCTTCCACGCCGCCGGCGACGCCACCTCGGACGGTGGCAGCGCCTTCGCCCGGCTGGACACCGCGCGGTACTTCCTCTCCGGGGTGGACGTCACCTCCCGGGCCGCCGGTGCCGTCGTCTTCTTCGGCGACTCCATCACCGACGGGGTCGTCTCGACCGTGGACGCCAACCTGCGCTACCCGGACCAGGTGGCGGACCGGCTGCTGCAGCGGCCGGAGGCGCGGCAGTGCGGGGTGCTCAATGCTGGCATCAGCGGCAACCGGCTGCTGACCAACGCGGGCTCCGCGGGCGACTCGGCCCTGGCCCGGTTCGACCGGGACGTGCTCGGCCAGGCGGGCGTCCGCTCCGTCGTGCTGCTGGAGGGCATCAACGACATCGGCAACAGCCGCGGTGCCCTGGAGCCGGAACAGCTCATCGCGGTCTACCGGCAGTTCATCGCGCGGGCGCACCAGGCCGGCATCCGGGTCGTCGGTGCCACGATCCTGCCGTACGAGGGGGCCGGCTACTACAGCGAGGCTGGCGAGGCGGATCGGCAGGCGGTCAACCAATGGATCCGCACCTCGGGTGAGTTCGATGCGGTGGTGGACCTCGACGCGGTCACCCGGGACCCTGCGGATCCCGGCCGGCTCAACCCGGCGTACGACTCCGGTGACCACCTGCACCCCGGTGACGTCGGCTTCAGCGCGATGGCCGGAGCGGTGGACCTGCACAAGCTCTGCTGAGCGGCAGCGGCGGTGGACGTCGACACCACAGGGCGGCCGGGCGGGCCCGACGGGGCTCGCCCGGCCGGCGTCCCCGCTGCCGCGCCGCGTGTTTCGACCGGGTCAGCAGCCCGGCGACCGCCGGCCCGAAGGCCAGGCCGCGCCGAGGATCGTGCTGGCAGGGACCGCGGTGCCGGGCGCGGACGGCAGACTGGACGGGTGGACAGGCGACGCAGAGAGCTGCTCGGGGTGGACGTACCGGTCGTCGCGGCGCCGATGGCCGGTGGACCGACCACCATCGGACTGGCCGCGGCGGTGGGTGTTGCCGGCGCGTTCGCGTTCCTGGCCGCCGGCTACAAGACGCCCCAGGCGGTGGCCGACGAGATCGCCGCGGCCCGCGCCACCGGCCGCCCGTTCGGGGTGAACGTCTTCGCGCCGACCCCGGTGCCCGTCGGCGAGGCGGAGTTCCGCCGCTACGCGGCCCGGATCGCCGGCGAGGGCATGCCGTACGGGCTGGACCTGGCGGCGGCCGTCCGCGTCGAGGACGACGACCGTTGGGCGGCGAAGCTCGACCTGCTCGTCCGCGACCCGGTGCCGGTGGTCAGCTTCACCTTCGGCCTCCCGCCCGCCACCGTCGTACGGGACCTGCGCCGGGCCGGCAGCCGGGTGCTGGCCACGGTGACCGACCCGGCGGAGGCCACAGCCGCCGCCGCGCTCGGGGTGGACGGGCTTATCGCCCAGAGCGGCGACGCCGGCGGCCACTTCGGCACCTTCACCCCGCACGACCCGCCACCACCGCGCCCGCTGCCCGAGCTGGTCGGTCTGGTCGGCGGCCGGACCGGCCTGCCCGTCCTCGGCGCGGGCGGGGTGGGCGGCGGCGGCGACGTGCGGGCCGCGCTCGCCGCCGGGGCGACCGCGGTCCTGGTCGGCACCTTGCTGCTGCGGGCGGACGAGAGCGGCGCCAGCGGCACCCACCGCGCCGCGCTGGCCAATCCCCGCCACGACCGGACGGTGGTCACCCGGGCATTCACCGGACGGCCGGCCCGCGCGCTGCGCAACGACTTCGTCGACCGGTACGACGCCCACGCCCCGCTGGGCTACCCGGCGCTACACCACCTGACCCGGCCGCTGCGTACCGCCGCCGCAAAGGCCGGTGACGCCGACCGGCTGCACCTGTGGGCCGGAACCGGCTGGCGGGCCGCCCGGGCCGCTCCGGCGGCCGAGATCGTCGCGGACCTGACCCGGGCGCTGTGACCAGCGGGCGGCTCGCGCCTCACCGTCGCCGCCACGCCGCGCGGGCCCGGCCGGATCGGCTCGTCGGTCCTGGGTCAGGATCGGGCCGGTCACGGCCCGGTGGTGACCTCCGCCGGGGCCACCGGCACTACGCCGTCAGCCGCCGCCGCAGCCACACCGGATCCGGGTTCACCACCGCCTCCTCGCCCGCCACCACCGTCGGGACCGTCTCGTCGCCACCGGTGACGGCTCTGACCGCCGCCGCGCCGGCCGGGTCGCGCCAGATGTCGACCCAGTACGCGCGGCGCGCGAGGCGGCCAACCCGCAGCCGCAGCCGCAGGCAGTAGCGGCAGCCCGGCCGCCAGTACACGACCGGCCGGCCGTCGGCGGCGCTGCGGCGCTGCGCCTCGGCGGCGGGCAATGACCTCGGGAAGGCCAGTGGCGAGAACAGGAACGCGAGCGCCGCGAAGATCAGGAACTCGACGACGGCCAGTCCCATCCGGTCCGCGCCGGCCGCGGCCAGCGCCCCGCACGCCAGCATCAGGCCGGCGAACGCCCATCTCCGCACCTCGGCGAACCGGCTCACCCGGTGACCTCGGCGAGGAGTTCGAGCAGGTGCCGGTACGGCTGGCCGGTGGCCCGGGCCAGGCCGATCTCGCAGGTCCGGTTCACCGAGGCGTACCCGTCGAAGGACCGCTCGGCGACCGCGCGGGCCTCCGCGCGGGTGGCCGAGGCGGTCAGCTCCGGGTGCAGCAGCCCCCGGTCGCCGGCGAACCCGCAGCACTGCCAGCCGTCGGGCACGACGACCTCGTCGGCGACCGCCCGGGCGACATCGAGCAGCGCGTCGTCCAGCCCCAGGCGGGTCGACGAGCAGGTGGGATGCAGCGCGAGGGAGGCGAGCCGGCGCCGCACGGTGAGCCGGGGCAGCAGCTCCGCGGCGGCGTACGCCACGGCGTCGACGACCCGCGCGCCACCGGCGTCGGCGGCCAGCTTGGCGAAGCCCTCGGTGCAGGAGGCCGCGTCGCTGACCAGCGGCAGCGCGCCGGCGCGGGTGGCCGCCCACAGCGCCGGCGGAACCCGGTCGCGGACCGCCTGGTAGCCGGCGGTCAGGCCCTTCGACGACCAGGGCGTGCCACAGCACATGGCGGCCACCCCGTCGGGCACCAGCAGCCGCACCCCGGCCCGGTCGGCGAGGGTGAGCAGCGCGGCGGCGACCCCGGTGCCGCCGGGGGCCGGCGCGAAGAGGGTGCCCAGGCAGGACGGGACGAAGACCGCGTCGGGGTCGTCGACCGGGTGCGGTCGGCGCACCGTCCCGCCGCGCGGCAGGTCGCGCCGCCACTGCGGGACGCGGTCCGGGCCGAGCAGCGCGCGGGCCGCCCGGGTGGCCGCCTCGGGCAGCGCGGGCGGCAGGGCGCCGGCCAGGTCCAGGCCCCGGGCCGCGCCCCGGGTGGTGGCGGCCCAGCGGCGGGCGGCGCCCCGCCAACCGGCCTGCGCGGCCCGGCCGTTGCGCTCGGCGCGCAGCCGTCTCACCAGGTCACCCGTGTTGATCAAGACTGGGCAGGCGGTGGCGCACATGCCGTCGACGGCGCAGGTGTCCACCGCGTCGTAGTCGTACGCGCGCTCCAGCTCGCGGGCCAGGGCCAGGTCGCCGTCGGCGCGGGCCGTGGCGATCTCCCGGCGCAGCACGATCCGCTGCCGGGGGGTCGTGGTCAGGTCGCGGCTGGGGCAGACCGGCTCGCAGTACCCGCACTCGACGCAGCGGTCCACCTCCTCCTCGACGGTCGGCACGGTCTTCAGGTGCCGCAGGTGGGCGGCCGGGTCGTCGGTGAGCAGCACGCCCGGGTTGAGCATCCCGTCCGGGTCGCAGAGCGTCTTCAGCTCCCGCATCACCGCGTACAGTTCGTCGCCGAACTGGCGGCGCACGTACGGGGCCATCACCCGACCGGTGCCGTGCTCGGCCTTGAGCGTGCCGCCGTGACCGAGGACCAGGTCGACCAGTTCCTCGGTGAAGTCGGCGTAGCGCGCCGGGGCCACGCCGTCGGCGAACCGCTCGTTCAGCATGAAGTGCAGGTTGCCGTCCTTGGCGTGGCCGAAGACGACGCTCTGCTCGTACCGGTGCCCGGCGAAGAGGTCGGCCAGCGCCGCGCAGGTGTCGGCGAGGGCGGCGACCGGGACGGCGACGTCCTCCAGCAGCGCGGTGGTGCCGGCGGGGCGGGCGCCGGCGACGGCCGCGTACAGGCCCTTGCGGATGTGCCAGAGCGCGGCCCGGGCGGGCGCGTCGCCGGTGAGCCGGGCCGGGGCGGTCAGCGGCAGCCCGGCCAGCGCCGGGCGGGCCTCGGCGACCCGCGCCGCGAGGGCGTCCGGAGTGGACTCCTGCCACTCCACCAGCAGCGCGGCGTGTGCGGAGACGGGGAGGCCGCGCAGCGCGGCGTCCGCCTTCGGGTCGGTCTGGGCGACCCGCAGGGCGGCGGCGTCGAGCAGCTCGATCGCCGCCGGCCCGGCGGCCACCAGCGCCGGCATGGCGGCCATCGCGGCGGTCAGGTCGGCGAAGACGAGCAGGCCGGTGGCGGCGTGCCGGTGCACGGGTACGGTGCGCAGCGTCGCCTCCGCCACGAAGGCGAGAGTGCCCTCGCTGCCCACCACCAGCCGGGTGAGCAGCTCCGCCGGGGTGTCGTGGTCGAGGAACGCGTTCACCCCGTACCCCATGGTGTTCTTCATGGCGTACTGGGCGCGGACCCGGCGCACCGAGTCGGGGTTGCCGCGGACCCGGTCGCGCAGCCGCAGCAGGCCGGCGTGCAGCTCCGGCTCGGCGGCGCGCAACCGCTCGTCGGCGTCGCGGGCCCCGGTGTCGAGCACGGTGCCGCTGGGCAGCACCAACCGCGCCGACTCCAGCGTCCGGTAGGTGTTGAACTCGGTGCCGCAGGTCATGCCGCTGGAGTTGTTGGCGACCACGCCGCCGACGGTGCAGGCCGACTCGCTTGCCGGGTCCGGGCCGAGCTTGCGGCCGTACGGGGCGAGCCGGGCATTGACCTGCCGCAGCACCACCCCGGGCTGCACCCGCACGCGGCGGCCGTCGTCGAGGACGGTCAGGTCGCGGAAGTGCCGGCGGGTGTCGACCAGCAGCTGGTCGGTGACCGCCTGCCCGCTGAGGCTGGTGCCGCCGGAGCGGAAGGTCAGCGGGGTGCCGGTGCGGCGGCTGTGCCGCAGCAGCGCGCCGACCTGCTCGGCGTCGGTCGGGGTGACCACGGCACTGGGGTGCAGCAGGTAGTGGGAGGCGTCGTGGGCCAGCCGCAACCGGTCCGCGGCCCGGGTCCGCACCCCACCCGGCACCGCCGACTCCAGTGCGGCCAGCGCGGCCCCGCTCAGTTCCGGCGTCATCAAACCTCCCCCGGCTCACCCTAGCCAGCCGGGTCGGGCCGGTGCGGGCCCGGAGGGACGTTCCCGTCCGGGCCCGCACCGACTGGCGATCACCTGCCGCGTGACGCTCAGGGCTGGGCGGCCCAGAGCAGCGCCCGGCCCAGCTGCGCCTGCAGCCCCTTGGGGTGCAGGCGGAACGTCGGGTCGGTGCCGAAGAGCACCACCCCGTTGCCGCCGGGGCTCACGCTGCGCACGAGGCTGGCCTGGTTCGCGGCGGCGGCCTGCCCGTTCGTCCCGGCGCCGGAGGCCGCCCACCAACCGGACAGCAGCGGGTCGGCGGCGTACGACTGCTCGACCGTCACGCCGTCGCCGAGGTTGGTGAACCAGACCGGCTGGCTGATGAACGAATGCGGGATGGCCCCGGCGGTGACCGGGCCACCCCGGTTGACGACGTTGGCGACGCCGCTGGCCAGCGACGGGCCGGCGGTGGCCGTGACGGCCAGCAGCGACGCCGCGTTGCCGAAGTTCGCCCCGGCCGTGCCCAGCCCGACCACGCCGCCGCCCCGGGCCAGGAACGCCTCCAGCGCCGCACGGTTCGGCGCCGTCAGGGTCGACAGGTTGAGGCTGCTCGCCACCAGTAGCACGTCGACGTCGGCGGTGAGCGTGTCGGCCAGCGTCGCCGCGGTGACGGCCCGGGTCGAGAAGCCGAGTTCGCGCAGCGTGTCGCGCTCCTCGAGGGCGCCCAGGTAACCGACGACGATCTCGTCCAACGGGGTCCCCCGCCACCCGGCCGGGGCGCGTTCGAAGGTCACGCCGTGCGCCCGCACCTCGTCCTGGAACAGCTGGCGGCTGCCCGGCACGGCCGGGATCGCCACCGACCCGTCGGCCAGCCGGTAAACCCGGACGCCCCTGCGGATCAACGAGTTGACCACCAGCAGGTCGGCGGCATCCTGGAGGTCCAGCCGCAGGTCGCCGTCGGCGGAGGGCAGGTCTCCGGCGGCCACGCCGTCGTAGACCCGGGTCAGCTGCACGTCCGGCAGTTCGTCCCAGAGGGTGTCCACGGTGGCACCCCAGGTCAGCCCCTGACTCCACGCGGCCGGACCGGCGTAGAGGTCACCCACCCGGTCGGTGATGTCGGCGCCCGGCTCCAGCAGCGAGTTGACCAGGCCCCGCTTGGGTTGGTGCAGGTCGACCACGTACGAGCCGGCCCGGTAGTCGTTGCCCTCGGCGCGGAAGTCGTGCTTCGCCCGCCACACCCGGCCGCCGCTGCTGATCAGCAGGTCGACCAGCCGGGCGGCCGCCGGCTCCGAATGCTGTCCGGGTCCACTGGGGATGACGTACGAGCGGGGAAAGACCGTCCGGTAGTTGTCCTCCGGTCCCCAGCCCGGCACGTAGCCGTCGGGGATGTCCCGCAGCGGCTCGCCGGCCCAGCCGCGCCGGTAGACCTCCGCCTGGTCGTGCAGCACCTCGGCCCGGTGATCCTGGATGTAGCGCAGCGACGTCTTGATCGCTACCTCGTGCACGTCCGTGTTGATGCCGGAACGGCGGACCCGCTCCTGCGGGGTCAGGTTTCCCCCGCGCGGATTGAGCGGCGCCTCGATGGTGTACGGGATGCTGCTCTGCAGCATCGCGAACGAGGGCACGTAGATCGGTGGGAAGTCGTCCCAGACGCCCGGCGCGTCGTCGCGGAACGGAATCCGGGCCCGCTGGGTCTCGGGATGACCGAGCGCGCGCAGGTTCTCCTCGATGGCCAGCGCGTTCGGCAGGCCGTGCTTGATGTAGAGGTCGTACTCGTTGTTGACGTTGTGCGGCGGGGTACTCGGGTGCAGCAGCGTCGGGTTGACATAGCCGTGCAGGTCGAGGGTGATGATCGGTTTGGTGTCGATGACGAGTTCGCGGATCAGGTTCGTCTCCGGCTGCGAGACGATGGTGAGGTCCCGGTTGAGGTCGTAGCCGGCGTTGTTGGCGCGGGTGCCGGCGACCCGACCGTCGGGATTGGCGGTGATGTTGAAGACCAACCGGTTCCGCTCCAGCAATCGGGTGACCTCCGGGTCGGTGCTGGTCGCGTACTCCTCGATGACCCGCAGCGCCGCGTCGGTGCCTTCCCACTCGTTCCCGTGGATGTTGGCGTTGACGAACAGCGGGGTCTTGTAGCCGGCCAGCAGTCCAGGGTCGGTGCGGGCTCGGACCGGTTCGTCCTCCAGCAGGCGCTTCCATTCCTCCTGCTGGCGGGCCTCGCTGCGGGTCTCGGGGGCGGTGACGGTGACGGCGTACAGGTCGTAGCCACCGCTGGACCGGCCGGCCACCCGGGCGGAGACCCGCTCGCTGGCGGCCTGCAGCCTGTTCAGCGTCGGGGCGATCTCGTCGTAGGGGGTGACGCCGATCGGGATGGATGCGTCGGTTGGGTTGTCGGGCCAGACCGGCAGCACGTTCTGCCGGGGATAGGCGGTGATCTCGGAGGGGCTGACGGGGGACGGCGGCACGGTGGGCAACGCCGAGGCGTGTGCCGGGGACGTCCACGCCGCCGCACCGGTCAGGGCGGCCGTGAGCACGGCCGCGGTCAGGCGTACGGATGTCTTGCGCACGAGGAACAGCTCTCCTGTCGGGAGATTGGGGATGCCATGCGGTGGCGTGGCCGCCGGGCCGGAGACCGGTGGCGTGGGAACGCCCGCAGCGGGCGGAATCAGAAGCCCGGCGTCAGACGCAGGGCCGACAGGCAGCGCTGGCGACGCGCAGCAGGTCGATGTGACCTCGCTTGGTCAGATAGGCGCTTCGCACGACAAGATCCTCATCGAGTCGGCTCGCCGTGTCAACCGGTTCGCTCCGGCGTCTCATGGGGTGGCCGGCTCGGGCTCTCCGGTCGGGTCGAAGCCAGCCGTTCCACCAGGTCATCCCGCACCGCGCGGACCATCGACCCCGGCCAGTGGCGCAACTACCATGACGGCCTCGGGGAGATCCCCCACCTTTCGGAGGACATTCATGCGCCAACGCCGACGCCGTATCCTTTTCGCCGTCACCCTCACCACCTCGCTACTGGCCGTCTCGGCGGCACCCGCCGCCGCCGAGCCGGCACCGGCACCGGAACCCGGGATCGTCGTCCGGGACGGGATCACCCAGCCGGTGTTCTCGTTCGCCGACGCGGTCGAGGAACGGGTGTGGGTCGAGACGACCCTCGACACCGACCATGATGGAAAGCTCGACCGGGTCGTGGCCGACATCTCCCGCCCCCGGGAGACCGCCACGGCCGGGCTCAAGGTCCCCGTGGTCTTCGAGCACAGCCCCTACCGCAAGGGCACCTGGGGCAGCGTCCCCTACCCGAGCGTCCTGGTCGACGACCTGCCGCAGAACGGCCTCACCCGCTCCGCCCGCGCCCAGGCGGAACAGCAGATCGCGATCCAGCGGGCCAGGCCCAACCTGCCCGGCACCCTGGACGACTACTACGTCCCCCGCGGATACGCGGTGGTGCTCGGGCAGAGCGTCGGCACCGGCGACTCCGACGGCTGCCCGACCAGCGGCGACATGGCCGAGACGCTCGGCACGAAGGCCATCATCGACTGGCTGGGCGGCCGGGGCAAGGCGTACAACGCCGCCGGCGAGCCGGTCACCGCCGACTGGACCACCGGCGCGGTCGGCATGACCGGGGTGTCGTACAACGGCACGCTGCCCAACATGGTCGCCACCACCGGGGTGCCGAACCTGAAGACCATCATCCCGGTCTCCGCGATCAGCAACTGGTACGACTACTACCGGGCCAACGGGCTGGTCGTCGCGCCCGGCGGCTACCAGGGCGAGGACGCCGACATCCTGGCGATGTACACCGCCGGCCAGGCCCGCGCCGAGGGCCGGTGCGCCGACGAGATGGCCCAGATCACCGCGGAGCAGGACCGGGTCACCGGCGACTACACCGACTTTTGGCGGGACCGGGACTACCTGCCCGGGGCGAAGAACGTCACCGCCAGCGTCTTCGTCGTGCACGGGCTCAACGACTGGAACGTCAAGACGGAGAACTTCGCCGGCTGGTGGGACCGGCTCGCCAAGAACGACGTGCCCCGCAAGATCTGGCTGCACCAGGGCGGGCACGGCGGCCCCGGCAACAATGCGACGGTGACGCTGCCCGGCGGGCAGGCGTGGACCTACAAGCAGACCGAGAACCGCTGGTTCGATTTCTGGCTGTGGGGCGTGCCGAACGGCATCATGGACGAGCCCACCGCCGTCCTGCAGCGCGAGAACCGGTCCTACACCACCTACGCCAACTGGCCGGACCCCGCCGCCCGGGAGGTGCCGCTGCGGCTGACCGCGACCAGTGCGACCGAGCCGGGCGGCCTGATCAGCAACGGCCCGGCGAATCAGCGTGAGGAGCAGTCCTTCGTGGACGAAGGGCGCACCATCAGCCCGCGTACGCTGGTGGCCAACCCCGACGCGGCCAGCGAGAACCGGCTGGTCTACCGCTCGCCGGTGCTGACCCAGGACGTACGCATGTCGGGGCGGCCCGAGATGCGGTTGCGGATGTCCATCGACAACCGCGCCGACGCGAACCTGACCGTCCACCTGGTCGACTACGGCGCGCCCGGCGCCACCACGGCCCCGGTCGTGGTGACCCGGGGCTGGCTGGACCCGCAGAACCGGACCGGCCGGTCGCACACCACCGCCGTGCAGCAGGGGGTCATGTACGACTACCGCTGGACGCTGGAGCCGAAGGACTACGTCTTCCCGGCGGGGCACCGCATCGGGGTGGTCGTGCTCTCCAGCGACCAGGACTACACGCTGCTGCCGCTGGGCGGCACCCGGCTGACCGTCCAGCCGGGCGCGAGCAGCCTCACCATGCCGGTCGTCGGCGGCCGGGACGCCCTCGGCTTCTGACGCACCCCGGCCCGGACGGTCCGCGGACCGTCCGGGCCGGCCCGGCACGACACGTTCCGGCAGGTCAGTGGCGCTTCATCGAACACCTGTGCGAAGATGTGCCGGTGCCGCCGGACGCCACGATCCTGCACGCCGACCTCGACGCGTTCTACGCCTCGGTCGAGCAACGCGACGACCCCCGACTGCGCGGCCGGCCGGTGATCGTCGGCGGCGGGGTGGTGCTGGCCGCCAGCTACGAGGCGAAGGCCCGGGGCGTACGCAGCGCCATGGGTGGCCGGCAGGCCCGCCGGCTCTGCCCGGACGCGATCGTGGTGCACCCCCGGATGGCGGCCTACACGGCGGCCAGCCGCGCCGTCTTCGAGGTCTTCCGCGACACCACGCCGCTGGTCGAGGGGCTCTCCATCGACGAGGCGTTCCTCGACGTCGGGGGCCTGCGCCGGCTCGCCGGCCCCGCGCCCGACATCGCCGCCCGGCTGCGCCGGGAGGTCCGCCGGCGGGTCGGCCTGCCGATCACGGTCGGCGTGGCTCGGACGAAGTTCCTCGCCAAGGTGGCCAGCGGGGTGGCCAAACCGGACGGGCTGCTGGTGGTCGAGCCGGGCCGGGAGCTGGAGTTCCTGCACCCGCTGCCGGTCGAGCGGCTGTGGGGTGTCGGCCCGGTGACCTCGACGAAGCTGCGCGAGCGGGGCATCCGCACCGTCGGCCAGGTCGCCCGGCTGGACGAGGCGACGCTGGTGTCGCTGGTCGGCGCGGGCGCCGGCCGGCACCTGCACGCCCTGGCGCACAACCGGGACCCACGGCGGGTCCAGGTCGGCCGCCGCCGCGGCTCGATGGGCGCGCAGCACGCCCTCGGCGGCGCCGGCACCACCCCCGGCGACCTCGACGCGATCCTCGCCGGGCTGGTGGACCGGGTGGCCCGGCGGATGCGGGCGGCGCACCGCTGCGGCCGGACGGTGACCCTGCGGCTGCGCTTCGCCGACTACAGCCGCGCCACCCGCTCGCAGACCGTGGCGAAGGCGACCGCGCAGACCGGGCCGCTGCTGGGCACGGCGCGGGCGCTGCTGCGGACGGCCCTGCCGGAGATCGACCGGCGGGGCATCACGCTGATCGGGGTGTCGGTCGGCAACCTCGGCGGCGGCCACGTGCAGCCGCCGCTGCCGTTCGCGCCGGATCCGGGCGTCGAGCTGGACGCGGCGGTGGACGCCGTCCGGGACCGGTTCGGCTCGGCCGCGCTGACCCGCGCGGTGCTGCTCGGCCGCGCCCCCGGGCTGGAGATGCCCCGCCTGCCCGACTGACACAGCCCTCCGGCAGGGCTTTCGCGTTCCGGCCGGGCGGGTCATGCTGGACGGCATGGGAGAGGTGCTGCCGATACCCGACTTCGGTGACCTGTTCACCGACCTGCGGGGCGAGGACCGGACCATGCGGGTCAGCTACCACCCGGAGCGCGGCGCGGTGGTGCTGTCGCTGTGGACCCTCGGCAGCTGCCGCGCCTCCTTCCGGCTGGCGGTCGACGACCTGCCCCGCCTGCGGGCCCTGCTCGCCGGCATCGAGACGGCCGCCGCCGGGGCGCCGCCGCGCGACGCCGGGCCGGCGGTCCCCACCGCCGCCGCCGTCGAGGCGGCGGCCGACCAGACCGGCGACATCCCGGGTACGGCCCACCGGCGTGCCCTGCCGGCGCCCCGCGTCGCCTGAGCACCGGGACCGGTCCCGCCGGTGGGCGTCGTCGCGCTCGCGCCCGTCGGCCGCCGGCGACGCGCGGGGGCCGTCAGTGGGTGGCCACCGGGACCACGGCCGGCGCGACGTCGGGCAGCCGGCCGGGTCGGGCGACCGCGAACAGGGCGACGGTCGCCGCGGCCATGCCACCGGTCACCACCACGGCCATCGCCACGCTTCCGTTGCCGAGCACGCCCACCAGCGGTGCGGCCAGGGCGCCGACGCCGAACTGGACGGCGCCGAGCAGCGCGGCGGCGGTGCCGGCCGCCTCACCGTGGCGGGACAGGGCCAGGGCCGGGGCGTTCGGCAGCGCGAGCCCGGCGGCGGCGAGCACCACCCACAGGGACGCCAGAATGCCGGCGAGGCCGCCTACGCCGGTCGCGGCGAGGGCCAGCAGCACCAGGGCAGCGGCGGTGCCCACGCCCAGCGCGGCGACGAGGATCTGCCGCGGCGAGTACCGGCGCAGCAGCCGCACGTTGAGCTGGGTGGCCGTGATCAGGCCGACGGCGCCGGCGCCGAAGGCCAGCCCGAACTGCTGCTCGTCGAGCCCGTACTGCTGCTGGAAGACGAACGAGGAGCCGGACACGTACGCGAACAGGGCCGCCATGGCCAGGCCGGTGACCAGGACCAGGCCGATGTAGGTGCGGTCGCGCAGCAGGGTGCGGTAGTCCCGCAGCACGGCCGGCACCCCGCCGTGGCGGCGCCGCTCGGGCGGCAGGGTCTCGGCGAGCCCGAACGCGGCGACGACGGCCAGCAGCAGGCCGAAGCCGGCGAGGGCCACGAAGACACCCCGCCAGTCCGACCAGCGCAGCAGGCCGCTGCCCAGGGTCGGGGCCAGGATCGGCGCCGCGCCCATCACCAGCATCAGCCGGGAGAAGATGGTGGCGAAGGCGGCGCCGCTGAACAGGTCGCGGACGACGGCCGTCGCCACCACGGCCGCGGCGGCCACCCCCAACCCCTGGAGTACGCGCAGCACGCCGACCAACCCGACGTTCGGCGCGACCACGCACAGCGCCGAGGCCACGACGTGCAGCCCGATGCCGGTGAGCAACGGCAGGCGGCGTCCGACCGCGTCCGAGAGCGGGCCGATCAGCAGTTGCCCGATGGCGAGGCCGGCGAGGGTGCCGGTCAGCGTCAGTTGGACGGCCGCCGAGGTGGTGTGCAGGTCGGCGGCGATGGCCGGCAGGGCGGGCAGGTACATGTCGATGGTCAGCGGCCCGATCGCGATCAGCGAGCCGAGGACGAGGACGAGTCGTAGCCGTTGCCGGGGGCTCATCAGCTCACCGGAGAGTCGGGTCGGGGCGGGCGCGTCGGTCAGCTCGGCTGCGGTGGTCATGAGGCGAGCTCCGTCCCGGCCCGGGCGGAGAACTGTACGGCGGTCACACCTGCCACCAAATCACGCGCGGCCCGGCGCATTCCCCACCGGCGCGAAGGTGCCCCAGCTCACACCCGGTGCGATCGGCCGGCCGTCCCGCTCGTTGAACCGGTGACGGTACCCCGAAGGACGAGGAGGACAGGTGGCGGACTACCCGAAGGCGATCACCCCGGTCGACCACGTCGAGCCGGTCCCCCGGCGGGTGCGGGCCTTCCTCGCCGGCGAGCTGGTGGTGGACACGACCCGGGCGTCGTACGTGTGGGAGTGGCCGCCCTACCCGCAGTACCACCTGCCCGCCGCCGACGTGCGCCGGGACCTGCTGGTCGACGAGGGGCGTACGGAGCGGTCGCGGCGCGGCACCGCGCGGCTGCACGGGCTGCGGGTGGGCTCGACGCTGCACGGCTCGTGCGCGCGCTGGTACGGCGCCGACGCGCTGCCCGGGCTGGCGGACACGATCCGGTTCGACTGGGCCGCCCTGGACGCATGGTTCGAGGAGGACGAGGAGGTGTTCGTGCACCCCCGCAACCCGTACTCCCGGGTGGACGCGCTGCGGTCGTCCCGGCGGGTACGGGTGGAGCTGGACGGGATGCTCCTCGCCGAGTCGGTCTCGCCCGTGCTGGTCTTCGAGACCGGCCTGCCGACCCGCTACTACCTGGACCGGACCGCGGTGGACTTCGGGCACCTGGTGCCGTCGACGACCACGACCGCCTGCCCGTACAAGGGGCGGACCAGTGAATACTGGTCGGTCCGGGTCGGGGATGCGGTCCACTCGGATCTGGCCTGGTCGTACCTGTTTCCCACCGGGGCCCTGCTGCCGATCGCCGGCCTGGTGGCGTTCTACAACGAGAAGGTGGATCTGATCGTCGACGGTGAGCGGCTGGCCCGGCCGCGCACGCACTTCTCCTGACGACCGGGGGTCAGGCACTGCCGCCATGGAAGATCTCGGTGGGGACGAGAGTTCCGGGGCGTCCGGTCGGTCCGCCGTCGATCTCCGCCTGGCAGCGTTCGATCAGCTCGCTCGCGATCTTCTCCACCGGTATCCGCACGCTGGTGATGGTCGGCTCGGTGATCAGGCCCATCGCCCCGCCGTCGAATCCGGTGACGGCGATGTCGCGGCCGACGCGCAGCCCGCAGGCGTGGCAGACGTTTACCACGACCGCGGCGACCGAGTCGCTGTCGGTGACGATCGCGTCGGGCCGGGACCGCCGACCGACGAGAGCGCGTACCTGCTCCCGGATCGCGTTGCCGGTGCCCTGGAAGATGTCCCCGGCCGGTAGCCCGTGCCGGTCGAGGCCCGCCCGGAAGCCGTCGAGCCGCTCGCGTTTCCAGTACTCGTCACCCTCGGCACCGATGTAGGCGAATCGGCGGTATCCCTTGCCGACCAGGTGGTCCATCAACGCGACCATGCCCTTGGCGTTGTCGACGTCGACCCACTGCTGCGGCAGGCCGGGCGCGAGCCGGCCGAAGGACACGAACGGAAGCTGGTTGTTGGCGAGGAGCCGGACCCGGGGATCGTCGACCTGGGATTCCGACACGATCAGCGCGTCGACGTTTCCGCGAGCGATCAGCTCGGTGAGCACCGGCAACGGATCGTCATCGGTATGGGTAAATGCCAATATCTGGTATCCGCGGCGTGCCGCCGCCTTGATCAGCGCCTGAAGAAAGCTGAGGGTGAAGCCCTTCACCGTCTCCAGCTCCTCGCCGGACATGTGGTAGCCGATCTGCATGCTGCGCCGCGAGCGCAGGGTCTGCGCGGCCCGATTCGGCTGGTAGGAGAGGGCTTCCATCGCCGCGGTGACGCGCGCCTGGGTCTGCGTCGAGAAATAGTCCTTGCGCCCGTTCAAGACATTGGAAACTGTCTGTCGGGATACGCCGGCGAGCTTTGCCACGTCGTTGATGCTGGGGCGGCGGACCGGGCGTCGGTCATCCCCTCCGGCCATTTTCTCCCGATCGACAGTATCCGACATTCTGCGTTCGATTCCGTAGCCCGATAAACGCCCTGCGCCGACTGGCAACCGCAATCTAGCACGCGTCATGGGTGGGGAACCGTGCGCGACGGCCGGGCCGCGGGCGCCGACCGCCGCCGCCCGGGCGCCGCGCTCCCGCCCCCGCGCGGCCCGGACCGGGACGACATCTTGACGCAACGCTTTCGACATGCAAACCTCACCGCCAAGGGACATTGAACGTTACATGTGACCCAGAACACACACTCCCTCCCCCCGCAACCGGCCAGCGCAGCCCGGTCCCGGGGACGACGACGCTTCACCGCCGGGCGACTCGAACAAAAGGATCAAGTGTGGCAATCCTCGACACCATCCCCGACGCTGGCGACCCCGGACCCGACGTGGACGCCCGGGTCGCCGCCCGCCCGGACGGGCCGCGACCCGCCGGCTTCGTGCACCTGCAGGCCGACGGAGTGGGTCTCGTGCTCGACTGCCGGGGAGCCCGGCTGCCGCGGGTTCTGCACTGGGGACGCGCCCTGCCGCACGCCACCGAGGCGGATCTGGCGGCGCTGGCGCTGGCCTCGGTGCCGGCGACGGTCCCGAACTCCCTCGACACGCCGGCTCCCGTGGGGATGGTGCCGGAGTTGGCGACCGGGTGGTTCGGCCTGCCCGGCCTGCTCGGGCACCGGGACGGCCGGGACTGGTCCCCACTGTTCGCCACCGAACGGGTCGACGTGCGCCACCGCGGCGCGCAGGGCGGCGAAGCCCTCGTCCGGGCCGCGGACGTCGAGTGTGGACTCGCAATGGACCTCCACCTCGACCTGACCGCCGACGGCGTCCTACGGATGCGCACGGTGCTGCGCAACACCGGCGATCAGCCGTACACGCTCGACGGGCTGGTGCTCGCCCTGCCGGTGCCGGCGGAGGCGACCGAACTGCTCGACTTCACCGGCCGCTGGAGCCGGGAGCGGACCCCACAACGGCGCCCCTTCTCGGCCGGAACGCACCTGCGCGACGGGCGCCGCGGGCGCACCGGGTCGGACGCCTCGTTCATCATGGTCGCAGGCGAGCACGGGTTCGGCTTCCGCGCCGGGCAGGTGTGGGGCGTCCACGTCGGCTGGAGCGGCAACCACCGCACCTACGCCGAGCGGCTGCCCTCCGGGGAGTCGGTGATCGGTGGCGGCGAGCTGCTGCAGAGCGGGGAGGTCCGGCTTGCGGCCGGCGCCTCGTACGAGAGCCCGTGGACCTACGCCGCGCACGGCGACGGCCTGGACGAGATGGCGAGCCGCTTCCACCGGCACCTGCGGCGCCCCCGGCGCGGGCCGCGGCCGGTGGTCGTGAACACCTGGGAAGCCGTGTACTTCGACCACGACCTGGGCCGACTCAAGGCCCTCGTTGACGCCTCCGCCGAGGTCGGCGCCGAACGGTTCGTACTCGACGACGGGTGGTTCCGGGGCCGGCGGCACGACCGGGCCGGGCTGGGCGACTGGTTCGTCGACGAGACGCGCTGGCCCGCGGGCCTGCATCCGCTGGTGGAGCACGTCCGCACGCGGGGCATGGACTTCGGCCTGTGGGTGGAGCCCGAGATGGTCAACCCGGACTCCGACCTGGCTCGGGCGCACCCGGACTGGATCATGGCGAGCGCGGGCCGGCGGCCTCCCCTGGTCCGGCACCAGCAGGCCCTCGACCTGCGCCGGGCGGCGGCGTACCGGTACCTCCTGGAGCGGCTGGACGCGCTGGTGGGCGAGTACGGGATCGCGTTCCTGAAGTGGGACCACAACCGCGACCTCATCGACGCGGGTGTGCACGGGCAGACCGTCGCGGTCTACCGCCTCATGGACGAGCTGCGGGCCCGCCACCCGGCGCTGGAGATCGAGTCCTGCTCCTCGGGGGGCGCCCGGGTGGACCTGGGCATCCTCGAACGCACCGACCGGGTCTGGGCGAGCGACTGCATCGACGGCGTCGAGCGGCAGGCCATCCAGCGGTGGACGGGTCTGCTCCTGCCCCCGGAACTGCTGGGTTCACACGTGGGGTCGGCGCGCTCGCACACCACCGGGCGCACGCAGAGCCTCGGGCTGCGCGCCGGCACGGCGCTCTTCGGCCACTTCGGCATCGAGTGGGATCTCACCGCCGCCACCGAGGACGAACGCGCCGAACTGCGGCGCTGGGTGGAGCTCTACAAGCGGATGCGTGGCTGGCTGCACCGCGGCACCGTGGTCCGCGCCGACCATCCGGACCCGGCGCTGTGGCTGCACGGCATCGTGTCCGCCGAGCGGGACCAGGCGCTCTTCGCGGTGGTGGCGATGGCTACCGCCGTCAGCACCCAGCCGGGGCGGCTGCGCATCCCCGGACTGGACCCGCACGAGCGCTACCGCGTGCGCCCACTGCCGCCGGGCGACCAGCCGAGCACCAACGCCCTGACCCCGAATCCCTGGCTGGCCTCGGGTGTCGTGGTCACCGGACAGATGTTGGCGGAGGTCGGGCTCTCCGTGCCGCCGCTGCACCCCGAGCAGCTTCTCCTGCTGCACGTGACGAGGGCATGACGGCCATGACGACGAGGGCGCGACTGCAGGCGGCGACGGCGACGGCGCGCCGGCGGCAGGTGGGCGACCCGCCGCGGCGGCGCCGGACGGGCGACCTGCCCGTCGCGATGGCCTTCCTGCTGCCGGCGGCGGTCGGGTTCGCGGTGTTCTACCTGTGGCCGACGCTGCGCACCATCTACCTCAGCTTCACCGACTACAGCCTGCTCACCCCGCCGGAGTGGGTCGGCGTCGAGAACTACCGGCGGGTGCTGCACGACGAGCTGTTCTGGAATGCGCTGACGGTCACCGTCGAGTACGTCGTCGTCAACATCGCCGTGCAGACCGTCGTGGCCCTCGGCATGGCGGTGCTCATGCACCGGTTGACCCGGTCCACGATGATCCGGGGCATCCTGCTGCTGCCGTACCTGGTTGCCAACGTCGTGGTCGCATTGATCTGGTACACGATGCTGGACGCCCAGCTCGGCATCGTGAACCAGGCCCTGACCTGGGTCGGCGTCGACCCCGTCGCGTTCTTCGGCGAGACCGCCACGGCAACCCCGACCATCGCGCTGGTGAACGTCTGGCGGCACATGGGGTACACCGCCCTGCTGATCTTCGCCGGCCTGCAGGCCATCCCGGCAAGCGTCTACGAGGCGGCGGCGACCGACGGCGCCTCGGAGTTCACGATGTTCCGCAAGATAACTCTGCCGCTGCTGCGGCCGGCGCTGGCCCTGGTGCTGGTGCTGACCATCATCGGCTCGTTCCAGATCTTCGACGCGGTGGCGGTGACCACCAAGGGCGGGCCGATCAATTCCACCCGGGTCATCTACTACTACATCTACGAGCAGGCCTTCCAGCGGTTCAACTTCGGTTACGCCGCCGCCATCTGCGTCGCCCTCTTCGCGATTCTCGCCAGCCTCGCGCTGATGCAGCTCAAGCTGCTGCGCGCGGGCGACTCCGACCTGGACTGAAAGGGGAGCCATGAGCCAGGCTCTGAGCGGACGCGCCGCCGGCACCCGGTCGCGCCGGCGCCGGTTGAGCTGGCAACGGATGGCGGCCTGGGCGATCCTCGTCACGCTCATCCTGATCACGTTGCTGCCCTTCTACTGGATGCTGCGCATCTCGCTGTCGAGCAACCGGAACCTCTCCGCGCACGCGGGCTCGCTGGTGCCGCCGGAGTTCACCCTCGGGGCGTTCCGGCGGGTCCTCGGAATCGCCACACTGGAAGAGGCCACCGCCGAGGGCGGCTCCGGCGCGCAGATCAACTTCTGGCGCTACCTGGTGAACTCCGTCCTCACCTCCACCGTCATCACAGTCTGCCAGGTGTTCTTCAGCGCCATGGCCGCCTACGCCTTCGCCCGGCTGCGCTGGCCGGGCCGGGAGAAGGTCTTCTTCGTCTTCCTCACCGCGCTGATGGTCCCGCCGATCTTCACCGCGCTGCCCAACTTCGTGACCGTGAAGCAGCTGGGCCTGCTCAACACGTACGCCGGGATCGTGTTGCCGTACCTGTTCATGACGCCGTTCGCGGTCTTCTTCCTGCGACAGTTCTTCCTCAACATCAGCCGGGAGGTCGAGGAGGCGGCGATCATGGACGGCGCGGGTCACGCCCGCCGGTTCTTCCGGGTAATCGTGCCGATGAGTTCGGCGCCCATCGCCACGATCTCCCTGCTCGTCTACATCGGAGCCTGGAACGAGTACTTCTGGCCCCTGCTCGTGGGGCAGGAGGACAGCGTACGCGTGCTCACCGTGGCGCTGGGCATCTTCCGTTCGCAGACTCCGCAGGCCGGTCCCGACTGGGCCGGGCTGATGGCCGCGACCCTGCTCGCCGCGTTGCCGGTCATCGCGCTCTTCACGATCTTCGGACGCTGGATCGTCAACTCCATCCAGTTCTCCGGAATCAAGTAACGCCCTGAGAGCACCGCACCAACCACATCGCAAGGAGACCTGGCATGAGACGGTTCAGACGCCTCGCCGCCATCGCCGCGATGCTGCCGCTGGCCCTGGCCGGATGCGGCGGTGGCGCTGCCGAGAACACCGAGGGAACGGAAGTCACCTACTGGCTGTGGGATTCCAACCAGTTGCCGGCCTACCAGGCCTGCGCTGACGCGTTCCACGCCGCCAATCCCACCATCACCGTGAAGATCTCGCAGTTCGGCTGGGCCGACTACTGGACCAGCCTCACCACCAACATGGTGTCCGGTACGGCGCCGGACGTCTTCACCAACCACCTCAACTACTACCCCGAGTTCGCCGGCAAGAACCAGATCCTGCCGCTGGACGACCTCGTCTCGACCGACGGCGTCAAGACCGACGCCTACGCCCCGGGCCTGGCCGACCTGTGGGTGTCGGCCGAGGGCAAGCGGTACGGCCTGCCGAAGGACTTCGACACGGTGGGGATCTTCTACAACAAGAAGATGCTCGCTGACGCCGGCATCAGCGAGGACGAGATGAAGTCGTTGAGCTGGAACCCGACCGATGGCGGCAGCTACGAGAAGGTCATCGCGCGGCTCACCGTCGACAAGTCCGGCAAGCGCGGCGACGAGGCCGGCTTCGACAAGTCGAACGTGAAGGTGTACGGCCTGGGCCTGGACGAGAACAACGGCGCCGGGGTCGGGCAGCAGATGTGGAGCATGTACGCGTTGTCGACGGGCTGGGAGTACACGGACAAGAACCCGTGGGGTACCCGGTTCCAGTACGACGACCAGCGGTTCCAGCAGATGGTGGGCTGGTTCCGCGGGCTGATCGACAAGGGGTACATGCCCAGCCTCGCCATCTCCCGCTCCGGCACCAGCGTGAACGACGCCTTCGGCGCCGGCCGGTACGCGCTGTCCACCAACGGTTCCTGGATGATCAACACGTACTACGGCTACCAGGGCGTCGAGGTCGGCACCGCGCCCACGCCGATCGGCCCGTCCGGCAAGCGGGCCACCATCTACAACGGGCTGGCCGACTCCATCTACGCCGGCACCAAACACAAGGACCAGGCGTGGCAGTGGGTCCGGTACCTGGCGTCCGCCGACTGCCAGAAGGCGGTCGGTGAGAAGGCCGTCGTCTTCCCGGCCATACCCGAGGCGCTCACCATCGCCGAGCAGAAGTTCGCCGCCAAGGGCGTCGACATCAGCGCCTTCACCGTGCAGATCCACGAGAACACCACGTCCCTGTACCCCATCACCGATCACGCCAGCGACATCAGCGCCATCATGAGCCCGGCCATGGACGCGGTGCTCAGTTTCAAGGCCGACCCGTCCTCGCTGTCCAAGGCGAACGACGAGGTCAACGCGCTGTTCCGCTAGCCGTCCCCGACCCCCATTTGGCCAGCACCCAAGGAGCTGGAGGATCAACATGGCCACAACCCGCACGTCCCGACGAACACGGCTGCTCGCACCCGCCGTGACCACCACCCTCGCCCTCGTCGCGGCGACGCTGATCGGCGTCCCCGCACAGGGACAGGAACCGGCCGCCCAGCAACTCGTCGTCGACCTCGCCGAGCGGACCGGTGCCTTTCGCGGCGCCGCCAGCGGCGCCCTGTACGGACTCAGCGAGGAGGGCGTACCCAGCGACAACACGCTGGAGCCGCTACGGCTGACGACGGTCAACCAGAAGCCACCGGCAGGCGCCCAGCACCCCAACGGTGACGCCCTCGTGGTGGCGGACTCGTTCTTCCGCAACGGCGGCCAGTACATCCAGATCAACGTGCAGGACATGTACGCGCAGTGGACGTACGAGAACGCGGGCGGGGTGATCCCCTGCAACCAGGTGTGCTTCGACAACTATCTGCAGAAGCTCGCGTGGGTGGTCGACCAGGTCTCGAAGAGCAAGTACGCCGACCGCATCGTCTACGTGCCCTTCAACGAGCCAGACGGGATCTGGTACGGCACGTCGACCGGCAACGCCGCGCAGTACCAGACGCGGATGAACGCCCTGATGACGCAGTGGAAGGCCGCCGTCGAGTACATCCGCGCGCACCACCCGGGCGCGCGGGTCATGGGCACGAACGACGCGGTGTTCCGGGCCCGCAACTACGGTGACTTCCTGACCTTCGCTCGGGACAACGACGTGCTGCCCGACTTCGTCTCGTGGCACCAGCTCGACTCCACGGGCTTGAACCCGGCGAACAACAACTACTTCCGCCGCAACTACGAGACGTACCGGAACATGGAGCGGGAGCGGGGCATCGCGCCCATTCCGATCAACATCAACGAGTACGGCGGCAACCGGGACCTGACCGTGCCGGGCCAGCTCATCCAGTACGTGGCGATGTTCGAGGAGGCGAAGGTCGACGCGGGCGGCAAGGCGTACTGGACCGCGGCCGGCCTGCTCGGCGGCGACGTGGTGGAGACCAACAAGCCGGGCGGCGGCTGGTGGTTCTACAAGATGTACGCCGACATGGCCGGCGGTGACACCGTCAAGGTCACCCCGCCGACGCCGACCGCCATCGACAAGCTCGAAGGGATCGCGACCATCGACGACGGCCGGCGGCAGGCGCGCATCGTCGCCGGCGGTGGGCAGTCCACCGACTTCGACGTGGTCGTCAACAACATCGACAGCGAGCTGTTCGGTGACCGGGTCAACGTGACCCTGGCGGCGAGCACCTGGAGCGGGCAGAACTCGGACGCCCCGCCTCCGGTCGTCCTGCTCGACCAGGATCTCACCCCCGAGAACGGCTCGCTGACGATCCCGGTGCGCGGCCTCGGGGTCAGCGGCGACGGTGGCACGAACATCGGCCTGATGTCGGCGTACGAGATCGTGCTCTCGCCCGGCGGCAGCGGCAGCCGCCAGTCGGCGGACCTGCCCTGGCGGGCCTCGTACGAGGCGGAGAACGCCACGGTCACGGCGGGCACCGTGCAGACCTTCGGCACGCCGTCGAACTGGAACGCGGCAGCAGCCTCCGGGACCCGCCACGTCGGCAACCTCACGCAGAGCACCAGCGCGGTGACCTTCAACGTGAACGCGCCTGAGGCCGGCGCGTACAAGCTGAGCATCCTCTACGGCAACCAGACCGGCCAGCCGTCCCAGCAGGCGCTCACGGTCAACGGCGGGCAGGCCCAGTTCGTCGACTACCAGGCCACGCTCAACTTCCAGTGGCGCACCCGCAAGGACGTGGTGGTCCAGCTCGACGCAGGGGCCAACCAGATTCGCCTGGCCAAGTCCCACCCCGAGCTGGGCACCGCCGTCGGCCAGGCGACGCTGGACCGCATCGACCTGGAGCCGGCGCCCACCGCCCCGGCAACCCGGCGGTACGAGGCCGAGCGGTCGCAGACCAAGGGTGCGGTGACCCACGAGTACGACCAGCCCCAGCAGTCGGGGGCGGGCTTCGTCACCCTCAAGCACGGCGGCGAGGCCATGTTCGCCGTGTACGCCGAGGAGGACGGCTACTACGAGCTGGACTTCCGGTACCACAGCCCGGGCCGGCCGGGCACCGTCACCGCCGCCATCGGGCTCGACCGGCGTCCGGTCGACGGTGGCGTGCTCCGCGCGAACCCGGGCGGTGGCGCCTTCTGGAAGACGGACCGCCAGCGGCTGTTCCTGTCCGCGGGTGTCAACCGGGTGACGGTGGAGCCGACCGGCACCACCCCGGTACGCCTCGACGGGCTCAGCGTCACCCGGGCCACTTCCGGCCCACAGCCGGTGCAGGTGATCGAGGCGGAGTCCGGCACCCGGTCCGGCTCGGCCGCGGTGGAGAACCACGCCTACGCCTCCGGGGGGCAGTACGTCGCCTGGGTCGGGCAGGGGCCGCAGAACCGGCTGACCGTGCAGGCCACCGTGGAGAAGGCGGGCACCTACCTGCTCAACGTGCACTACGCCAACGACGAGCGGAAGACCGGCCACGTCTACAACGCCGACATCATCTCGCGGCCCATCGACATCTCTGTCAACGGTGGCGAGTCCACCCGGTACTGGTTCAAGAACACCTGGTCGTGGGGGAACTGGTGGGCTCGGGGCGTACCAGTGACCCTGCGGGCCGGCACGAACACCATCGCCATGTTCAACGACCCGGCCAACGGTGCCACCGCCCCGGGTTGCCCGGCCCCGTGCCTGGTGACGCTCGACAGCCCGTGGGCACCCAACCTGGACAAGTTCGAGATCGCCCCGATCCGCATCGGCTGATTTGCCGCACCTGAACAGGCACCGGGGTGGGTACGGCGAGAGCCGGCCCACCTCGGTGCCGTTCGTGCGTCACCGGGTGTGAGCGAGGCGTCTGGGCACTGCCCGAACGTGCGCGGGTGCCGCCCGGCGCCGAACCGAGTATCTACTCATTGGTAATTGCCGAATTGATGGCGGCGGCCGGGACGGAACGTTGCCCGGGACATCGAAGGGCACTACTATACAAGCGTTCGACGCCGGCTGGCACGAGCCGGAATCGAACGCCCACGAGCAGTTGACCGACCGCCGCCGACAACAGGGAAACAGTTCCGACACCGGCCAGAAACACGCGGACCTGCCCGGACGGGGCCCAGCACCGAACTACACAACGACCAGACCAGAATTGTCGGCAATCCGCTTGTCTTTCCGTAACCGACGAGGATAACGCCTCAACCTCGTCGACCGGACAACTGCTTTCGTCACATTTACCCCGAACCATTCTTCATCGGACCGTCACCACCCGGGACCGCCGCTGATCCGGCGCCGCCCGGCCACTGTGGTGCGCAACCAGAGGGGGTGGGGATGCGGGGTGTCCCGACCATGTCCTTGACCATCGGCATCGCCTCGTCGCCGGACGAACGCCAGCGACTCGTCCAACTGCTCGGTGGGACGGACGCCGTCCTCATCGTGTCGACCGTCGAACAGGCCCGGCAGTTTCTCGACGCGACCCGCCCGGCCGCGACGGTCACCGCCGACGACGCCGCGCCCACTCCCCCGCCGTCGAACCTGAGCGTCGACTCCGGCCGGCGGGTGCTGTGCTGGCGGGACCGGGAGGTCGAGCTGACCCGGCTGGAGCACGACCTGCTGCGGTGCCTGATCGGCGAGCCCGGGCAGGTGTGGACCCACGAGCGGCTGCACCTGACGGTGTGGGGCAACGCCCACCTCGGCCGCGGCTCCGACCTGCACTCCGTGGTGCGCCGGGTGCGACGCAAGCTCGTCCGGCTGGGCGCCTCGGCCACGATCGACGCCGTACGCGGGGTGGGCTTCCGGCTCGCCCTGACCTGACCGGCCGGCCGCCTCGCCGCGACGGCCCGCGCACGCGGATCCGGCCCGCCTGGTCGACACCAGGCGGGCCGGATCTGTCAATCGGGTGTCAGCAGCGGACCGGGACCAGGGTGAAGTCCTCGACCCTCGGGGTGGTGGTGATCGTCGTCTGCCGGGTCTGGGGCTGCCAGCCGTCCTTCGCGACGATGATCTTGAGCGGGTTGTGCTTACGGTCCAGCCAGTAGGCGTACCTGCCCTGCCCGTCGGTGGTGAAGGTCCACGTCATCGACTTCGCGTTGACCTGGACCAGCGCTCCGGGCAGCGGTGAGGTTGCACCCTGGCAGCTCTTGCCGGAGACCGTGCCCGTCAGCTTGCCCCAGGTGTTCGGCGGGTTCGCCGTCATCGTCACCGGCACCGGCTGCACCGTGTACGGCGTGTTCTCCTTGATCGCGACCGAGGCGGTGTACGTGCCCGGCTGGTCGACGTTCGCCGTCATCCGCACGGTGACCGTGACCTTCTCACCCGGCGCCAGCGTGGCCGACGTCTTGTCGATCGTCATCCAGCTGACGTCCGCCGGGCCCTCGGCGCACTCCTCCAGCCCGGGCAGCACCTCGCTGTCCGGGGTGGCGGTGAAGCTGCCGGACGAGCCGCCGATCTTGTAGAAGCCGCACGCCGCGCCGCCACGGTAGCGGGCGGTGTTGGCGTTCGGCAGGCTGGACCACGAGTTGCCGGCCGGGTCGTAGGCGAAGCCGGCGTTGGTGACCGCCCCGCCCTGCACGCCCCCGACCACCAGGAGCTTGCCGCCCGCCACGGCGAACGAGCTGGCCCAGCTGTCGGCCGGCGCGTCGGCGATCGCGGTCCAGGTGTTGGCGCCCGGGTCGAAGGCGTAGCCGACCTTCTGCGCGGCGGCGCCGTCGTTGCCGCCGGTGCAGTAGACGACGCCGTCGATGCCGCCGCAGGAGGCGAAGGCCACCGACTTCGGGTAGTTGGCCAGGGTCTCCCAGGTGTCGCCGGCCGGGTCGTACCGGACGACGGAGTTGGACATCGGCGTGCAGGACGCGGTGGTGCAACCGCCGACGGCGTAGAGCTTGCCGTCGACGACGGCCTGCCCGGCGGCGGCGCGCGGGGCCGGGTTGTTGGCCTTCTTCGTCCAGGTGTTGGCCGCCGGGTCGTACGACCAGGTGGTGGCGTCGGGGCCGGACGCGCCCCAGCCGCCGGTGGCGACGATCTTGCCGTCCACGACGCCCACCGTCATCGCGTTACGGGCGGCGGGCAGGTCGGCGATCGGCGCCCAGGCCTGCCCGATCGGGTCGTAGACGTAGTTCTTCGCGCTCGACGCCGATCCGTTGCCGCCGGCGATCGAGTACACCTTGCCGTCGAGGTTCACCACCCGGTTGTCCATGACGTTGGCCGGGTAGGCGGGGATGCCGGTCCAGGGCTCGGCCTGCGGGCCGGTCGCGGCCGGAGCCGCCGTGGCCGCCTTGCCGGTCGCCTGCGCGGCGACCGAGGTCGGCACGGTGAGTCGCTGCTCGGGTGCGCCGCTGGCGGCGAGCACCTCCTGCTTGCTCACCCGCGAGCCGTCGGCGCGCAGCAGCGTGAAGCCGCCGTCGCGCTCACTGAACTGGACGTCGACCGGCGCGCCGCCGGTGTTGGTCACGGTGAACGACTTGGTCACCGTGCCGCCCGGCATCTGGGCCGTACCGGTCACCTCGGCCGGCTGGATCGACAGCCGTCCGGCGGCGAGCTGGAACGTCGAGGCCGTCGCGCCGTGGTTGGCGACGTCCACCTGCCGGGTCTGGCTCAGGTAGCCGCCGGACTTGGCGGTGAACGGGTGCGAGCCGGTCAGCGACGAGAACATCCAGAAGAAGCCGTCCGGCAGGTCGGGGTCGTCCGGAGTCGACGCGGTGGTGGCCTTCTCGGCCGGGCGGTCGTCGCTGGTGACGGTGGCGCCGTTGACGTAGCCGTTGTCGTTGCCGTCCTGGACGTGGCCGAGGACCAGGCCGCCGTCGAGCGGCTGGCAGATGACCTGGCTGCCGATCAGTACGTTGTCGACCTGCCACCACCACGCCCACGCGGCGTCGTAGTAGTGGAACCGGACGCGGGCCTGCGCGTTGCCGGCCGCCTGCGGGACCTTGATCTCGGTGACCAGCGGTCCGCGGGCGTTGGCGCTCTGCCGCAGCACGTTGGTCCAGGTGGTGCCGCCGTCGAGGCTGAGATCGACGTCCGCGCGGTTGGTGCCCAACTGCCGGAAGTCCTGGTTGAAGCGGATCACCGGGGCGGTCACGTCGGTCAGGTCGACGACCGGGCTGACCAGTGAGGCGTCCTGCCGGTTGCCGCTGCCGTACTTGTCGCTGTCGAGGATGGCGAAGTTACCGGTGCCGCCGGTCAGGTTGCCGCGGTTGCCCGGGTCGGTGAACTGCCAGCCCTGGCCGTTGCCCTGGTGGTCCACCAGCGACCAGCCGGCCGGCACGGCGGTGCCGTCGAAGGTCTCGTACACCCCGTCGGATCCGTTGCGGTAGCCGGGCGCGGTGGTGCAGGAGTTCGCAGCGACCGGGACGGCCACGTCCTGGGTGACGTTGCCGGAGCCGACCGCGACCTCCTTGGTCACCGTCTGGTAGCCGGGGTACCGCGCCTCGACCTTGAGCGTGTACGTCGCCTCGCTCGGCAGCTTGAGGCTGTATCGACCGTTCGCGGGCGTGGTGTAGTCGGACACCCCGGACGGACCCTCGACGGTCACCTTGGCGTAGAGCGGCCAGCCCTGCCCGGAGCCGTCGGTGACGGTTCCGCTGACGGTGACGCTCGGCACCGCGGTCAACGCGACGTTGGTCGTCGTGGTGGTGTCCTTGGTGATCGTCACCGGCACGGTCCGGCTGGCGTAGCCGAAGGCGGAGACGGCGGCCTGGTATTCGCCGACCGGGAGCAGGGACGAGTACCGGCCGTCGCTGGCGGTGGTGAGCTGGCGGGTGGCCGGGCCGGTCAGCGCGACCGTGGCGCCGCCGATCGGGGCGCCGCCGGCGGCGTCGGTGACGGTGCCGGCCAGGGTGCCGGTGTCGCCGATGGGTGCGTCGCCGAGCAGCGCGAGCGTGTCCAGGCGGCCCTCGCCGTAGACGTTGTTGTTCGCCGCGGTGCCGCCGCACTGGGCGTCGGCCTTGTCGACGGCCGTGGTGTTCAGCAGCGCGCGGGTGGCGGCGATGTCACCGACGAGCGCCGGCGCCGCCGACCAGAGCAGGGCGATCGCGCCGGCCAGGTGCGGGGCGGCCATCGAGGTGCCGTTGTAGCTGGCGTACCCGCTGCCCGGGATGCTCGACCGGACGTTGACGCCGGGGGCGGAGATGTTCGGCTTGATCGTGCCGCCCTGGCCGGCGCCCCGCGCGGAGAAGCTGGCGACAGTGTTGTTGATGTCGTACGCGCCGGCGGAGTAGTTGCTGGTCAGGCTGCCCGGCGAGCCGCTGGTCTGGCAGCTCGGGCCGCTGTTGCCGTTGGACCAGACCCCGAAGATGCCGGAGGCGGTCCAGGCCAGCGTCACGTCCTCCATGAACGGGTCGTTGGAGGGCTGGGTGGTCCCCCACGAGTTGTTGATGATGTTGGGCCGCTTGCTGGCGTCCGGGTTCTGGCCGTTGAGGTCCCGGGGCTCCAGCATCCACTGGCCGGAGGTGATTAGCGCGGCGTCGGTGGGGCAGCAGCCGTTGGCCGCGATCCACTTGACCTCGGGCGCGACGCCGATCTGGTTGGCGCCGTCGGAGCCCGCCATCGTGCCCATCGTGTGGGTGCCGTGGCCGTTGCTGTCGCACGGGGCGGCGGCGCAGGTGCCGGCGGCGTTGAACCAGTTGTAGTTGTGGTTGAAGGTGCCGTCGCCGTTGTTGCCGCGGTAGGAGTTGACCAGGGCCGGGTGGTCGTACTGGACGCCGGTGTCGATGTTCGCCACGGTGATGCCGGCGCCCTTGACCCCGTACTGCGACCAGACGTCGTCGGCGTTGATGTTCGCGATGCCCCACTCGAGGGCGTTCGGCGTCTTCTCGTCGGTGCCCTTGGTGATCTCGGGGACCTTGTACTCGATCGGCGCGTACAGGCCGTCGACCTCGGCGTGGGCGGCGAAGCTCTGGGCCATCTCCGGCGAGCCGCCGCTGACCTTGATGGCGTTGGTCGCCCAGAAGCTCTGGTACGTCACGCCCGAGGCGTCCAGCTCGGCGCGGATCTTGGCTTGGCTCTCCTGCGCGGTCTTCCGCAAGGCGTCGGCGACGGCGGTGCCCCGCTTGTTCCAGTCCTTGATCGCGCTGGCCTTGCTCAGGTCGGCCTGCTGGTGGAAGTGGATCCAGAAGTCGCCGTCGTTCTTGGTCTGGAACTGCCGGGCGAGTTCGGGGCGGATCTTGTCGGACGGTGAGGCGGCATCGGATCCGGATGGTGCGGCTTGTGCGCCGGCACCACCTGTGGCCAACCCTGCCGCGGCGAGGGCGATCGCCGCGGCGGCACCGACCAGCGATCTGGCCAGGCGCCTCCTGTGTGGACTTCTGAACATGTGCTGCCTCCTCCGACCCAGAGTTGATCGAGGTGCAGGGTGCGCAAGGCCGTACGCCGGATGGACGAACCCGGTCGACGAACCTCGTTCCCCCGGGCGCCGTACGGGTCGCGACGGTCGCCCGACTGGACACTATGATCGACATGAATGGCCGATCAAGTACGGTACGTCAGCAACTCGTCACCAAGGGTTGACTGGATGTCAGCACGTCTGACAATAATCGTCACGGACAGGCCGACGACGGGCAATTTCCGCCCGCCCAGCTCCGGGGGTGGCACCTGCTGACCGACGAGGACGAGCCCGGCCCGGCCGGCGAGGAGCCGCGCCCGCTGGTGATCGCGGTGACGCCGTCGCCGGCCGAACGGATCGCGCTCGCCGAACGCCTGGCCGGCGTGGCGCCCCTGCTGCTCGTCGCGGACCTGGCGGAACTGCGCCGGCTGATCACCGCGCCACCGCACTCCCCCGACCCGCCGGTCACGCCGGCACCCGCCGGCCGCGAGCCGGCCGGCCGCCTGCTGATCGACCCGATCCGCCGCACCGCCCGCCACGGCGACCGCGAGACGGACCTGACCGGGCTCGAACACGCCCTGCTGACCTGCCTGGCCACCGCGCCCGCACGGGTGTGGAGCTACGCCGAGCTGCACCGCTCCGTCTGGCGGGCCGAGGGGCCGCGGCGCCGGGCGGACGTGCAGTCCCTGGTGAAGCGGCTGCGACGCAAGCTGCACGGGCTCGGCACCGGCGTCACCATCGACGCCGAGCGCGGCGTCGGCTTCCGACTGGCCGAGCACGGGCCACCCCGGGTCGGCGACGCGTGACGCCGACCCGGCCGGTCCGGGCCGCACCGCCGCTGACCAGGAGGCCCGTCGCCGTTACAGGAGTGTTACGACCGGGAGCACCCCGAAGTGTTGACGGCGATCTTGTTAGCGCTAACACTTTTCGATGCGCGGAAAGCACGAGTTCCACAGAGGGGAGAGCTAAGTGAACAGAAGGTTTTTGGCTGCTCTCGGCGGCGCCGTGCTGGCGCTCAGCCTGGCGGCCTGCAGCGGTGAGGGAGCGGGCGGCGGCTCCAGCACCGGCGACGAGAAGCCGTCCTCCCTCACCATCGGGGTGTCGATGCCGACGCAGACCTCGGAGCGGTGGATCGCCGACGGCAACTCGGTCAAGGAGAAGTTGCAGGCCAAGGGCTACAAGGTGGACCTGCAGTACGCCAACGACGACATCCCCACCCAGTCCCAGCAGGTGGACCAGATGATCACCCAGGGCGCCGACGTGCTGATCATCGCCGCGATCGACGGCACCGCGCTGAGCAGCCAGCTCCAGGCGGCCGCCGACGCGAAGATCCCGGTCATCTCCTACGACCGGCTGATCCGGGACAGCAAGAACGTGGACTTCTACGTCAGCTTCGACAACTACAAGGTCGGCGTCGCCCAGGGCACCGCCCTGCTGGTCGGGTTGGGTCTGCTCAACAAGGACGGCTCGAAGGGCTCGGCGAAGGGCCCCTTCAACATCGAACTCTTCGCCGGCTCGCTCGACGACAACAACACCCACTTCTTCTTCAACGGCGCCATGGACACCCTCAAGCCGTTCCTGGACGACGGCACGATCGTGGTCAAGTCCCGCCAGACCAAGATCGAGCAGGTGGCCACCCTGCGCTGGCAGCAGGAGACCGCGCAGAAGCGGATGGAGGACCTGCTGACCTCCTCCTACAACGACGGTGCGAAGGTCGGCGGCGTCCTGTCGCCGTACGACGGAATCTCCCGGGGCATCATCACCGCCCTGCAGAACGCCGGCTACGGCCCGGCCGCCAACCCGCTCCCGGTGGTGACCGGCCAGGACGCGGAGATCGCGTCGGTGAAGCTGATCAACGACGGGGTGCAGAACTCGACGGTGTTCAAGGACACCCGCCTGCTGGCCGAGCAGGCCGTGCTGGCGGCCGAGGCGTTCCTGCAGGACAAGGAGCCGACGGCGAACGACACCAAGACCTACGACAACGGGGTCAAGGTGGTGCCGTCGTACCTGCTGCCCGTGGAGACGGTCTACAAGGACGACATCAAGCAGTCCCTGATCGACTCCGGTTACTACACCGCGGCGGAGGTCGCCGCCGGTCAGGCCAAGTAACGCCGGGTGGGGCCCGGCGGTGGGTTGCCACCGCCGGGCCCCACCACTTCCGTACGACGGGTACCGCGACCCAGACGACGAGGACTCGCAGCGATGGACGACACGATTCTCGAGATGCGCAACATCACCAAGACCTTCCCGGGCGTGACCGCGCTGCAGGACGTGTCGCTCACCGTCCGGCGCGGGGAGATCCACGCCATCTGCGGCGAGAACGGCGCGGGCAAGTCCACCCTGATGAAGGTGCTGTCGGGGGTCCACCCGACGGGCAGCTACGACGGGGAGATCCTGTTCGACGGGAAGCCGGTGCGGTTCAACGGCATCCGCGACAGCGAGTCGGTCGGCATCGTGATCATCCACCAGGAGCTGGCGCTGGTGCCGTACCTGTCGATCGCGGAGAACATCTTCCTCGGCAACGAGCGGCGTGGCGCCGGTGGCCTGATCGACTGGAACCGCGCCAACGCCGAGGCGGGCACCCTGCTGGCCTCCGTCGGCCTGCCCGAGAACCCGGTCACCCCGGTCATCCAGCTTGGCGTCGGCAAGCAGCAACTGGTGGAGATCGCCAAGGCCCTGGCCAAGGACGTACGCCTGCTGATCCTCGACGAGCCGACCGCCGCCCTCAACGACATCGACTCGGCCCACCTGCTCGACCTGCTGCGCAGCCTGCGCGAACGCGGGATCACCTGCATCATGATCTCCCACAAGCTCAACGAGATCACCGCCATCGCCGACTTCACCACGGTGATCCGCGACGGGCGGACGGTGGAGACGCTGGACATGCGCGCCGACCAGGTGACCCAGGACCGGATCATCCGCGGCATGGTCGGCCGCGACCTGACCAGCTTCTACCCGGACCGGGAGTCGTCCCCGGGCGCCGAGGTGCTGCGCATCGAGGACTGGACGGTGCGGCACCCCGTGCAGGACCGCAACGTGGTCGAGCGGGTGACGCTGAACGTACGCGCCGGCGAGGTCGTCGGCATCGCCGGGCTGATGGGTGCGGGGCGCACCGAACTGGCGATGAGCGTGTTCGGCCGCGCGTACGGCCGGGACGTCACCGGCCGGGTGTTCATGCACGGCCGGCAGGTCCGGACCCGCACGGTGGCCGAGGCGATCGCGAACCGCATCGCGTACGTGACCGAGGACCGCAAGCGGTACGGCCTGAACCTGATCGCGGACGTGTGCCGCAACGTCTCGGCGGCGGCGCTGGGCAAGCTGTCCCGGGCGGGCTGGGTCAACGGCAACGAGGAGATCAGCGTCGCCGAGCAGAGCCGGCGGAACATGAACATCAAGACGCCGAGCGTGATGTCGGTGGTGGGCAAGCTCTCCGGCGGCAACCAGCAGAAGGTCGTGCTGTCCAAGTGGCTGTTCACCGATCCGGACGTGCTGATCCTCGACGAGCCCACCCGGGGCATCGACGTCGGGGCGAAGTTCGAGATCTACACGATCATCAACCGGCTGGTCGCCGACGGCAGAGCGGTCATCCTCATCTCGTCCGAGCTGCCGGAACTCATCGGCATGTGCGACCGCATCTACGCGCTCTCCGCCGGCCGCCTCACCGGTGAGATCCCGGTGTCCGACGCGACCCAGGAAAACCTCATGGCGCTCATGACGAAGGAGAAGGAGCCCTCCCGATGACCAGCACCAGGCCCGCCCCCGAGCCGGACACCGCGTCCTCGGCGAGCGCCCCGGCCGCCGCGCTGCACACCGGCACCAGCGACCCCCGTACGCTGATCATGCGCAACCTGCGGCAGAGCGGCATCTACGTCGCGTTCATCGTCATCGTGGCGCTGTTCGCGATCCTGACCGACGGGGTGTCGCTGAGCCCGGGCAACATCACGAACATCGTCCTGCAGTACTCCTACATCCTGGTCCTGGCCATCGGCATGGTCATCGTGATCATCGCCGGGCACATCGACCTGTCGGTGGGGTCGGTGGTCGCGCTCACCGGCGCGGTCTCCGCCGTGCTGGTGATCCAGCAGGGCCAGCCGTGGTGGGTCGGGGTGCTCGCCGCGCTGGCGGTCGGCGTCGCGGTGGGCGCCTGGCACGGCTTCTGGGTGGCCTACGTCGGCATGCCGGCCTTCATCGTCACCCTCGCCGGCATGTTGCTGTTCCGCGGGCTCACGCTGCAGGTGCTGGACAACATCTCGCTGTCGCCGTTCCCGGCCGAATACCAGCGCGCCGCCAACGGCTTCCTCAACGGCCTGCTCGGCGGCCAGGGCTACGACGCCTTCACGCTGCTCATCGCGGCCCTGGCGGTGGCCGGTTACGCGGTCAGCGAGTTCCGGACCCGGGTCGCCCGGATCCGCTACCAGCAGCCGGTCGAGTCGTTCCCGCTGTTCGTCGCGCGGGTGGCGCTGGTGGGCGCGATCATCATGTTCTTCGGCTGGCAGCTGGCCCACGCCCGTGGCCTGCCCATCGTGCTGATCATCCTGGCCGCGCTGGTCATCGGCTACGGCCTGGTGACCCGGCGGACGGTCTTCGGACGGCAGGTCTACGCGATCGGCGGGAACCTGTCGGCGGCGATGCTGTCCGGGGTGAAGGTCCGTTCGGTGAACTTCTGGATCTTCGTGAACATGGGCTTCCTCACCGGGGTCGCCGGAGTCATCTACTCCTCGCGGGCCAACGGCGCGCAGCCCGCCGCCGGCAACATGTTCGAGCTCGACGCGATCGCGGCGGCCTTCATCGGGGGCGCGGCGGTCTCCGGCGGGGTGGGCACCGTGGTCGGTGCCATGGTCGGCGGGCTCATCATGGCGGTGATGAGCAACGGCATGCAGCTGATGGGGGTGGACCAGTCCACCCAGTCCGTCATCAAGGGACTGGTGCTGCTGCTGGCCGTGGCGTTCGACATCTACAACAAGCGGCGGGCCGGCGCCAGCCGCTGACCGGGGTGGCGAACGGCCCGACCGTGCTGCTGACCGCCGCCGGGAGGGCGCGGCGGGGGCGGTGCCGGCCGGCCACGCCGGTCTACCGGTTGGTGGCTGACGCGGGCGTGCGGCCGGCAGCCCACGGAGCGTACGCCCGCTGCGGCAGCCGGTAGGCCAGGTCGATCGCCGTCTCGACGGCCTCGTCCTCGGCGAGGCGGTGTTCGACGACCAGCCTGGCCAGGTAGCCGGCGTCGACCCGCCGGGCGAGGTCGTGGCGGGCCGGGATGGAGAGAAAGGCTCGGGTGTCATCGACGAAGCCGGAGGTGTTGTAAAAGCCGGCCGTCTCGGTCACGAGTTCGCGGAATCGGCGCATCCCGTCGGGGCTGTCGAGGAACCACCACGGCGCGCCGAGCCGGACGCAGGGGTAGGCGCCGGCCAGTGGCGCCAACTCGCGGGAGTAGGCCGTCTCGTCGACGGTGAACAGGACCAGTCGGAAACGCGGATCGTGGCCGAACGCGTTGAGCAGCGGTCGCAGCGCCCGGGTGAACTCGGCGGCCACCGGGATGTCGAAGCCGCGGTCGGAGCCGAAGGCCCGGTGGATGGCGGGGTCGTGGTCGCGCAGCACTCCGGGGTGGATCTGCATGACCAGGCCGTCGTCGCAGGACATCCGGGCCATCTCGAAGAGCATGTGCCCGGCGAACGCGGCGGCGTCGGCGTCGCTCGTGTCGCCGCGGCGGGCCGCCGCGTAGACGCGCTCCGCCTCGCCGTCGGGCAGCGGCCCGGCGGTGGCGGTGAGGTGTCCGTGATCGGTGGCCCGGGCACCGGCGTCGGCGAAGGCCTCCCGTCGGCGCCGCAGGGCCGCGACGAAGCCGCGGTAGTCCGCCGTGTCGACTCCCGACAGCTCCTGGAGTTGGCGCACCCGCCGCAGCCAGCCGGCGGAGTTGACATGGGTGAGCGCGTCGGGTCGGAACGTGGGCACGACCCGCGCGCCGAGCCCGTCGGCGTGCAGCCGGGCGTGGTCGGTGAGCGTCGAGGTGGCCGGGTCCGTGGTGGAGATCAGCTCGATGTTGAACACGTCGAGCAGCGCCCGGGGCCGGAAGGCCGGTTCCGCCAGCCGGGCCTCGATCAGGTCATAGAGGAGGTCGGCGGTGTCCGGGCCGGGAGCCACGTCGATCTTGAGGATCTCGACGATCTCGTGCTCCAGCCAGTACCGGCTGGGGGTGCCTCGGAAGAGGTGCCAGTTGGCGCAGAACCGCCGCCAGATCTCGCGCGGATCGGTCTCGACCGTCCCGCCGTCGACACGGGGTACGCCGAGGTCCGCCAGCGGCACGCCCTGCGAGACGAGCATGCGGGTGACGTAGTGGTCGGGCACGACCAGCAGGTGCGCCGGGTCCGAGAAGCGCTGGTCCCGGGCGAACACCGCCGCGTCGACGTGCCCGTGCATGCACAGCAGCGGCAGCTCCCGGGTGGCCTGGTAGATCCGGCGGGCCACGGCCCGCATGTCGTCTCCTGCGGGCAGGGCGCGGTCGGGGTGCAGACGCAGCTGGCCCACGCAACTCTCCTCAACGACGGGGTCTGGAACAACTTTGCAAAGGATTGCATCGAGCTGAGTCCACGACAAGAGCCGCCCCGACAGCCGGCCGAAACATTCACGCAATCAAGTATTGACACATGACTGCAATCGGTTTCAGACTTCGAGCACGCCGTCCACGAGGAGGTCAGCCGTGCGAGCGACGATCCGTGAGGTGGCCCGCGAAGCGGGTGTCTCGGCGTCGACCGTGTCCCGCGCCCTGTCGGCCCCGGAAATGGTCAACGACGCCACCCGGGAACGGGTCCTGCGAGCGGCCGAGCGGCTGGGTTACGCGCCGAACCGGGCGGCCCGGGGCCTGATCACGGGGCGCACCGGGAACCTGGGGCTGATCGTGCCGGACCTGACCAACCCGTTCTTCCCCAGCGTGGTGAAGGGGGTGCAGGCCCGGGCGCGGGAGGCGGACTACGCGGTGTTCCTCGCCGACACCGACGAGGACCAGGCGGCCGAGGCTGGGCTCGTCCGCGCCCTCGCCAAGCAGGTGGACGGCCTCATCCTCTGCTCCCCCCGAGCGCCCGAGGAGGAGATCCGCGACCTGGCCGAACACACCACGCTCGTGATGGTCAACCGCCGCTTCGGCAACGTCCCGTCCGTCGTGTTCGACAGCGCCGACGGCATCCGGCAGGCGATCGCCCACCTCCAGGCGCTCGGGCATCGCCGGGTCGCCTGGGTCGGCGGGCCACGCGCGTCCTGGTCCAACCGCGACCGGGTGCGCGCCCTGCGTTCCGCGGCCGGCGCCGCCAGCATGGAGCTCTTCGTGGCGGGTCACTTCCCGCCGTACTTCGAGGGCGGGGTCGCGGCGGCGGACCTCGTCGTCGCCTCGGGCGTCACGTCGGTGATCGCCTACAACGACGTGATGGCACTCGGCCTGCTCAGCCGGCTGCGCGACCGTGACGTGCAGGTGCCGCACGACATCAGCGTGATCGGCGTCGACGACATCCAGATGTCGGCGATGTCCGCCCCGGCGCTGACCACCGTCTCCGTCGGCAAGGAACAGGCCGGGCGCGCTGCGGTCGACCTGCTGCTCGCCCTGCTCCAGCAGCCCGACGGTGTGCGCAACACGCGCCGCGAGCTGCCGACACAACTGCTCGTGCGCGGCTCCACCGGGGTCGCGCGGGTCACCTGACCAAGCCCCAGCCACCACCACGACCACGGCCGCACCCCGTCCGTCGGGGTGTCCGAGGAAGGGATCGTCCCATGGGTCTCACCCGGCGCAGCGCCCTGATCGCCGCAGCATCGTCCGTCCTCACCCTCACCGCCGCCTGCGGGGCGCCCAGTGGCTCCGGAGGCAGCGGCGACAGCACCGGCCCGGTGCCCGACAAGCCCACGAAGGCCGTCAGCCTCAACGTCCTGGACGTGGCGGGCAACCTGCAACTCACCCAGGGGATGATCGACGAGTTCGTGCGCAAGCACCCCGACATCATCTCCCGGGTCACCTACTCGAAGTCGCCCGCGCCGGAACTGGCCGGCAAGATCAAGGCGCAGCAGAACGCCGACCGGGTCGACATCGGCCTGGTCCTGACCGGCGTGGACGGCCTCGCTGCCGGCATCGACCAGAACCTGTGGCTGGATCTGCTGCCGACGCACGCGGACCGGCTGCCGGGCATGCAGAACTACCTCGAGCCGGCCGCCGCGATGCAGAAGCTCGCCGGCAACGCCGGGGTGACGGTCACCTACTACCCGTCCGGGCCACTGCTGGAGTACCTGCCGACGAAGGTCTCCACCCCGCTGACGACCACCGAGCAGTTGCTCGCCTACGCGAAGGCGCACCCGGGGAAGGTCCAGTACGCCCGTCCGTCGAACTCCGGTCCGGCCCGGACCTTCCTGATGGGCCTGCCCTACATCCTCGGCGACCAGGATCCGAAGGACCCGATCAACGGGTGGGACAAGACCTGGGCGTACCTGAAGGAGCTCGACCGCTACGTCGAGTACTACCCGAGCGGCACGACCGAGACGATGAAGAACCTGGCGAACGGATCGGTCAACGTGATCGCCTCGACCATCGGGTGGGACATCAACCCGCGGGTGCTCGGCACGGTGCCCAAGGAGGCGAAGGTCAGCTCGCTGGCCGGCTTCCACTGGGTGACCGACGCCCACTACGCCGTCGTCCCCAAGGGCGCCTCCACCGACACCCAGTCGGCGGTGCTGGCCCTGCTGCAGTTCATGCTCACCCCCGAGCAGCAGGCCAAGGCGTTCGACCAGGGCTACTTCTACCCCGGGCCGGCGGTCAAGGGGGTCGACCTGTCGATGGCGCCGCAGGAGAGCCAGGACGCCATCAGGGAGTTCGGCCGCCCGGAGTACGACGCGCTCATCGCCGACAACCCGACCGAGGTGCCACTCGACGCCAAGGCGCTCGTGGCGGCGTTCGACCGGTGGGACCGCGAGATCGGCAGCGGAAAGGTGAAGGAAGGATGAGCATCCCCGGCTCGGGCTTCACCCAGCTGCGGCTCGACTCGGTGTCCCGCCGCTTCGGCAGCCAGGACGCGCTGCGCGACCTGGACCTCACCATCCGCGCCGGTGAGTTCATCGCGCTGCTCGGCCCTTCGGGATGCGGCAAGTCAACCGCGTTGAACTGTCTCGCCGGGCTGCTGCCGCTGAGCGGGGGCAGCATCTGGCAGGACGAGACCCGGGTCGACACCCTGCCGCCGGAGCGGCGTGGCTTCGGCATGGTCTTCCAGAGCTACGCGCTCTTCCCGCACCTGTCGGTACGCGCCAACATCGCCTTCGGTCTGCGGATGCGGCGACTGCCCAGGGACGAGATCCGTCGGCGCACCGCGGCGGCGATCCGCCTCGTCCGCTTGGACGAGCACGCCGACCGGCTGCCGGGCCAGCTCTCGGGTGGGCAGCAGCAGCGGGTGGCCATCGCCCGGGCGGTCGTGCTCGAACCGGCCCTCGTGCTGATGGACGAGCCGCTGAGCAATCTCGACGCCAAACTCCGGCTGGAGATGCGCACCGAGATCCGCCGGTTGCACCAGTCCCTGGGGTTGACCACGGTCTACGTAACCCATGACCAGGAGGAGGCGCTGTCGCTGGCCGACCGGCTGGTGGTGCTGCGCGGTGGTCGGGTGCAGCAGATCGGGTCGCCGCAGCAGTTGCACACCCGGCCCGGCAACTGGCACGTCGCGGACTTCATGGGCTACCGGAACCTCTGGCCGATGCGCGTACGGTCGGTGCGGGAAGGCCTGACCACCGTCGAGGCCGACGGCCTTCGGCTGGCCGGTGACCCGGTCGCCCCGGTCGCCGTCGGCGCGTCGGTGATGGTCGCCGTGCGGCCAGAGGACGTCCAGGTCGGTGGGGCGGACGCCGCGAACGCCGTCCCGGCCGAGATCGAGGTGGTCGAGTACCAGGGTCGGGAACTGGCCGCCGAGGCCCGCACGGCCTCGGGGCTGCGGGTGCACGTACGCACCGAGCGGCGGGTCGCGCCGGGTGACCGGGTGACGCTCGGCGTGACGCCACAACGACTGCTGATCTTCCCCGCCGAACCGGGCGAGCATCCCGCGCCTGCCCCGCGCGCCGAGGAAGGCGCCGTCGTCGAGGAAGCGGGGCTGGTCGGATGAGCGTCACGACACGGCGCCGCACCTCGCCGCCCGGCGCGGCCCCACCCGCCCGGGCGCACTGGCGGCACCGCCTGGCCGAGCGGGGCGTGGACCGGCAGTTGTGGCTGCTGGCCCCGGCGGTGCTCTTCGTCGTCCTGCTCTTCCTGTACCCGTTCTTCTACGGGCTCGGCCTGTCGTTCCAGCCGAACGAGGGCGGGCCGTTCAGTGACTACGCGCGCTTCTTCGGTGACGCGTACCAGCGGGACACGATGTGGATCACGCTACGGCTCGCGCTGCCGGCGGCCCTGCTCAACGTGCTCGCCTCGGTGCCCATCGCCTACCGGATGCGGGGCCGGTTCCGGGGCCGGCGGCTGGTGACCGTCCTGCTCGTCGTGCCGATCACCCTCGGCACGGTGCTCACCGCCCAGGGCCTGCTCAACTTCCTCGGGCCGACGGGCTGGTTCAACCGGGTGCTGCTGGCCCTGCACCTGACCGACGAGCCGGTACGGCTGGTGCACAACTACTGGGGCGTCTTCTTCTCCCTGGTCATCACGGGCTTCCCGTTCGCCTTCCTGCTGGTGCTGTCATACCTGACCGGCATCGACCCGACGCTGGAACGGGCGGCGGCCACGCTGGGCGCGGGCTGGTGGCAGCGGTTCCGGACGATCACCCTGCCGCTGCTGATGCCGGGGCTGGCGACGACGTTCTGCCTGACGTTCGTGCTGGCGTTCAGCGTCTTCCCGTCCGCCGTGCTGGTCGGCAATCCGGCCGGCGAGACCCGGGTCATCTCCATCGCCGCCTACCAGGCCGCCTACGAGCAGTACGACTACCCGTACGCGTCCGCGATCGCCATGATCATGGGCTTCATCGAGCTGGTCGTCATCTCGGTGGTGCTGCTGGCCCGCACGCGCCTCTACACCGGATCGACGGGGGGTAAGGGCTGATGAGCGGCGGCACCGCGATCCGCTCGGACGATGCGACCGCCGGGTCGGCTCGCCCCCGGCGGCGGCTGGTGGCGAGCCCCGGCGCCTGGCTGGTCTGGGGCGCGGTCGTATTCTTCTTCCTGAACCTGCTCGGGATCGTCGGCTCCGTCCTGGTCAGCTCCTTCGGGCAGCGCTGGTTCGACACCTGGCTGCCGGACGGGTGGACGGCCAAGTGGTACGGACAGGCGTGGGGCGAGTTCGCTCTCCTCGACGTCATCGTGGTGACCCTGCAGGTCTCCCTGGCCGTGGTGGTGCTGTCGCTGCTGGTCGGGGTGCCGGCGGCCTACGTGCTGGCCCGGCGCGACTTTCCCGGCAAGCGGCTGGCGTACCTCGTCTTCCTGCTGCCGATCCTGATGCCGCCGATCACCTACGGCATTCCGTTGGCGACGGTGCTGTACAAGTTCGGCCTCGCCGGTCACCTCTCCGGGGTCGTGCTGGCGAACCTCGTACCGTCGGTGCCGTTCGTCATTCTGACGATGACGCCGTTCATCGAGCAGATCGACCCGCGCATCGAGAGTGCCGCCCGGATGTGCGGGGCCGGGCTGCGGTCGGTGTTCCTCCGGGTGCTGGCACCATTGCTGCTCCCCGGGATGCTGGCCTCCGCCATCCTCGTCCTGGTCCGGACCGTCGGCATGTTCGAGCTGACCTTCCTGACCGCCGGCCCGGACTCGCAGACCCTGGTCGTCGCCCTCTACTACTCGATGTCCGCGGCGGGCATCCGGGCCCAGCAGACGGTGGACTCGATGGCCGTCATCTACACCTCGATGATGCTGGTGCTGCTGGTGATCGGCCTGCGCTACGTCAACCCGACGCAGTTGGTGGCCCGGGTCAGGGAGGAGTCCGACTCATGAGCGGCGTGATCGGGCTGCTGCGCCGCCAGCGCGTCCTGCCGGTGCTGCGGCTGCCGTCCGCCGCCGGGGCGCACACCCGCCTGCTGGCCCGGGTGCCCGACGACGAACTGGGCGACGAACTGGTGGCCCAGGTCGCCGGCGGGCAGCGGATCGAGGTTCCGACGTACCCGGCCGGCCGCGTCGTCGACCAGACCGGCGCCGGTGACGTGCTGGCCGGCACCGTCGCCGCCCGGCTGGCGTTGGGAGACGGCCTGCCGGACGCGGTACGGCTCAGCGCCGCCGCGGCGGCGCTGTCGCGGCGAGGTCACCGCGGCACGGGATGCCTCCCGCTGCTGGCCGAGTCGCGCCGGCTGGTCGCGCGGGGCGGGGCGGAGGTGTCCGGGTGAGCCTCCTGGTGCTGCACGAGGGCGACGACGTCGCGGTGGCGACCAGGGCGCTGCCGGGCGGGGCGTCGGTCCCCGTGCCCGGCGCGGGTGAGGTGACGCTGCGCGGCGACCTGCCCGCCGGGCACAAGGTCGCGCTGCGGGACCTGCCCGCCGGGGCGCTGGTGCGCAAGTACGGCCAGGTGATCGGGCGTACGCTGACCGCCGTCAGCGCAGGAGAGCATGTGCACCTGCACAACCTGGGCATGCCGGCGGACGCCCCGGTGCGGGCGGCGGAGGCTGGGTGGCGGTCCGCGCCGCGGCTGCCGGGCGACCTGCGGCGTACGTTCCACGGCTACCGGCGGCCGGACGGGCGGGTGGGCACCCGCAACTACGTCGGGGTGCTGACCACGGTCAACTGCTCGGCGACGGTGGCGCGCAAGGTCGCCCGGCTCACCGAGGAGCTGGCCGAGGACGTCGACGGTGTCGACGGCGTGGTCGCCCTGACCCACGGCACGGGCTGCGGCATGGCCGATCGGGGGCAGGGCTGGGAGCTGCTGCGGCGGACCCTCGCCGGCTACGCACGCCACCCGAACATCGGCGGGCTGGTGGTGGTCGGGCTCGGCTGCGAGGTCAACACCGTGGCCGGCCTGATGCGGGACCTCGGCGTGGCCGAGCAGGTGCCGGTGGCGTCGTACACCATCCAGGAGCTGGGCGGCACCGCGTCGGCGGTGCGGCGCGGTGTGGAGCTGGTCGGCGACCTGGTGGGCGACCTGGCCGGCGCGGCGCGTACCGAGGTCGACGTGGCGGAGCTGGTGCTCGGCCTGCAGTGCGGCGGCTCCGACGGCTGGTCGGGGCTGACCGCGAACCCGGCCCTGGGGGTCGCCTCGGACCTGCTGGTCGCCGCGGGCGCGACGAGCGTCCTCGGCGAGACGCCGGAGGTGTACGGGGCCGAGCACCTGCTGGCCGCCCGGGCCGCCGGCGCGGCGGTGGCGGACGCGTTGCTGGCCCGCATCCACTGGTGGGAGGAGTACACCCGGCAGCAGGGCACCACATTGGACGCCAATCCTTCCCCGGGCAACAAGGCGGGCGGCATCACCACCATTCTGGAGAAGTCGCTGGGTGCGGTGGCGAAGGCGGGTCACAGCCCCCTGGTCGCCGTCCGGGAGTACGGCGAGCAGATTCCGCGGCCGGGACTGGTGTTCATGGACACCCCCGGCTACGACCCGGTCTCGGTGACCGGGATGGTGGCCGGCGGCGCCAACCTGATCTGCTTCACCACCGGCCGTGGTTCCGTCTTCGGCAGCCGCCCGGTGCCGACGGTCAAGCTCGCCACCAACGCCGAGCTGGCCGCCCGGATGGCCGGCGACGTCGACCTCGACTGCTCGGCGGTGGTCGAGCAGGGGGTGCCGATGGCCGAGATGGGGCGCCGGGTCTACGACCTGCTGCTCGATGTGGCGTCGGGGCGGCGCACGGCGAGCGAGGAGCTGGGCCTGGGCGGCGAGGAAATCGTGCCGTGGCAGCTCGGGGCGGTGCTGTGAGGGGGGCCGGGCAGCGGCTGCGCCTCGACACGCTCGACCGGGTCGCCGGGCCCGGTCGAGGCTGGCACGGCCCGCAGGTCGACCCGCGTGCGCTGCGGGTCGGGGTCGTACACCTGGGGCTCGGCGCCTTCCACCGGGCACATCAGGCCGTGTTCACGGAGCTGGCCGCCGCCGCGACCGGCCGCGACGACTGGGGCATCGCGGGGGTGACCCAGCGGTCGGCGGCCGTCCGCGAGCAGTTGGTGCCGCAGGACGGCCTCTACTCGGTGCTCGAACGCGGTGCCGACGGGCCGGCGCTGCGGGTGGTCGGCAGCGTCCGGGAGGTCCTCCACGGTGGCGGGGACCCGGCGGCGGTGGTCGACCGCATCGCCGACCCGGCGGTGCGGGTGGTCACGGTGACGGTGACCGAGAAGGGGTACCGGCGCGACGGCCGCGGCGGGCTGGACCGGTCGGACCCGGAGGTGGTGGCCGACCTCACCGGCCGACCGCCGCGGACCGCGGTCGGCCAGTTGGTGCGCGGGTTGCAGGCGCGCCGGTCGCGCGGCGGCGCCCCGGTCACCGTGCTGTCCTGCGACAACCTCAGCGGCAACGGCCGGGTGCTGCGCGGGCTGGTGCACGAATTCGTGGCCGCGCTGCCAGCGGCGCAGGGGGCGGGGCTGGCCGACTGGATCACGGGCGCGGTGCGTTTCCCATCCTGCATGGTCGACCGGATCGTGCCGGCCACCAGGGACGAGGATCGTGCGGACGCCAACCGGTTGCTCGGCCTCGAGGACCGGGGTGTGGTGGTCACCGAACCGTTCCGCCAGTGGGTGATCGAGGACGACTTCGCCGCCGACCGGCCGACGTGGGAACGGGCCGGGGCGCTGTTCACCACCGATGTCGCCGGGTGGGAGGCGGTGAAGCTGCGCACCCTCAACGCGACCCACTCCCTGCTGGCCTACCTGGGTGCCCTGTCCGGATACGACACCATCGCGGCGGCGCTGTCCGACGACCGGCTCGCGGCGGCGGCCGAGGCCCTGATGGTGGAGGACGTGACGCCCACCCTGCGGGTGCCCGACGGGCTCGACCTGGCCGGCTACCGCCGTCAGGTGCTGGCCCGTTTCGCCAACCCGGCGCTGCGGCACAGGACCGTGCAGGTGGCGATGGACGGGTCGCAGAAGCTGCCGGTACGACTGCTGGGCACCGTGCGGGACCGGCTTTCCGCCGGAGTGGTGCCACGGCACGCGACACTGGCGGTCGCGGCGTGGATGGTGTATGTGGCGCGTGGTTGGGACGTGCGGGGCCGAGAGCTACCGCTGGACGACCCGCTGGCGGACCGGCTACGTGCCGCCGCATCGGCCGACGCCGACCCGTCCCGGCTGGTCGACTCGCTGTTGCGCGTCTCGGAGATCTTCGGCCCCGACCTTCCCGAGCACGGCGGGTTCCGGGCGGTACTGACCGAGCAGGTAATGCGACTGCGGACCGACCTTAACGGATCGTCCTCGCACCACCCCTACTGACGAATGGCGGGGGCATAAAGCCGCCGGGGCCGTGGAACTGCGTCACGCGGGCTCGGTGGCCCATTGTGCACAGCTGACGTCGCAATCACGGCGAAACTGCGGCGCCGCCGCATTGAAACAAGTTTCAGTGGCGACAGCCATTGACTGACGTAGTTCACCTCTGATGTCGTCACTAGCACGGGCAGAGAATCCCTCCACAGTGACCCGCCGCCCAACTTCCCTCATTGCCAGCAGTGGAATGAACGCAGAGGTTCCCGAGGTCGGTCGAATGCGGCGGTCAGCGCCGACCAGCCCGCGAAATCGAATGCCGGTCCCGCCGATGAATGTGCAGAGGAATGTGCGATGAACGTAAGCGTGGAGCGTAGACGAAGCGGCAAAGTTCTGGGTCTTCTCATGGCCCTCATGATGGTCGCCGCCGCCCTGACGGTGCCGCCCGCGCCGGCCGCCGCGGCAGCGGTTGCGGTTGCCGACGACTACGACGGCTCCCAGATGTGGCTGCACTACGTGCCGGTCAGCAACCCCGGTCTGCTCCGGCAGTACCAGCGCGTCGCGCGGACGGTCGTGGTCGAGAACGCCGACCGTGACAAGGTGCACCGCCACACGGCGAACCTGGCCATGGAACCCGGGGCGAAGGAGAAGCTGGTGGAGACCAGCCTCGAAGCGGCACGGGACGAACTGGTCCGGGGCCTGGGCGGGCTGCTGGGGCGGGACGTACCGGTCATGACCACCGCGGACGACCTCGGCGACGGCTCGATCGTCGTGGGAACCCGGGACAGTTCAACGGCCGTGGCGCATCACGTACCCGCTGCCGACCTGGCCGCGATCGGTGACGAGGGCTTCGTCGTCCGGACGGTGGTCAGGGGCAGGGACCACCTGACCGTGATTGCCGGGAACACCGAGCTCGGCGCCCTGTACGGCACGTACGCCTTCCTGCGGCGCATGCAGACCCAGCGGCCGATCCAGAACCTGGATCTGACCGAATCCCCGAAGATCAAGCACCGCCTGCTGAACAACTGGGACACCGAACGCCTCTACGCCGGCAACAACGCCTCGGGGCAGGGTGGGGTGAACGGTGAGAACGGCCAGATCTTCAACTTCGCCGCCACCGGCGCCAACGCCGGCCGGAACCTGCCCGTCATCCTCGACCGTTACATCGTGGCGGCGCGGGCGATGGCGTCACTCGGGATCAACGGCATCACCATCAACAACGTCAACGCCGACAACGTGTACCTGACCACCCGGAACATCGCGCAGGAGGCGGCGCTCGCCGACGCCCTGCGCCCGTACGGGATCAAGATCGGGCTCTCCATCCGGTACACGGCGCCGACCGACGCCCGGTTCGCCCCCGACACGCTGACCAACAGCCAGCTCGATCCCACCGGCATCGCCTTCCGAGGCTGGTGGAACCGCAAGGCGCAGCAGATCCAGGCGTCCATCCCGGACTTCATGGGCTTCACGGTCAAGGCCAACTCCGAAGGCCAGCCCGGCCCCCAGGACTTCGGCTACGACCACGGCGACGGCGCCAACGGTGTCGGGGCGGCGGTAGCCCCGTTGGGGATGCGGGTGCACTGGCGCACCTTCGTCTACAACGCGGAGGTCGACAACGACCGGCTGAAGCGGGCGTACCTCGAGTTCGGCTACATCGACGACGAGCCGCAGCCGGACGGCACGACCGGCCGACTGCTGGACAACGTCTTCCTGCAGACCAAGAACGGGCCGCTGGACTTCCAGGCCCGGGAGCCGACCCACCCCATGTTCGGGCGCATGGAGAACACCAACCAGGCCATCGAGCTGCAGATCACGCAGGAGTACACCGGCCAGAACAAGATGCTCTGCTTCCTCGCCCCGATGTGGGAGGAGGTGCTGAAGACCGACACCTACGCCACCGACAAGCAGGGGAAGCTGCTGAAAAACCGGCTGGTGGGCAACATCGTGGACGGCAGCGCCCAGCACCAGCCGGACACCGCCATCGTCGGCGTGGCCAACCTGGGCAACGCCGCCAACCTGACCGGGCACCACTTCTCCCAGGCAAACCTGTTCGCGTTCGGGCGGCAGGCCTGGGACTGGACGCTGAAGTCCACGGACATCGCGACCGACTGGACCCGGATGACCTGGAGCAACAACGGCGACGCCGTCGCCACCATCGTCAAGATGATGATGGGCTCCTGGGAGGCGCTGGTCAGCTACCAGACCCCGCTGGGCGTGGCGCACCAGTTCACCGGCAACCACTACGGGCCGAACCCGGCCGAGTGGAACACCCGGGACGACTGGAGCCCGGTGTACTACAACAAGGCCGACAGCCTTGGCCTGGGCTTCGATCGCTCCCCCACCGGCAGCAACCTGGCCGCCCAGTACTTTCCCACCCTCGAGCAACGGTACGGGAACATCGACACCGTACCCGAGAACCTGATGATGTGGTTCCACCACGTGCCATGGGACCGCCGGATGAGCAGTGGCAGAGGGTTCTGGGACGAGCTGGTCTACCGCTACCAGATGGGGGTGCAGTACGTCACCTGGATGCGGGAGACCTGGGACTCGCTCCAGCCGTACCTCGACGCGCGCCGCTTCGGTGAGGTACGCGCCGCGCTGGCGATCCACGAGACCGACGCGGCGACCTGGCGGGACACCAGCGTCAACTACTGGAAGGAGTTCAGCGGCCGGGACATCCCGGTGGACGGTGGGCCGCTCTCGGCGAAGATCGTCGTGAACGGCAAGGAGTTCGGCGGGTTCGACCTGTCGGCCGCCGCCTACCGGATTCCCGTTGCCGGCGGCGGTTCGCCGACCATCACGGCCGTGACGTCGGCCGACCCCGCCGCCCGGTACGAGATCGTCAGCCAGGCCGACGGAGTGCCCGGTCGAGCCGTCGTCAAGGTCACGAAGGACGACTTCTTCGGACCGATGGTGAAGAACTACGTCTTCGACTTCGTGACCGACACGACGCTGCGGAGCCTGCGGGTCGACGACAAGGACCTGGCCGACCTCGCACCGAGCGTCCTGCGCTACAACGTCCTGGTGCCGGCCGGCACGGAGACCGTGGCGAGGGTGGCGGCGGTCGCCAACGACCCGGCCGCCACCGTCGTGGTCGAGCAGGCGGCCACTCCCACCGGGCTGGCGAGGGTCACCGTCACCAACGGGGAGGCGTCGTCGGCCTACACGGTCGACCTGAACACGACCCTCACCGGCAGCGACGAGTTCACCGCGGACGAGCTGGGCCCGCAGTGGCGTTGGGTACGGCCGGACGCCAGCCGCTGGCGCCTCGCCGACGGCTCGCTCGTCATCACCTCTCAGCAGGGCGACCTGCAGGCCGGCGCGAACACGGCGCGGAACGTGGCGCTGCAGGACGTCAACGGTGACTGGACGATCGACTCGAAGGTCGTCTTCTCCCGGCCACTGGCCAACAACAACGAGCAGGGCGGGATCATCGCCTACGCGGACGACGACAACTACGTGAAGCTGGCCTGGGAGATGGGCAGCGCCACGGCGCCGGTCAACAAGGCCCGGGTCGTGGTCATTCGCGAGCAGAACGGCACGGTGTCCACGTCGCAGATCACCGGAGCCGACGCGCAGCGGATCGTCGGCGCGGACGGTGCGATCTGGCTGCGGATGACGAAGATCGGCAACACGTACAAGACCTACTACTCCGCCGACGGGTCCGTGTACCGGTACATCGGGTCGTCGACGTTGACCGCCGAACCGGCGGGAGCGGGGCTCGTCGCCTTCAACCGCGGCGGGACGTCCACCGACCTCGGCGTGGCCTTCGACCATTTCCGCGTCGAGAGCAGGGGCACGCCGGTCTCGTAGCGGTACAGGTGGCGGGCGGGCCGGGGTGCGTCAGGACGCCGGCCCGCCCGGCGGCGGGGACCCGACCTCGGTCTCGGTGCGGACGCCCCCCGACCCGGACCACGTACGCCGTCGGCGAGCCCCTCGACCTGGCCGGCCTCGTGGTCACCGCCCACTACACCGACGGCGTGCGGGGCACTCCCCTGCTCATGGGCCCGCATCGGGTGGTGCCGTGGTGGTGGCGGCCCGGCGCTGCCGGGCCCTGCGGGGGCGGGTCGCCGGCTTCCTCAACGGGTAACGTGCGCTGTCATGGGCGTCACACACCACGGA